>CALWYL010000001.1 GCA_944385765.1 uncultured Oscillospiraceae bacterium
ATCTGACTATAGGTGGCATCGTTCTGGAAACCGGACATATCCATGTCCTCCAGAGAGAACTCCACACGAACCTTCTTAGAGTCGATTTCTCCCTTGGAAAGTAAGACAACTGTTTCCACATGCTCGGTCCGTGGGAACATGTCCACGGCGGAGGCCTTTACTGCCGTATATCCCAGCTCTGCAAACAGCTTCAGGTCCCTGGCCAGGGTGGCGGGGTCACAGGAGACATAGGCCACTCGCCGGGGGCGCATGGAGCACACGGCCTCCACCGCCTCGCGGCTCATGCCCTTGCGCGGGGGGTCCACCGTGACGGCCTCCGGCCTCAGCCCCCGGCGGGAGAGCTCGCCGGCGGCCTCCCCGGCGTCGGCGCAGATGAACTCCGCGTTCTCCACGCCGTTGGCCAGGGCGTTCTCTCGCGCGTTTTTGACGGCCTCCGGCACTATCTCTGCTCCTATGACCCGCCCGGCAGAACGTGCGAGGCAGAGGCTGATGGTCCCGGCGCCGCAGTAGAGGTCCAGCACGGTGCCGGTGCCCGGCGGCGCGGCAAATCCGGCGGCTATTTCATATAGACGCTCAGCCTGGACGGGATTTATCTGGAAAAAGGCCTGCGGGGCCAGTTTGAAACTGAGGCCGCAGAGCGTGTCCGTCAGCTCCGCCTCTCCCCAGAGCGTGTAGAAATCCCCGGCGAGCACGGTGTTGGCGCGCGTGCGGTTTATGTTGAGCACCACGCCGCCCAGGGACGGGCAGGCCTCGCGCAGGCGCGGCGCCAGGCGCGCCGTGCGCGCACCCAGGCCGCGCGCGGAGACAACGCAGCATACTGCCCGTCCGTCGCGCGCCGTGCGCACGAAAACGTGCCTTATGGTTCCGCCGCCGCTGAGGGGGTCATAGGCCTCCAGGCCCTCATCCCGCATGAAATCGCAGACCGCGCGGGCGCAGAGAGAGGCCTCCCGGCTCTGCAGCAGGCAGTCGTCAACGGCCACCAGCTGGTGGCTGCCGCGGCGGTAGAAGCCAAATTCCGGACCGCGCCCGCTGTCCCCAATGGCAAAAATGGCCTTGTTCCTGTAGCGAAGCGGGCTGGGGGAGGGGATGATGGTGTCTGCCCGCAGCTCCAGTCCGCCAATGCGCCGGAAGGCCTCGTTCACGCGCGAGAGCTTCATCTCCAGCTCGCAGTCATAGCTCATGTGCATCAGCGCGCAGCCGCCGCAGCGGCCGAAGTGCGGGCACTCGGGCTCCACGCGGGAAGGGGAGGGGGATAGGAGCGCCTCTCCCCGGCCGTACACGGCGGTGGAGGTCACTTTGACTATGCGCACGCGCCAGAGCTCACCCGGCAGGGCGCGGGGGACAAACACGGCCCTGCCGGACACCCGGCACACGCCCATCCCCTCCGAGGTAAAACCGCTGATTTCCGCTTCATATATATCATTTTTATTCAAGGCAATGTCCATGTGGTGATTGTAGCACAGCGCAATTTGCTTTGCAATCGCCAACGCGCTGTCGCCGTTAATATTTGATTTTTCCTAAAAAGTGTGCTATTATCAGATATCATCTTCGCAAAGGAACGTTGTCATGAACAAAAAGCTGAAAATAGCACTCGTGGCCTTCGCCGCGGTCGTTGTTTTGATAATCGGTGCCGTCATCATCGCCTCCGTGGCCCGTTCCGGGCAGGAGGAGGCCCCGGAGAGCGCGCCCCCCGCCGAGGTGAGCGCCCAGCCGTCCGGGACGTCCACCGAGCCGCCCGCCGCCACTCCCACTCCGGAGCATGTGAATACCGTGACTTCCACCCTCGCCGTTGGGGGGGACATAGTCATGCACACCGGCTTAAACGCCGAGGCGCTGACCGACGGCAGCTATAATTACGGCCCTATTTTCGGGGTGTTGGGCGACTATATCTCCCAGGCGGACTATGCGGTCTGCTCACTGGTGACGACCATTGCCGGCTCCGGCCCATATACCGCCTATCCGCTGTTCCGCTCTCCGGTGTCCCTGGCCTCCTCCATAGCCTCCGTGGGCTTCGACCTGGTGAATACCGCCACCAGCCACGCCGTGGACTCCTACAAGGACGGCATAACCACCACGCTGGACGTGCTGGACAGCGCGGGCTTGGCCCATGTCGGCACATACAGGAGCGAGGAGGAGCGCAGCGCGGGCAACTACACGGTGGCCGATATAAACGGCATATCCGTCGCCTTCCTCTCCTACACCTGTGATACGAACGACATCCCCGTGGCGGGCTTCGAGTACGCCGTGAGCATCTGCACGGAGGACTACCTGGACAACGGCCAGACGGTGGACTACGAGCTGATGCGCTCCGATTTGGAGTCGGCCGGCGCGGCGGCGGACATAGTGTTTGTCTTTATGTCCTGGGGCGAGGAATTCGCCACACAGCCCACCGAGCAGCAGCAGGAAATAGCCGATTTCCTCTTCAATAACGGCGCCGACATCATCATCGGCGGCAAATGCCGCGTGCCACAGCCCATGGAGCTGCGCGAGATTGTAGACGAGGACGGCAGCCGCCGCACGGGCTTCATCTGCTACTCGCTCGGAAACTTCCTCTCCTGCCAGAACGACGAGTACACCGACATCTCCTCCATAGTCAACATCAGCCTCACGAAGGACACCGACACGGGGGAGGCCTGGATAGAGGACGTCTCGTACAGGCCCATTTTCATGGCGGACCTCTACGACTACGACATAAACGACTACGGCTGGCACTACCGCATGGTCGACCTGCACGCCGCGCTGGACTCCTATGAGAACGGCACGCCGTGGGAGTTCATCACCGACGAGGTCTATTACGACATGGCCGCCGGCCTGGAGGCGCTGCACGAGTTTTACGGCGCCGAGCTGGACTACGCCTATGAGGGCGGTAATTAGACAGCAGACCGAATGTGCGACAATCACCAGGCTATGGGATTGCCCTCCGGCAATCCCATATGCCTGGATATGACGTATCTTGTTGGGGGTGCGGCATGAAAAAGCCGAGGATGATTCTGTTCGACTACGGCCACACTCTGGCCTGGGAACCAAGCCAGGACTATCTAAAAGGGAACTGCCGGACCATAGAGCTGGCTGTGGAAAATCCGCTGGGCATCACCGGTGAGCGGCTGCACGAGATATCGTCCCGCATATACGGCGAGCTCTTTGCACAGCTTCGACCCCTTGACCTGGAGACAGACGGGCTGAAGCTGGACGGATGTATATACGACACGCTGAAGCTGAAGTTCGACCGCCCTCTCGCCCAGGTCGAGCTGGAGCGCTGGCGGGCCACAGAGCCCATCTTCCCCATGGAGGGGGTCAAGGGCTTTCTCCGCCTCTGTGACTCGGCGGGCATAAGGAAGGCCATCGTGAGCAATCTCTCCTTTTCCGGCGGCGCGCTCATCGAGCGGATAGGCGAGATATTGCCGGAATTCGACTTTGAGTTCATCCTGGCGTCCAGCGAGAGCGTATTCCGCAAGCCCTCCCGGCGCATATTCGAGCGCGCTCTGGCCCTGGCCGGGCTGGAGGCGGAGGACTGCTGGTTCATAGGCGATGACGTGGTGTGCGACATTGAGGGCGCGGCTGCCGCCGGCATATTCCCCGTGTGGTACCGCTCGCCGCTAAAATGCACATACAAAAAGCCGGCGGATCACAGTCCCCGCTGTGAGCACATGCTGGTGGAGTCCTGGGACGAGCTGGGGGAGATAGTCCGCGCTCTCTGAGTTCATATTGCGCATGGCCGCCGCAGGTGCTACAATATGCGGGCAGGGAGGCGTTGTTTTTGCGTATTTTGGGCATCGACCCCGGGATAGCCACCGTGGGCTTCGGCGTGGTGGACTCCGAGGGCCCGCGGCAGAGCTTTGTGCGCTGCGGCGTCATAACCACCCCCGCCGGCACGGCGCTATCGTCGAGGCTGGAGAGGATATACAGCGACATGGGCGAGCTGATAAGCACCTTCAAGCCGGATGCGGCCGCCGTGGAGGAGCTGTTTTTCAACACCAATATCACCACCGGCATCTCTGTGGCGCAGGGGAGGGGCGTCATCCTCCTCGCCTGTTACCACGCCGGCGTGCCGCTCTATGAGTACACTCCGCTGCAGGTGAAACAGGCTGTGGTGGGCTACGGAAGGGCGGAAAAGCGGCAGGTGATAGACATGGTGAGGCGGATACTGAATATGAAGTCCGCTCCCAAGCCGGATGACGCGGCGGATGCCGTGGCAATAGCCCTGTGCCACGCGCGCAGCGCCACTTCGCTCATGGGCAGACAGGCCGAGGTGAACAGATGTACTACCATATAGCGGGCACCGTAACGGATATAGAGCCCTATGCCGCCGTGATAGATTGCGCCGGCGTGGGCTATCTGCTCAACGCCAGTTTAAATACCATCGCCCGGCTCAAGACCGGGGAGAGGGCCAAGCTCTATGTCTCCGAGGTCATAAGGGAGGACAGTTTTGAGCTCTACGGCTTCGCCTCCCGGGCGGAAAAGCGCTGCTTCGACATGCTTGTGGGCGTCTCCGGAGTGGGCCCCAAGGCCGCGCTCTCCATCCTCTCCTCGTCCACGCCGGAGGCGCTGGCCATGGCCGTCATATCCGGCGATGAGCGCGCGCTCACCGTCGCGCCCGGCATCGGGAAGAAGATAGCCCAGCGTGTGATACTGGAGCTCAAGGACAAGATGGCCAAAGAGAGCCCGGGGCTGGACATGTCCTCCGCCGTGGGGGCGCCGGCCGTGAGCGCGGCGGGGGAGGGCAAGCTCTCCGACGCCGTGGCGGCGCTGGGCGTTCTGGGTTACGGCGCCGCGGAGATAAACTCCGCCCTCAAGGGCATTGACACCGATGCCATGGGCGTGGAGGAGATAATCAAAGCCGCGCTGAAGAACATGATGAAGTGAGGTGTGACAATTGAGCATCAGCTTTTCGGGTGAGCCCGGAGACGAAATCATCACCTCTTCAACCATACTTCCCGAGGACGCCGGAGAGGCCTCGCTGCGCCCCAGGACGCTGGACGAGTATATCGGCCAGGAAAAGGCGAAAGATAACCTGAGGATATTCATCGAGGCGGCAAAAATGCGCGGGGAGGCGCTGGACCACGTGCTGCTGCACGGCCCCCCGGGCCTGGGCAAGACCACTCTGGCCGCGGTGATTGCCAACGAAATGGGCGTGAACATGCGAATCACCTCCGGCCCCTCAATCGAGAAGGCGGGGGACCTGGCGGCCCTGCTCACGAACCTGCAGGAGAACGACATCCTCTTCGTGGATGAGATACACAGGCTCGACAGGGCGGTGGAGGAGATACTGTATCCCGCCATGGAGGACTACGCGATAGACATCATCATCGGCAAGGGCCCCTCTGCCAACTCCATCAGGCTGGATTTGCCGCATTTCACGCTCATCGGCGCCACTACGCGCTCCGGGCAGCTCACCGCCCCCCTGCGCGACAGGTTCGGCGTCACGCTGCGCCTGGAACTTTATACTCCGGAGGAGCTGAGCCGGATAGTCACCCGCAGCGCCGGCATACTGGGCATAGCCATAGAGCCAGACGGCGCCATGGAGATTGCCTCGCGCTCCCGCGGCACTCCGCGCATAGCCAACCGCATGCTGAGGCGAGTACGCGATTACGCCCAGGTGCGGGCCGGCGGAGTGATAACCCGCGAGGTCTCCAACGAGGCCCTGCTGCGCCTGGAGGTGGACAGGGAGGGCCTGGACTCCGTGGACAGGCGCATGCTCAAAAGCATAATCGAGTTCTACAACGGCGGGCCCGTGGGGCTGGACACCCTGGCCGCCACCATAAACGAGGAGTCCGTCACGCTGGAGGACGTGTACGAGCCTTACCTGTTGCAGCAGGGCTATCTGACGCGCACGCCGCGCGGCAGATGCGTCACCCGAAAGGCCTATGAGCACCTGGGCCTGGAGTATGTGGGCCAGGACCAGCTGGAGCTCTGAGCGATTAGCGCATTCTCCCAAAAATTTCGCAAAGATCTCTGATTATTTTATCAGAAAAAAGATTTTCATCTTGACTTTCCAATAGTTTGCAGTATAATCAGTTTTAAGATTGGGATTGCGCTATGAGTGAATACACCAGCTTATCGGACAATGAGTTGCAGCTCCTGGCCTCCGGCGGAGACGCCGCGGCGGAGGAGGCGCTGATAGAGCGCTACACCCGTCTGGTTCGCATCTGCGCCAGGCCGTATTTCCTGGCGGGAGGCGACAGCGAGGACCTCACGCAGGAGGGCATGGTGGGTCTGCTCTCCGCAATACGCAGATTTGAGGCCAAAAACGACGCCTCATTCAGGAAATTCGCGGAGGTCTGCATACGCAATCGCATGATAGAGGCTGTCAAATCGGCTTCACGCAAAAAACACGACCCGTTGAATGACGGGGTTTCACTGGAATATATCATCCTCTCAGAAGAATCAACCGTCGGCGCTGCGTCCCAGCCTGAGGCATTCAGGCGTGTACCTGAGGAACAGGTCCTTGCCAGAGAGAGCGAAAAAGAGTTTTATTCCACGTTTTCACGGTGCCTGTCGAGCTTTGAGACTGAGGTTCTTTTCCACTTTTTGGACGGACTGAGTTACCGGCAGATAGCGGAGGAGACCCAGCGTACTGAAAAAGCGGTGGACAACGCCGTGCAACGAATTCGCCGTAAGCTGGCGAGACATCCATTCCTTGGCGATATCAGCATGAGCTGAGCGCATATTAGCCGCAAGGCAAGATTAGCAAAAGAGAGGGTAAAACAAACATGTTCGAAGACAAAGTCCTGGTATGCAAAGAGTGTGGGCAGGAATTCGTGTTTACTGCCGGTGAGCAGGAGTTCTACGCCGAGCGTGGATTCCAGAATGAGCCTCAGCGCTGCAAGCCCTGCCGTGACGCCCGCAAGAACGCGGCCCGTGGGCCCCGTGAGTACTTCACCGCCGTCTGCGCCATGTGCGGCGGCGAGGCCAAGGTTCCCTTTGAGCCCAAGACCGACCGCCCCGTTTATTGCAGCGAGTGCTTTGCCAAGATTCGTGAGCAGCAGAGCAATGCCTAATGTCAATGGAAGCAATTGGGGCGCGTAAGCGTCCCAGTTGCTTTTTAATATCGCATTTTGGGAGGTTAATCCATGTTTGAAATCACCAAGACCACGCTCATTTCCGATATACTCGAGCACGCGCCCCAGGCCATGCCGGCTTTTCAGAGCATAGGCATGCACTGCATGGGCTGCGCCCTCGCCAGCGGCGAGACGCTGGAGGAGGCCTGCTACGCCCACGGCGTCAATCCCGACCAGTTCCTCGCCGACCTCAACGCCTATCTGGCGAGCTACGCGGAGTAAGCCTGATTGAGCAGCGGCCCCCGCACAGCCATTGGGCTGTGCGGGGGCTTTGTACGTGGAGGGAACATGAGCAGCACACTGTATGAACTGAGTCCCCGGCTGGAGATGGTGGCCGGTCTGGCCGCCGGCGCCCGCTGCCTGGCAGATGTGGGGTGCGACCACGGCCTGCTCTCGATATGGCTGCTGGAGCACGCCGGGGCCGAGAGGGCGATAGCCTCCGATGTGCGTCCGGGCCCGCTCGCGGCAGCGCGGCGAAACGCAGCAGGGAGGGGCCTGGGGGGAAGGATACGCTTTGAGCTGTGCGACGGGCTGGATTTTCCCGGCGCAGACGAGGCGGACACCGTTGTAATCGCCGGCATGGGCGGCGAGACCATGGCCAGCATACTCTCCCGTGCGCAGTGGACTAAGCGAGGCGCCGTCCTGGTGCTGCAGCCGCAGTCCAAGCTGGATGAGCTCTGCCTGTGGCTGGCCGGCAGCGGATACCGGTTGGAGACGGCGAGGCTGGCGGCGGAGGGCCGCAGGCTCTATCCGGCGATGCGCGTCATTGGGGGGGCAGCGTCAGAGGTGTACGCCGAGGACGCGCTGCTGCGCGGTAAGGACCCGCTGCTCGGCGAATGGCTGGAGCAGCGGCTGCAGAGGGCGCACAGGGCCCTCGCAGGTGTGGAACAGGGGAGAGACAGGGCGAGAGACGAGGCTTTGAGGGCTGAAATAGGCAGATTGGAAGAGATAAAAGGGAGGATGCGGTTTTGACTGTAAAGGACATATTCAATTCGCTAAATGAGCGCGCGCCCGTGGTGCTAAAAATGGACTTTGACAACGTGGGTCACCTGGCCGGCAGGGAGGGGGCCGAGGTGAGTACCGTACTCGTGGCGCTGGACATAACGGACGAGGTGATAGACGAGGCGGCCGCCATGGGCGCTGAACTTATAGTCTCCCACCACCCGCTGATTTTCGGCTCCGTCAAGAGCGCCACGGATGCCGACCTGACCGGCAGGAAGCTGGTCGCCCTGCTGAGCCGCGGCATGTCCGCCATCTGCATGCACACCAATTTGGATGCCGCCCAGGGCGGGGTGAACGACGCGCTGGCGTCAGCGCTGGGGGCCCGGGTGACGGGCATACTCAACAGGGAAGAGGGAATCAGCCGCACGGCGGAGCTGGAGGGGGAAGTGCCATTCTCGCAGTTTTTGCGCAGCGTGAGCACTGCGCTCGGCGCGGCGGGAGTGCGCTACGCCGGTCCGGAGCGGCCCGTGAGGCGCATCGGGCTCTGCGGCGGTGCGGGCGCGGGCGACATGCTGTTGGCCTGGGAGCGCGGCTGCGACACCTATGTGACGGCCGACGTAAAGCACCACGAGTTCATAGCGGCCAATGAGCTGGGTCTGAACCTGATAGATGCCGGCCACTTCCCCACGGAGAACGTGGTCGTCCCCGTGCTGGCCGCCTGGCTGAGAGTCGACCATCCCGGCCTCAAGGTGTATGAGAGCTCCCGCTGCCGCCAGCCTGAGAGGTTCTACGTGCGTGACAGGCCTTGAAATAATTCCGGTCGGCCTATATAATTACAGTGTAGAACATCTGAGACGGAAGAAGGTATTTCCATGAAAGAACTCTCCAGGATAGCTCTGGGCATAGGCCCCTCGTCCACCCTCGCCATAGACTCACTGGCCAAGCAGATGCGGGCCGCGGGCCAGGATGTGATAGGTTTTGGGGCCGGGGAGCCGGATTTTCAGACCCCGGTGAACATACAGGACGCGGCCGTAGATGCCATACGCCAGGGCAAGACCAAATACACGCCTGCCGCCGGCATAGTGGAGCTGAGGAAGGCGGCGGCCGGCCGCATAAGCGCGGACTGCGGCGTCGACTACGATTACACGCAGATAGTTATCGCCAGCGGCGCCAAGCACAATGTCTACGCCGCGCTGGCAGCGCTGCTCAACCCCGGCGACGAGGTGGTGGTCCCCGCGCCCTACTGGGTCAGCTATTGCGAGATGGTGAGCATGTTCGGCGGAGTCCCGGTGCCCGTGCTGGCCCCGGAGTCCGCTCAGTTCAAGATGACTCCCTCCCAGCTGGAGGCGTCGATAACGCCCCAAACCAAGGCCCTGATACTCAATAACCCCTCGAACCCCACCGGCATGGTCTACACCCGCGCAGAGCTGGAGGCCCTGGCCGAGGTCTGCGTCAGGCATGACATATACGTGATAGCCGATGAGATTTACTACAAACTGATGTACGACGGCCGCGAGTTCACCAGCTTCGCCGCTCTGGGCGATGAGGTGAAGGAGCGCACCATACTCGTAAACGGCGTCTCCAAGAGCTACGCCATGACCGGCTGGCGCATAGGTTACGCCGCCGCCTGCGGCGATCTGCCCCGGGTGATGAGCAACTATCTCAGCCACTCCACCGGCGCGCCCTCCACCATCAGCCAGTGGGCCGCCGTGGAGGCCCTCAGCGGGCCTCAGGACACCATAGAGGAGATGCGCAAGGTGTTTGAGGAGCGGCGCAATTATCTGGTCAGCCGCATGAACACCATTGAGGGAGTGTCCTGCATCATGCCTGAGGGCGCCTTCTACGTGATGATGAACATGGAGAAGCTCATCGGGCGCCGGCTGGGCGGACGCATCATAGAAAACGACGACGACTTCTGCGTCGCCTTCCTGGAGAAGGCCCTGGTGGCCGTGGTGCCCTGTTCCGGCTTCGGCATAAAGAATTTCGTGCGCTGGACCTACGCCACCTCCATGGAGAACATACGCGAGGGCCTTGACCGCCTGGAGAGGTTCCTCAGCGAATAATGAACTCGTCCCCCCGCGCATAGTATGGAGCGAGGGGGAGTGTACATGTTCATTTTTGTCAAGCTGAGAGACTGGGCACCGCTGGCTCTGGCGGCGCTGCTCATCGCCGCCAGCTTCCTGCTGCCGGACGGCGATGAGGCGGCTCTGCCCGCGTCCGCCGGGGCGCCCGGCGGGCTGCCCACGCTGATAATTGACGCCGGCCACGGCGGGGAGGACGGCGGGGCGTCCACCGCCGGCGGCGCGCTGGAGAGCGCGATAAATCTGGCCGTGGCCCAGAAGCTGGATGCCCTTGCGGGCCTTTTTGGCGTGGAGACCGTGCTGACGCGCGACTCAGAGGCCATAGATTACCCCGCGGAGGCGGAGACGACGGCCCAGAGGAAGCGCGCCGACCAGAGCGCGCGCCTGAAGCTGATAAACTCCGTGCCAGACGGCGTGCTTATAAGCATACACCAGAATTTCTACCCGGACTCGCGGCCCGCCGGCCCGCAGGTGTTCTACGCCGACACCGAAGACAGCAGGGCGCTGGCTGAGCTGACGCACGCCAACCTGCTCTCGGCCCTCTCGCCGGAGAGCCGCCGGGTGGCGGCGCCGGCCTCCGAGGACATATACCTTATGCGTGAGGCCAGATGTACGGCCATATTGGCGGAGTGCGGGTTCCTGTCCAATCCCACCGAGGCGGCGCTGCTGGGGTCGGACGGCTATCAGATGAGGATAGCCGCCGTATTGCTGGCGTCATACCTGCAATTTTTCACTCAGGGAGAGCTAACTGCCACATGAAGAAAAAGACCGTGTTTTTCTGCACCGAGTGCGGAAACGAGACCGCCAAGTGGGCCGGTCAGTGCCCCGCCTGTGGGGCCTGGAACACCCTGACGGAGGCCCCGGCTGAGAGCCGGGCCAAGTCTGAATCCGCGCGGCCGCGTAAAGGCGGCGCCGCGCCCAAGCTGCTCTCCGAGCTGGACACCCAGGAGGAGATACGCTTTCCCACAGGCATGGGGGAGCTGGACAGGGTATTGGGCGGCGGCGCGGTGAGGGGCAGTGTGGTGCTCGTGGGCGGCGCGCCCGGGGTGGGCAAGTCCACGCTGCTGCTGCAGCTCTGCGGCCTGGTAGGGGAGAGCGAGCGCATACTCTATGTCACCGGCGAGGAGAGCCGCCGCCAGCTGAAGATGCGCGCGCAGAGGCTGGGCGTCTCCGAGGGCAACATATATGTCCAGGCGGAGACAGACCTCAGCGAGATAGGCTCGGCCATAGAGAGCGTGCAGCCCACCATAGTAATCATAGACTCCATCCAGACCATGTTTGACCCAGAGCTGGCCGCGGCTCCTGGCAGCGTGAGCCAGGTGCGCGAGTGCACCATGTCCATAATGCGCCGCGCCAAGTCGGACGGCTTCGCCGCCTTCGTGGTGGGGCATATCAACAAGGAGGGCAATATAGCGGGCCCCAAGGTGCTGGAGCACATGGTGGACTGTGTGCTCTATTTCGAGGGCGAGCAGAGCATGAGCTACCGCATACTGCGCGCGGCCAAGAACCGCTTTGGCTCCACGAACGAGATAGGTGTGTTTGAGATGGCGGAGCGCGGGTTGAGGGAGGTGCCCAATCCCTCGGAGACGCTGCTCTCCGGCAGGCCCGTCGGCACGCCCGGCACCTGTGTCGCCTGTGTGATGGAGGGCTCTCGCCCCATACTGGCCGAGGTGCAGGCCCTGGCGGCCAAATCCGGCTTCGCCGCCGCCCGGCGAAACTCAAACGGCATAGACTACAACCGCGCCATGCTCCTGCTGGCCGTTCTGGAAAAGCGGGGCGGCCTGCCGGTCTCCGGCTGCGACGTGTACATAAATGTCGTGGGCGGGCTGCAGCTGGACGAGCCCGCGGCGGATTTGGCCACACTGCTGGCCGTGGCCTCCAGCTACAGGGACGCCCCCATAAGCTCCGACCTGGCCGCCATCGGCGAGGTGGGGCTCTCGGGAGAGGTCAGGTCCGTGACCCAGCTGAACCACCGGCTGTCCGAGACGGCCCGCCTGGGCTTCAAGCGCTGCATCATACCCTCTCACGTGCGCGGTGACGTGCAGAGGCCGGAGGGCCTGGAACTGATAAGCGTCAGAAACGTCCGCGAAGCCATCCGAGAGGCTCTCAAGTGACGGCCGGCGGATACATAGAGTCGCCCCATCTTCCCCAGGGAAGAGTGGGGCTGCTGGCATTGGGCGGCCGCTACCGCGGCGAGCTGGAGCGGCCTCTCTCGCAGCTGGGCGTGTCCGCGCTCTGGCTGCCGGACAACACCCGTGTGGACGGGCGCCTTGCCGGGCACGCAGATCTCGTGCTGTTCCACGCAGGGGGGAGGCGTGTGGTCAGCTCCGGCGGGGATGTGCTGCGTCTCCAGATGGAGGAGCTGGGCTTCGAGGTTATGCCGTCGGCGAGGGGACTCGCTCACCGCTATCCGGCAGATGCCGGGCTCAACGGCTGCCTGATAGGGAAGAGGTTCATACACAACACATCCGTCAGCGACGGCGCCGTGCTCTCGGCGCTGCCGCCGGGCACAGAGCTGCTAAATGTGCGCCAGGGCTATGCCAAGTGTTCGGTCTGCGTCGTGGACAGCCAATCAATCATAACCTCCGACGAGGGCATCGCCCGCGCGGCCGAGGGAGCCGGGCTGCAGGTCCTGCGCATAAGCCCGGGACACGTGGAACTGCCTGGTTTCAGCTGCGGCTTCATCGGCGGGGCCTCCTTTAAGCTCGCGCCCGATCTGATGGCTTTCACGGGGAGACTGGACAGGCACCCAGACTGGGTGAAAATCGGGGAATTTTTGTATATCAGGGGAATTTCCATAACTTTTTTGACAGACAGGCCGGCATTTGATATCGGCTCTGCCGTGCCGCTTACGGAGGTTTGATAGTATGAGTTGGGACAGTTCACACGTCAGGCGCCTGCTCTCGCGCTGGGACTATCCGGCGGAGGCGGTGGACACCCTCGGCCGCGCAATGGAGTCCGCCATGGGCCATCCGCGCACGCGCGCGCTGCTGGATGGCGCCGCGGAGGCATATGGCGCGGGGGCAGAATTGGATATGGAAGGCGTGCTGGCTCAGATTTCCGACATGGCTGCGGACTGCGGCGAACACCCGTTCACCATGCAGCTGCTGCCGTATCTGCGCATGCTGGAGAGCGCAGAGAGGCGGTACGCAGCCGTGGGCATATCTCAGGAGATATATGAGGCCACATTCGCCGACCTGCTCTGCAAGGCCCGCGAGTGCCGCCGGGTCTATGGCGTCTGGGGCAGCTTTGTCGCGTCCTGGTTCACGGGTTTCTTCGAGCTCAAGCGCTTTGCCCTCGGGCGGCTGCAATTTGAGTTCAGCTCTTTTGAGGCGGATGAGCCGCTGCCGCGCGGAGAGCGGGTGATAAACGTGCACATACCCTCGAACGGCCCGCTGCTCCGCGAGGACTGCCAGGACGCATACGAGCGCGCTGTGGGCTTCTTCGGTTACGCGCACGAAGAAGAGACGCCTTTTGTCTGTGATTCCTGGCTGCTGCACCCGCTGTGCTCGGAGCTGGGAGATAGCTCCAGGATATGTCAATTCGCCGCGGACTACGAGCTGCTGTACACCATAGATGACCCCGGGCAGTCAGATATGTGGCGGATATTCGACAGGCCGTGGCCGTCGTCGTGTACCGCGGAGGAACTGCCGGAGCAAACAGCGCTGCAGAGGATTTTCCGCCGGCAGCTGCTCAGCGGCGGAAGTGTCGGCCGTGGATACGGGCTTTATCTCAGGCCGAACAGGACCTGAGCTTATCCGGGCCGCTGCTCAACTCAATATAGCTCAAATCTCGCCGTACCCCTCCTCTGAATTCAACAAAATTTTTATTTTGTTGAATTTTCTCTGTCCGCCTCTTTACTTTCCGCCTCACTTCCCTTACAATATATAGACAGAGGTGAACTGTGAGATGACGGACTACAGAGCTGAGGCCCCCCGGGTGCTGCGGGATTTTCTTGTCTACCACGAGACCATCAAGGGACACTCGCGCGCCACGGTCGACGAGTACTTTCTGGATTTGCGCAACTTCTTCCGCTATCTGAAGATAGAGCGCGCGCTGGTGCCGCGCAGCACTGAGTTGGACGAGATATCTATCATGGATGTGGACCTGGAGTTCGTCGGTTCGGTCACTCTGGAGGAGGTCTACGACTATCTCGGTTACCTGGCGCGCGACCGCGTACGCAACGAGCACAGCCGCGACCCCAGCTATGGGCTCTCGGCCACCACCAGGGCGCGCAAGATAGCCACCATACGCAGCTTCTATAAATATCTCACGCTCAAGACCAAACAGCTGGAGGTCAACCCGGTGGCCGACCTGGACTCCCCCAGGACCACCAAGACGCTCCCCCGCTACCTGACGCTCGAGGAGAGCAAACGCCTGCTCGAGGCCGTTGACGGCATAAACAGGGAGCGCGATTACTGCATAATATGCCTGTTCCTCAACTGCGGGCTGCGTATCTCGGAGCTGGTAGGGCTGAATCTGGGCGATGTGCGGGATGACTGTCTGCGCGTACTGGGCAAGGGCAGCAAGGAGCGCATGGTGTACCTGAACGACTCTTCCAGAGAGGCGCTGGACTCCTGGCTCGCCGTCCGCAGGGCCATGAGCGCCTCCGGCTGCGATGCGCTCTTCGTCTCCACCCGCCGCCGGCGCATAAGCACCGATTCTGTGCATGCAATGGTCAAAAAGACGCTGTTAAAGGCGGGTTTGGACCCGGATAAGTACTCCTCGCACAAACTGCGGCACACCGCAGCCACTCTGATGATACAGCATGGCGTGGATGTGCGCACTGTGCAGGAGGTGCTGGGCCACGAGCACCTGAATACCACCGAGATTTACACGCATGTGGACAACTCGGAGCTGCGCATAGCGGCGGACGCCAACCCGCTCGCGGAGTTCAAGCCGGAGGGGCAAAAATAACTACTGGACAAATCCGTTTTTTGTGTTATAGTCTTAAAGATAACCCATGCCCAAAGGAGCGATACCCATGCTGAAGAGAATCACCTCCCTCCTTCTCGCCGCCGGCCTTATACTGTGTCTGGCCGCCTGCGGGAGCAGTCCGGAGAGCACGGATACCGTAGATGACCCGATAGGAGATATCGCCAGCACTCTCTCGCCGGCGACATCCACGCCCAAGGCCACCGAGGAGCCGGAGGAGACTCCGGAGCCCACGGATGAGGTGGAGCCCACTCCCTCCCCCACGCCTGTGCAGACGCCCTCCCCCACGCCGTCCGTGGCCACCCCGACTCCGGAGCCCACCCCGGTGAGCACGCCGGAGCAGACGCCGGTGGAGAGCGCTCCCGCGGAGAGCCCTGAGGCCAGCGGCGCTCCGGACGAAGGGGCAGAGTCCGATTCCACTCCGTCCCCCGAGCCGGAGACGGAAGGCGTGGACCTGCAGGCATTTTACGACACCATCTCCGCTACATACGAGTTCTCCTCCATGATGGACATGGACACGGAGATGATGGACGCCTACTATCCCGGCCTCTCGGCTGTTTCCAAGGCCCAGTTTGTGGGTAAAATAGCCATGATAACCGCCTCAGCCAATGAGATAGTGCTTATAGAGTGCTCCGACTCCGCTGATGTGGACACGGTGCGCGCCATACTCGAATCGCGCAGGCAGTCGCAGATTGACGGCGGCGCCTGGTATCCCGAGTCCATAGCTATGTGGGAGGGCGCCCAGATATGTGTCAGCGGCAATTTCCTCATGCTCGTGTCGCACGGCAGCGCCGCGGATATCGCCGCCAGCTTCAACGCGCTTTTCGCTGAGTAATCTACACCCGGAGGGAAGCCATTAATGGTTTTTTCCAGCCTGCTTTTCATGTTCATATACCTGCCGGTAGTGCTGGCAGTGTACTATCTCTCCCCAGTCAGATGGAGGAACCCGGTGCTATTTGTGGCCAACCTGGTCTTCTATGGCTGGGGCGAGCCCGTGTATATCCTGCTGATGATGCTCTCCATCACGGTGAACTATGTCAACGGACTACTCATCGGCAAATACAAGGGCGCCGGGGACATGCGCCGGGCCCGCGCGGTCCTCATCGTGAACGTGGTCATAAACCTCTCTCTGCTGGGCTTCTTCAAATATTATGACCTGATTGTCACCACTCTGAGCCTGCTGCCCTTCATCGACATAGCGCCTCTCGGTCTCACTCTGCCCATAGGCATATCGTTCTATACTTTCCAGACCATGTCGTACCCCATAGACGTCTACCGTGGGGACGCCGACGTACAGCGCAATTACATCAGCTTCGGCACCTTTGTGGCCCTTTTTCCCCAGCTCATAGCCGGTCCCATAGTGCGCTATAAGGACGTGGCCGACCAGCTGGGCTTCAGGGCCTCCAGCATAGACCAGTTCTCCTCCGGCGTTGAGCGCTTCATCGTCGGTCTGGGCAAGAAGGTGCTCATAGCCAACAACATAGGCGCGCTCTGGGACATATACTCCGCCTCCCCCTCCGAGCTGACCACTCTGGGTGCCTGGCTGGGCATAGCTGCCTTCTCCCTGCAGATATACTTCGACTTCTCAGGCTATTCGGATATGGCCGTGGGCCTGGGGCGGATGATAGGTTTTGAGTTCAAGGAGAACTTCAACTACCCCTATATCTCCCGCAGCATTACCGAGTTCTGGCGCAGATGGCATATCTCCCTCGGCACCTGGTTCAGGGACTATGTGTATATCCCCCTGGGCGGAAACCGGAATGGCCTGGGCCGTCAGCTCTGCAATATCACGGTCGTCTGGGCTCTCACCGGCATCTGGCACGGCGCCAACTGGAACTTCCTCCTCTGGGGCCTCTACTACGCCGTGTTTTTGATAATCGAAAAGACTTTCCTGCTGAGGCGGCTGGAGAAATGGCCCGCCGTGGTGGGACATGTCTACACCATCTTCCTGGTGGTCTGCGGCTGGGTCATGTTCCAGCTGGAGGACATAAGCGCCGTGGGGCTGTATTTTTCCGCCATGTTCGGCGGGGGCAGCGGGCTGTACGAGTCAAGGGACCTCTTCTACCTGGGTTCCTATGGGGCGATGTTTGCCATAGGTATAGTTGCCTCCACCCCGCTGGGCGCCAGGCTCTACAACTCTGTGCCGCCCAAGGTGAGGGCCGTGGCCTCCCCTGTGCTGATAGCCGCCGCTCTGCTGCTGGCGACGGCCTATCTGGTGGACTCGACCTATAACCCCTTCCTGTACTGGAACTTCTAGGAGGTGTACAGTGAGCAAAAAGGCCATGTGGACAGAGGCGATACTCTTCCTGCTCTTCATCTTCGCCTTTTTCATATTGAATATGGTGTTGCCTGACCGCGAGTCCTCTGAGCAGGAGAACCGCAGGCTGCAGCAGCGGCCGGAATTCAGCTTTGAAACGCTGTTCTCCGGCAGCTACACCAAGGACTTTGAGACCTACATCACCGACCAGTTCACCCTGCGCGACGAGTGGATAACCGTGAAAGCCGCCAGCGAGCTCGCCCTGGGCAAAAAGCAGAATAACAGCATGTTCCTCTGCGGCGGCGACACCATAATTGAGCCGTATGCCTCTCCCGGCGCGTCCAAGCTGGAGGAGAACATCACCGCGCTGAACGCGCTGGTGGGCAACACCGACGCCGACGTGTATTTCGCCCTTATACCCGGAAAGAGCGACATATGGAGTTCCATGCTGCCGGCAAACACCCCGCGCGACAGCGAGAGAGCCGACATCGACTACTGTTATTCCCTCTCTGCGGCGGACAATGTGGACATCTATTCGGCTCTGGAAGCACATGCCGGAGAGTACGTCTACTACCGCACCGACCACCACTGGACCACCCTGGGGGCGTATTACGCCTTCACCGCCCTCGCCGAGACCATGGGGCTCGACTGCCCATCCATAGAGGACTACACCGGGCGGGAGACCGTCTCCGGGGAATTTTACGGCACCTCCTGGTCGTCCTCCGGCTTCTCCTGGGTAGAGCCGGACAGCATGGAGATTTTCGTCACCGAGCCGGAGGGCCTGCGGATAACCAATTACCCCCAGGGCAGCCCGGTTGAGGGGCAGCTCTACGACTGGAGCCGTCTGGAGGTAAAGGACAAGTACTCCTTTTTCTATGGCGGCAATACCCCCCTGCTGGAGATAGAGACCGGGGTGGAGAATGCCCCCTCCCTGCTGATAATCCGCGACTCCTACATGGACAGCCTCTCCCCCTTCCTCCTGGAGAGCTACTCACGCATACACATCCTGGACCTGCGCTACTACCGCGCGAGCCTGTCCGATTATATCGCCCAGAACGGCTTTGACGATGTGCTCGTCTGCTACAGCATCGACAACTTCTCCACAGACAGCAATATTTTCCTACTTGGGAGGTAAAACATGAGAAGCTGCTACGACAGCCTGCCAGACGGCTACCACGAGCTGCTCACAGTCGATTTGCAGAAAAACAAGCGCCTGGCCCTGCTCATAAACGGGCTCGCGCTGCTCATAGCCATCCTTATGGTATTCCTGGGCGCATATCTTGTGCCGTTGGGCACGGCTGTGCGGGATATACACCCCCTTCACCTGCTGGCGCTTTTTGCCTCCATCGTTGTCTACATGCTCCTGCATGAGCTGACGCATGGCATATGCATGAAGCTGTACGGCTCCGGAAAAGTGCGTTACGGCTTCACGGGCCTCTATGCTTTTGCCGGGAGCGGAAGCTATTTCGCCCGCGGGCCTTACATCGTCATCGCGCTTGCACCGGTGATTGTGCTGGGCGCGGTTTTGCTGGCGCTGAATTTCGTCTTCAGCGCCGGCGCGGCGTTCTGGTTCGTCTACATCGTACAGATAACCAATATCTCCGGCGCGGCAGGCGACATTTACGTCACAGCCAAGTTCCTTAAGCTGCCCCGGGACATACTGGTACACGACAGCGGCGTTTCCATGACTGTATACGCAAAGTAAGCAATAAAAAACCCCGCCCCCAGGGGGCGGGGTTTTTTTTTATTTGCTGTGTATTATTTGCTGTAGCTCTCTCCGCTGAAGGCGAGAATGGAGGCCAGCGACGCTCCCACGGCGGCACAGGCGTCTATGAATACGGCAAACCACATGGTGGCTATGCCGAAGAAGCCCAGCGCCAGCAGCGCGAGCTTTGCCAGCAAAGCTCCGGCCGCGCAGCAGAGTATCAGCTTCTCCGAGTACTTTGCTATGGCTATGGCCAGCGGCAGCCTCTCAACCTTTCCTCCCACTATGGTCACATCGGTGCCCAGGGGCATGGTGAGCGCATCGAGGCCCGCCATGGCCACGTCGGCGTCCGCATCGGTGTGCGTGCCGTTGAAGCAGTTGGGATCGCCCACGAAGACGAGCTTCTCACCGGATGCACAGCCGCGCCTCACCTCCCCAATGGCCTCGCGCGTGCGCCCGATGCCGTGCTCGGAGTAGTACTCGACTATCCCCAGGGAGGCGGCGGCCTGAGCCGCGCTGTCGCGGCTCTCATCAGTGAACATCACCACTTTGCCCACTCCGCAGCGGGCCAAATCGGCCACACCGGAAGCGGCGTCGGGGCGCACATTGTCGTTCAGCGTGATGCGTCCGGCGTATTCGTCGCCGATGGCCACATAGACGGCGTACTCCTCGGTCAGGTCAGAATCCGGCACAGAAACGTGCTTCACCGTCATCAAATCGCGCGTGCCCACGCAGATTTTGATTCCATCGACGGTGACCTCCACCCCGCTGCCCGGTATTTCCACGAAATCCTGCACCAGGTCTATGTAGATGGTGCCGCCATAGGCGGCGATGATGGAGCGGGCCTGTGGGGTGTTGGAGTAGGCCATGGCGTGGGCGGCTATTTTTATCAGGACCTCCGGCCCCATGCGCTCAGCCTTCACGGAGACCACCTTGGGGTTGCCGTCCGTGAGGGTGCCGGGCTTGGAAAATGCCACGGCCCCCGCCTCGGCCAAGGAGCTTATGGCCGTGCTGTCCTTGTAGAATATGCCGCTCCGGGCAGCCCCGGCGGCCGAGCACAGCCGCACCAGCGGCGCGGCGACGAGCAGCGCGCAGGGATTCGCGATTATGAGGAACACGGCGGCGCGGCGCACGGACTCAGCCACGCTGACCTGCATGGCGAGAGGCAGAATGGCGGCAATCAGCACAGCCGCCACACAGACAACGGGGGTAAAATAGGCGGCCAGCTGCTCAAGCGCGCGGGGTACGACTTCGCCGGAGGCGGAGGCATGCTCCACGCCGCGGTACATCGCGGCTGCCGTGGAGTCCCTGCCGGAGCTGGTGACTTCACAGATGAGGTCGTCGCTCAGGTTCATGCTGCCGGAGAGCAGCTCGTCCCCCTCCCTGGCCAGGACCTCACCCGAGGTATCTCCCAGCGCGGAGAGGTCCAGGCTGGATGAGCCCTCGACCACCACACAGTCGCAGGGTATGCGCTCGCCGGCGCGTACCCTTATGCGCTCGCCGGCCTCCACGTCGGCGGAGGGGACGCGGTCCTCCCCGCCCTCGCGGAGCACGGTGGCGTATTCGTTTTCAAAAAACACCGCGTCGAGGGCGGACATTCTGGTCCGCCCCACGGCGTAGGCGATGAAGATGCCCCCCAGCTGGAAGAGCAGTATCAGCGCCGCCCCCTCGACAATGGCGCCAAAGACAAAGGCGATGAGCGCGCTGAGCAGTATCAGTACGGTCTTGTCCAGGAATTTGCCGTCGAGCACCGAGAGCACCGCTCCCGCAATGATGTCGTATCCGGCAATAACGCTGCCCAGGATAAGTATCACCGTGGGCCAGGGCGCCGGTATGCTCCTGAAAAGGAGCGCCGCGGCAAACATAAGGCAGGAAACGATGAGCCTTATGACGAGAGCGATGTCAAAGTCGCAGCTCCCCGGGCCGCCTTCAGTGCCATCCGGCCACGCGGGGCGGCCTCCGGTCAGCCTTTCAAGGATCTCCCTGAAGTTCATCGGACCCCTCCTCTGTAAGTGAAATGCTGCCGCCAATGGCGGACTGCGCTCAGGCCTTGTGGTCGCAGCCGAGGACGTCCACTATCTTGTGCATGACCATCTGCTTTATGGCCTCACGGGCGGGCTTCAGGTACTGCCTGGGGTCGAAGTCGGCCGGATGCTCGGCAAAGTACTTGCGGATGCTGGCGGTCATGGCGAGGCGCAGGTCGGAGTCGATGTTTATCTTGCAGACAGCGCTCTTGGCGGCCTGGCGGAGCTGGTCCTCGGGCACGCCGATGGCGCCGGGCATATTGCCGCCGTACCTGTTTATCTCATCGACGAACTGCTGGGGCACGCTGGAGGAGCCGTGCAGGACTATGGGGAAACCGGGCAGGTTCTTCTCCACGGCCTCGAGCACGTCGAAGCGCAGCTGCGGCTTGGTGCCGGGCTTGAACTTGTAGGCGCCGTGGCTGGTGCCGATGGCGATGGCCAGGGAGTCGCAGCCGGTGCGCTCAACGAACTCCTGGACCTCCTCCGGGCGGGTGTAGGAGGCGTGGCCCTCTTCGACCTTCACCTCGTCCTCTATGCCGGCGAGCGTGCCCAGCTCGGCCTCGACGACGACGCCGTGGTCGTGCGCGTACTCGACGACCTTGCGGGTGATGGCGACGTTCTCATCGAAGGGCTTGCTGCTGGCGTCTATCATGACAGAGGTGAAGCCGCCGTCTATGCAGCTCTTGCACAGCTCAAAGCTGTCGCCGTGGTCGAGGTGCAGGCAGATGGGCAGACCGGTCTCAATGACGGCCGCCTCGACGAGCTTCATCAGATAAGTATGGTTGGCATACGCCCTCGCGCCCTTGGAAACCTGGAGTATCAGGGGGGCGCTGAGTTCCTTGGCGGCCTCAGTGATGCCCTGGACTATCTCCATGTTGTTGACGTTGAACGCGCCGATGGCGTATCCGCCGTCATAGGCCTTCTTAAACATTTCCTTGGTAGTAACGAGGCTCATTGCAAATTATCTCCTTTTTCGGATAAAATTTTTGTTTGCTTATTTATTATATCTCAAACATGTGATATAATCAATATCACCTTTTAGATTTTGGAGGTTTTACGATGGAAAAAACGCTTCAGGGTGCCTGCATAATCGGACAGTCCGGCGGCCCCACGTCTGTTATCAACGCCAGTGCCTATGGTGTGATACGCACTGCGCTCGACAACGGCAGCATCACCAAGGTCTACGGCGCCGCCCACGGTATCAAGGGCGTGCTGGACGACAAGCTGTACGACATGGGTGAGGAGGACGCCTACGAGCTCTCTCTGCTGATGAACACCCCCTCTTCCGAGCTGGGCTCCTGCCGCTACAAGATGGCGGACCCGGACAAGGACGACACCGATTACAGGCGCATACTGGAGATATTCAAGAAATACGACGTGCGTTATTTCTTCTACAACGGCGGCAACGACTCCATGGACACCTGCGACAAGGTCAGCCGTTTCATGGAGAAGAGCGGCTACGAGTGCCGCGTCATCGGCGTGCCCAAGACGATAGACAATGACCTCTACAACACCGACCATTGCCCCGGCTTCGGCAGCGCCGCCAAGTACATCGCCACCGCCTGTGCCGAGGTGTACAAGGACGCCCACGTCTATGACACCGGCATGATAGTCATCATCGAGATTATGGGCCGCCACGCCGGCTGGCTGGCCGCCAGCTCCGCCCTCGCCTCCCTCGTCGGCTGCGGCCCCGACCTCATCTATCTGCCCGAGAGGGACTTCGACATGGACGACTTCATCGCCCGCGCCTCCGCCATATACAGGGAAAAGGGCAACTGCATCGTCGCCGTCTCCGAAGGCATACACTATGCCGACGGCAGCTTTGTCTCCGAGGCCAAGACCAGCGCCACCGACGGCTTCGGCCACGCCCAGCTGGGCGGCCTGGCCTCCCTGCTCTCCGCGGTGATAAAGGAGCGCACCGGCGCCAAGGTCCGCGGCATCGAGCTCAGCCTGCTCCAGCGCTGCGCCGCCCATATCGCCTCCAAGGCCGATGTGGAAGAGGCCTTCCTGGCCGGCAAGGTGGCTGTTGAGTCCGCCGTCGCCGGCGAGAGCGGCAAGATGGTCGCCTTCAAGCGCGAGTGCGCCGACGGCAAGTATGTCTGCGTGCCCACCCTCGTCCCCCTCACCAGCGTGGCCAACTTCGAGAAAAAGGTGCCCCTCGAGTGGATAACCGAGGACGGCGCCGGCGTAAAGGGCGAGTTTATCGACTACGCCCTGCCCCTCATCCAGGGCGAGCCGGAGCGCCCCACGGAGAACTCCCTCCCCCGCTACGCCCGGCTGAAAAAGGTCCTGGCGAAATAAAGCAAAAAACAGCTCCTTTTCCCCGGGGAAAAGGAGCTGTTTTTACGCTTTGGGAGAGGCGCTCGGCGATGGCGCCGTGGACGGCAGCTCGGAGGGCAGCATGCTCTCCAGAGGGTCGATTATGTCCTCCTCGACCGTGTGCGTGGGATTGGGGCTGTCGGTCACCAAGCCGTCCTCCTCGCGCCCGCAGGCGGTGAGGGCGCTCACGAACAGCGCCGCGCAGAGTATGAATACGGCAGTCTTTTTCATTTTTTTCTCCTCCGCTGTCTGTTTTTCTGTCCGCTCCGCGGAGCACCCCCGGAGCAAGGATATTATCTGCACAAAGGCAAAAAAATATGTTGCTTTTTTTCTCTTTTAGTATAGTATATAGTTACGCGTCAAATAAACTTCAGGAGGTTTACCATGGAACTCAAGGACAGCAAGACTTTTGAGAATCTGCAGACCGCTTTCGCCGGTGAATCCCAGGCCCGTGTCAAGTACGAGTACTACGCTTCCCAAGCCAAGAAGGACGGCTACGAGCAGATAGCGGCCTTCTTCAGCGAGACCTCTGCCAACGAGAAGGAGCACGCCAAGCTCTGGTACAAGGCCATGCACGGCGGCAAGATTGGCCCCACCACCGAAAACCTCAAGCTCGCCGCCGATGGCGAGAACTACGAGTGGACCGAGATGTACGCCGGCTTCGCCAAGACCGCCGAGGAGGAGGGCTTCACCCAGATAGCCGCCCAGATGCGCGGTGTGGCCGCCATCGAGAAGGAACACGAGGAGCGCTACCTCGCCCTGCTGAAGAACATCGAGCAGGCCCAGGTGTTCAGCCGCGTCGGCGAGCAGGTTTGGGTCTGCCGCAACTGCGGCCACGTCCATGTCGGCCCCAGCGCCCCCGTGGTCTGCCCCGTATGTGCCCATCCCCAGGCCTTCTTCGAGCTCAAGGCCACCAATTATTGATAGCTTCTCGCAGCCCCAAGCGGCACAGCCCAGCTGTGCCGCTTTTTATTTTACGCTTGACAAAGTGCCTATCTTGCATTACAATGTACACGCTGCATTGCAATGCAAGATAGAGGAGGCGGCGGCTTGATACCCTCACAGATGCTAAAGGGCATACTCTCCGGCTGTGTCCTGGCCGTTATCTCCCAAAGGGAGACCTACGGCTACGAGATATCCCAGAAGCTCGGCGAATATGGCCTGGGGAGCGTCTCGGAGGGCACCATATACCCGCTGCTGCTGAGGCTGGAGAAGAGCGGGTTCATCTCGGCGCTCTACCGTGAGTCGGCCTCGGGCCCCATGCGGAAATATTACTCTCTCACACCGGCGGGGCGCCTGGAGCTGGAGGGCTTCATCTCCAGCTACGGCGAGCTCTCCCGCGCCGTGGAACGGCTGTTAAATGAAATGGAGGCAGTGAAATGAGCAAGAGGACGGACCAGCTGCGGGAGGAGAACAACAGGAGGGAAAAGTCCCTCGGCGCGGAGTCGAACGCCGTGCTGACCGACATCGTCGTCTATCTGCGCACATCGCGCCTGGGCGGATACGACCAGGAACTGGTGCGGCGCGACATAGCCCAAATGCTGCTCGAAGGCGAAAAGCGCGGGCAGACGGCCCGCGAGGTCATAGGCGGAGATTACAAGAAGTTCTGCGACGACATAATATCCGAGTTCCCACAACAGGCCGTGTCCGTGCGCGCCCTCTCCGCTCTGCGCACCTTTTTCCTCTGCGCCGCCGTGCTGCTCACCATAAAGGCCGCGTCCGGAGCCCTCTCCGGGCTGTTGAGCGGAGGGCGCTGGTACTATCTCACCATCACGCTGGGCGACGTTCTGGGGTTTGGGCTCGTCCTGCTCGCCGCTTCGGCCATCTTCGTCTTCATATCAAAGAAGAGCTTCGACTCCGCCGCGCTGGGCAGCTGGAAATCCTCCTCTGTCCTGTTTGCGGTCGTGTTTGTCATCATATGCGTGTATGTGTTCGTCCGCTCTCCCCTGTTCGAGATGCACCTGGCCCTGTTCGCGCTGCTGCCGATATTGTCCTACGCGGCATATAAGCTGATAGACGCCAGGATAGACTGAGAGCACGGCCCTCTGAAAATTGAGGGCCGTGCTCTTTATTTTCTCCAGAGCTCCCTCAGCCTCGCGAGCAGGCCGCGCCGCTCGCGCATAACCTGTTGATGTTCCTCCGCCTCTCTCGCCTCGCGCACCGCCTCGGCCATCAGTTCGGCCTGCGAGTCGATGCAGGGCTCCCCCTCTTCCCGCGGCACCGGAACATAGCGGCCGTTCATCAGCATGTTGCGCGCCTTCACATTGTCTGAGCAGAAGAGCTCAATATATCCGGCTATGCGCCGCCTGACCTCCGGATCCAGCACCGGACAGGCAATCTCCACCCTTCTCTGGGTGTTGCGCGTCATCAAATCGGCAGAGCCGATGTATATGCGGGCGTCATCCCCCACCCCGAAAGCGAATATGCGCGGGTGCTCCAGGAACCTGCCCACGATGGAGAACACCCTTATGCGGTCCGTGAGCCCGGGCACTCCCGGCCGGAGGCAGCATATGCCGCGTATGTTCATCGCGATGTCCACTCCGGCCTGGCTGGCCCAGGCCAGACGGTCTATCACGTCGCGGTCGGTGAGAGAGTTGATTTTGATGAATATCCTGGCAGGCTGCCCGGCCTTCGCCTTGGCGATTTCGCCGTCTATCATCTCCAGCACGCTGCGCTTCAGGCCGTGCGGCGCCACGAGCAGATGCCTGTACTCCCCCTCCAGATTGGATATGGACATGTTCTGGAAAAATGCCGCCGCATCCTCGCCAATTCCGGGGTCGGCCGTCATCAGGCAGAAGTCCGTATAGAGCTTGGCGGTCTTTTCATTGTAGTTCCCTGTGCCTATCTGGGTTATGTGCTGTATCCCGCCCCGCTCCCGGCGCGTTATCAGGCATATCTTTGAGTGGACCTTGAAACACTCAAAGCCGTAAAGTATGGTGCAGCCCGCCTCCTCCAGCCTCTCCGCCCAGGCTATGTTGTTCTGCTCGTCAAAGCGGGCCCGCAGCTCCATCAGCACGGTGACATCCTTGCCGTTCTCCGCCGCCGCGGCCAGATACTCCACCAGTTTGGCCGTCTTGGCCAGGCGGTATATGGTTATCTTGATGGACAGCACCGCCGGGTCCGAGGCCGCCTCCTTAACCATCTTCAAAAATGGCTCCATGGACTGATATGGGTAGAAGAGCAGCACATCCCTGTGCAGTATCTGCGGTATCAGCTTCTCGTTCCGCGCCAGGTCGGCGCTCCACTGGGGGATGTAGGGCGGATAGCACAGCGCGGCGGCGCTCTCCGGCGGCAGCCGGCTCTCCAGCGCGTAGACATAGCCCATGGCCAGCGGGCTCTTGCAGCGGAACACCTGTTCCCCCCGGAGCTGCAGTCGCCGGCAGAGGTACTGTATCACCTCGTCTGAGGGCTCTCCCTGTATCTCCAGCCGCACATGCGCCAGGCGGTTGCGCTTTTTCAGGACCTTTATCATGTGCTCTCTGAAGTCCTCTCCCACGTCATAGTCCTCGTCCTCGGGGCTTATGTCCGCGTTGCGGGTCACACTGATGACATGCTTCTCCAGCACCTGATAGGAGTGGAAAAGCCTCCCGGCGTATTCCAGCACCAGCTGCTCTGTCAGGATGTAGCGCAATCCCGGCTCGTTGAAGCAGAAAAAGTCCGGCAGCGCCTTGGGTATCGGCACGAGCCCGAACACCCTCTCCCCCTCCCTCTGCAGCACGAGTATCACGTTCAGGCTCTTGGTGGGCAGGTGCGGGAAGGGGTGGTGGCCGTTTATCACCATGGGCGAGAGCACGGGATATATGCTGTCGCGGAACCACTGCTCCGCTTGCTTCTTCTCCTTGCCCTCGAGCTCTCCTGGGCTGAGGCAGCAGATGTTGCAGCTCCGCAGCCGCGCGTTTATCTCCCCTATCGTCTTGTCGCGCTGCTTGTAGAGCGCCGGCACGGCCTTGAATATGGCCTCCAGCTGCTCCGACGGGGTCATGCCGCTCTTGTTGTCGATGTGGCTCTGTTTGGAGAGCGTCATGTCATATATGGAGCCCACGCGTATCATGAAAAACTCGTCCAGGTTGCTGGTAAAGATGGAGGCAAACTTCAGCCTCTCGAAGAGCGGCACACTCTCGTCCCTGGCCTCCTCCAGCACCCTCTCGTTGAATCTCAGCCAGGACAGTTCGCGCTCCTGGCTGTAACTGGTGTCTATCTGCCTCTTATCCTGCATTGTCAGACGCTCCGATCACTCTGCTGAGCAGATATCCCTCGCGCACCCCGCGCTCGCTTATGGACACCGACTCCACGCCGAAGGCTGTGAGCACCGAGGTGAGTATGGCCATGCCCGGCAGTATGGTGTGTATGCGCTCCGGCGCCGTGCGCAATATCAGCTCCAGCGCGCGTTTCCCGCCTCTCTTCAGGCCCTTATAGAGCTCTGCCAGCTCCCCGGCCGACACTAGCCTCGAGGCCGGCTCCGTATCCGTCAGCTTGCCGTACAGCTTGGCGGCGGCCCTGATGGTCCCGCCGACTCCCACCAGATGCAGATATTTGTTTCCCGGCATCCCCGCCCTGGCTATTTCCCGCTTGACGCGCTCGCGCATCTCGCGCCGCTCCTCCTTGCCGGGAAACAGGCCGGACACGTATTCGTTGTACATAGAGAGCGAACCCACCGGCAAGCTGCACTCCGCGCTCACGCGACCCTCCGAGTAGGCCACGAGCTCTGTGGAGCCCCCGCCGATGTCGGCCAGCAGCCCGGTGCGGGGCGCGCTGCCTCCCCAGACGGCCCCGGTATACGAGAGCTGTGCCTCCTCCGCCCCGCTGAGGACGTCCACGTCTATGCCGGTGACCGCCCTTATGGTGTTCACCGCCTCCTCGGTGTTGACGATGTTGCGCAGCGGCGCCGTGCCGAATACGCTTATCCCCTCAGCCCCCAGGTTCTCCGCCAGCTCGCGGAACGAGCAGAGCACGCGGCAGGCCAAAAGTATGCCCCCGTCGCCCAGCTCTCCGTTTTTTATATACCCCGCCAGGCCAGCGGTCACTTTCTTGTTCATCAGCGGCTTGAAATCCCCTCCGGAACAGCTGTAAAGCGACAGCCGTATCGTGTTGGAGCCCAGGTCTATTATGGCGTATTTCATGAACATACCCCAATCATATAGATAATCGGGAATATTATTCCCCAACTATTTGAACTTTTCTATCGGCTGCGTGTTAATTCACTGTAAAGGGCAGAGCCTGCCTGTAAAAAATGCCCGGCGGCAGTAGCCTCCGGGCGCTTTTCACTTTTATCTGGAAAAAGGCCGGCGTCGGCCGGCCTCTAAATTCAGCAGTCGCTCGCCCAAGTGCCCGCATCAGGCCCTGGGGTGCGCCTTGTTGTATATGTCCTTGAGCTGTTTTTTCACCAGATGCGAATACACCTGGGTGGAGGAGATGTCCGCGTGGCCGAGCATCTCCTGGATGGCGTGGAGGTCCGCGCCGTTCTCCAGCAGGTGCGCGGCAAAAGAGTGGCGCAGTGTGTGCGGGGTGATGGTCTTCTCTATGTGGGCCTTTGCCTGATAGGACTTGATGATTTTCCAAAACCCCTGGCGGGACATCCTCTCTCCGCTGACGTTGACGAAGAGAGAGGGCTCGTCCGGCTCCGCTATCATCTGCGGGCGGATGAACTCCACATACTCCGACAGCGCCTTGACCGCGGCGGGGTACAGCGGGATTATGCGCTCCTTGCCCTTGCTGCTGCAGCGGATTATGCCCGCGGCCAGGTTCAAATCGCTGACATTGAGCCCAATGAGCTCGCTGACGCGGATACCGGTGGCATAGAGCAGCTCCAGCATGGCCCGGTCGCGGTAGCCCTTCATGTCCGTGCACTCCGGCTGCTCGAGCAGCAGCTCGACCTCCTTGCTGGTGAGTATCTGCGGGAGCTTGTGTGCCGCCTTCTCCGGCACCAGCTTGGTGGTGGGCAGCTCGTCTATCTCCCCCTCGTTCTGCAGGAAGGTATAGAAGCATTTGAGCGAGGCAATGCAGCGGGCCACAGTGGCCGCGGACTTGCCGTTGCCCTTCATCCAGGCGGTATAGGCCGCCAGGTCGTCCTCTCCGGCCTCCTCCAGTCCGGGCCGGCCATGCGAGGACAGGTAGCCCTCAAGCTGCCTGATATCACGCATGTACGAGGCCAGGGTGTTAGCGGAAGACTTCTTGACATCGGTCAGGTATTTCTCAAATTCCGCCAGACAGACGTCGTCGCTCACACTTACACCCCCATTTCCCCGTCAGATTATCAGCCGCACCAGCGGCGGTATGGCAAAGCACTCCAGGGCCGCGGCCGCAAACAGAGCCGCGGCGGCGGTCAGCGCCCGGTCCTCCCCCCGTATGAACTGCGCGGGTGGGACGCGGTGCATGCACTGGGCCGCCAGCCTGGTGGAGAACAGCATCCCGTCAAAGGCCAGCATGAACAGCGCCGGCACCGTGAAGGCCGCCGGCAGCCCCAGCACGACCGCCGTGAGCAGCACGCCCCTCCCCGGGTAGGCGGCGGCCAGAGAGGCCACGGCGCAGGAGAGGACGAATCCCCTGAAAGCCAGCGCCGCCGGTATGAGCACCGCCCCGAAAACCGAAGTGGCAAACAGCAGAACGACGAGATGATATCTCGAGCAGCCGATAAGGTGCCCCCAGAAGGAGCTGTAGCCGTACACGCTCCCGTCAGGGTCCATGCTCACCCCGCTCCCCAGCGGGGCTCTGACCCCGATTAAGGCCCCCAGAACCGCCCCTGTCAGGAACGCGGCGCAGAGCACGAGCAGCAGCGCGGGCCCCAGCCCCACGGAGCTGACACGCGCGCGAGGCAAACCTATGGCCGCCCTCATTACAGCCGCCCTCTCATAAAATGAGCGCTCGAGAGGGCGCGCTTAACATAACTACAGTGCACACAATATAATACAAATTCCATCAGTAATCAAGCCCTTTGTCAAAATAAGCGTATTTTTGTGAATTATGCCCATGTATTATGTAAACAGTATTATGTAAACTACGTCAATTCGCGCCCCGCTGCGCTCCTGATATTGCGCGTATATTCACTAGATTTAGTGCCGTTCTGCCCCTGGCCCAACAATATCTTGGTAATCATCTTTCAATTATGTCTACTGCCAGGTAATATTACAAATAGTAATATTACCTGTGCCTCCTGCTTTTGCGCCTCCCTCCTCCCCTCTTGACACACAGCGTGCCGCCGAAGAGGCCGCCCGCCGCCGCCGATAGCGCGTAGCGCACAAACGCGGCTGTGAACAGATTTCCCCCCGGGATAATGAGAGAGGCCAGGGCAATCAGCGCGGCGAGCAGCACCCCGCATATCAGCCCGGCCTCGGCCTCTCCCCTGCCCCGGGCCTTGGCCGCCGCCGCGCCACCGAGAGTTGCCCCGCAGAAGACGCTGGCCGTCACCGCGTAGCCCGCCGCGTCCTCGGGCAGCTTCCCGTTTATGAGCAGCAGCGCGCTGATGTACATCAGCCCCAGGCCCGCCGCCGTCCCCAAAGCCGCGCCCAACAGCCCCCAGCCCGGTAGGGCTCGTCTCGCCCCCTGTCTTCTCTCCGCTGTCGTCTGCATAAAAAGACCCCCTGACGCTTTAGGATGTTTGTACATCCTATTACGTCAGGGGGCCGGTCATTCCTAAAAGCTCATTCGCCCTTCGGGCTGCCTTCGTCTATGCTGTTTTCCTCGCCGGAGGTCTTGGCCTTCTTCTTGGCCTTGGCATTCCTGGCTGCGGCCTGCTGCGCGGCCTTGGCCTTCTCCTCGCGCACGTTGGTGGAGATGGCCCACTTGGTGACCTGCAGACGGACGCGGTCCTCGCCGGTCTCGAAGGTGATGGTGTCCTCGGTGACCTGCACTACTTTGCCCATGATGCCGCCGATGGTGACGATTTCATCGCCTATGGTCAGGTTGTCACGCATCTGAGTGAGCTGCTTTTTGCGCTTGTTCTCAGGGCGTATCAGGAAGAAGTAGAACACCACGACGATGATGACCAGGAAGAGTATGCCGCTCATCCCGCCTCCTGTGGCAGCCGTCGACAGGAAATTCAAGAACATTTTTACTGACCTCCAAAAAACTTTTGAATGTGCTTGTAATTATACCCTGTTGTTTTCCCAATTGCAAGTAAATTATATGCGTTTGTCGAGCGCATTTGCGTATCTCCGCCGGAACTCGCCAAAAGTCCCCCGCTCCAGCTCGTCCCTGATGCGCGCCATCAGGCTGTTGTAGAACCACAGGTTGTGCGTCACGGCGAAACGCATGGCCAGCATCTCCTCCGCCTTAAAGAGGTGGCGCAGATAGGCCCGGGAGTACCTGCGGCACACGGGGCAGGAGCACTGCGCGTCTATGGGCCCCTCGTCGCGCTCATATTTGGCGTTCTTTATGTTGATTATGCCCTCCCAGGTGAAGAGATGTCCGTGGCGCCCGTTCCTGGCCGGCATCACGCAGTCGAAGAAGTCCACCCCGCGCATGACGCCCTCGATGATGTTCCCCGGCGTGCCCACGCCCATGAGATAGCGCGGCCTGTCCTGCGGCATATGCTCCTCCACGGCCTCTATGGTGTCGTACATCTCCTGGGTGCTCTCCCCCACGGCCAGTCCGCCTATGGCGTAGCCCGGCAGGTCCAGCTCGGCTATGCGCTGCATGTGCTCTATGCGCAGGTCGTGGAACACCGCGCCCTGGTTTATGCCGAACAGGACCTGACCCGGATTGACAGCGCCGGGCTCGGAGTTGTACTCGGCGAGGGCCGCCTTGCAGCGGGCCAGCCAGCGTGTCGTCCGCCCGCAGGATTGCTTTACATACTCATAGGGCGAGGGTATCTTTATGCACTCGTCAAAGGCCATGGCGATATCAGAGCCGAGGTTGGACTGTATCCTCATGCTCTCCTCCGGGCCCATGAAGATATGCCGCCCGTCCACATGCGAGTTGAAGCGCACGCCCTCCTCGCTGATTTTCCTCAGCTCCGCGAGGGAAAAAATCTGGAACCCCCCGCTGTCGGTGAGTATGGGCCCGTCCCAGGTCATGAACCGGTGCAGGCCTCCCAGCTCCTTTATCAGGGCGTCTCCCGGCCTCACATGCAGATGATAGGTGTTGGACAGCTCTATCTGGCAGCCTATCTCCCGCAGGTCCCGCGCCGAGAGGGCCCCCTTTATAGCGGCCTGAGTGCCCACATTCATGAAAACCGGCGTCTGCACCACTCCGTGCGGGCAGGTGAACTCCCCGCGCCTGGCGCGCCCCTCGGTCTTTATCAGTCTGAACAAATTATCAACCCCGTTCATTAAAAAGTCGCGGCGCAGCGGCCGCGGCTCTGCTGACAATTATATTGTATGCCGCTCAAAAGTCAACATTAAATTCTTGTGGTTTCGCCGCGCCTGTGGTAAAATCAAACCAACACAATGTCTCCCGGGAGGAAAACGATGAAGACCCACGAATCAGCAGAGATGTATCTGGAGACCATACTTGTCCTCCTAGAAAAGAAGGGCAATGTCCGTTCAATAGATATAGCAAACGAGATGAATTTCTCCAAGCCCAGCGTGAGCATCGCCATGAAGAATCTGCGCTCGAGCGAGTGCATAGAGGTGTCGCCGGACGGCCTGATAACTCTCACGGACAAGGGGCGGGCAATCGCCGGCAAGATATACGAGCGCCACACCTATATATCCCGCTGGCTCACCTCACTGGGCGTCAGCCCCGCCACCGCGGAGGACGACGCCTGCCGCATCGAGCACGTCATAAGCGACGAGACCTTCGAGGCCCTAAAGGCCCATGTGACATCGGGCAAAAACGCGAAATAAGAGCAGCGCCCCAGGGGCGCTGCTCTTATTCTGCGCTATAATAACCACTCCGCCCTCACACGGCGTTCAGACAGTGCTCACGCAGCGCGGCCCTCAGGGCCGTGGCGCTGCTGGTGTGAACCCTGGCCACGGGTATGCTGCTCTTTCTCGCCTCCTGGGTGACGCTCAGCACCATCTTGTGCGAGACCGTGCTGATGAAAAGTATGAGCAGGTCCGGCGTGCCCAGCTTCTTCTTCAGCGAGCCGTGCTCCTTGGTAAATATCTTTGCCTTGCAGCCGTGTTCCCTGCATATGTTCTCATACTGGGCCTCCATGCGTTCATTTCCGCCCACTATCACTACGCTCATCTCCTGCCCTGCCTTTCTTTTGATTGTTAGTGCCAACTAACCGTTGTTCAAGAAATAATGCGGTTGAGGCCGCATTATAGTTAGAATTAACTAACCGCAAATATACTCTACTATATCTCCCCGGATTTGTCAACAGCATTTTTCCCTCGCATCAGCTCGAGGTTCCTCTTCAGCCTCTCGTCCCAGGGGCTGAGCTCCACCGCCCGCTCGGCTGCCGCCGCCGCCTCCTCTTCCCTGCCGGTGTAGTACAGCCCCAGAGACAGCAGGTCCCAGGGCAATGCCCCCCAGCTCTCGCTCTCGCAGATGTAGGTTCTCGGCCTCTCCGCTATGCGCAGCGCCCGGCGCGAGAAATACACCACCCCGTCCCAGTCTCCGTCCTCATACAGCATTCTCGCCATGTCCATGTACGGCTCGCGCAGGTGCGGGGCCTCCGCCACCGCCCTAAGCAGCCACACGTATGCCTTCCCCCGCTCCTCCAGCTCCATGTATGAGCGCGCTATGTAGCGCATGGAGGCACAGCGCTCGTCTGCCCAGAGCGCATTGGGCATGCACACGTGTTTGAGCAGGGTGTCTATGGCCTCCCGCCACATGCCGTGGAAGTAGTACTCCCTGCCCAGATAGTGCATGTTTCTGTCGTCATCCGGGTCCTCGCGGACGGACTGCTCCAGCAGCGGCAGATACTGGGCGCGCGATTTTGTGCTGTCCGCCCGGTGGTCCAGCTGCATCCCCTCCACATACACCTTCCGCGGCTGGCCCTCGCCCAGCCACACCGGCACCTCATGCACGGGATGTGCCCACTCCCAGCCGTGCCTGGAGTGTATTTTCTCCTGCCAGAACACATAGCCCTCCGAGCCGTCGGGGTTGAAGTTCCAGGTGTAGCGGTACGCCGCCTGCTGCGTCCCCTCCACCCAGGCCTCCTCCAGCAGTTTCCTCCATCCGGGGTGGAAGAACTCGTCGAGGTCGGTACAGACGCAGATATCCGCGTCCTCCGGCACCAGTGTGAGCGAGCGGTTGCGCGCCACGTCGAACCTCCACGGCGATATCACCGCAATCTCCACCTCCGCCCCCAAGCTGGAGAGCAGTTCCGGCGTGCCGTCGTCCGAGCCGGTGTCCAGGACATATATGTGGTCCGCCTCTGACATTGAGCTGACCCAGCGCCGGGCAAACTGGCTTTCGTTTTTACATATGGCGTAGACACAGACCTTCATGTCGTACCTCCTCTTAAAAAGGAGGACGGCTGGAGCCGTCCTCTCAAGCACTAGTTCTGAAGCAGTCCGGCCGCGCGCAGGTTGGCGAGCAGCTCGTTGAACTGGGTGGTGATGTCGCCCGTGCCGGTGGCGTCGGTCACCGGCGCCGCGGCCGTAATTGTGGCGCTCGGCCCGGTGGGGCCGGTGGGGCCTGTTGGGCCCTCGTTGCCCTGGGCGCCCGCCGCACCCTGCGGCCCGGCGGGGCCGGTGGGACCGGTGGGGCCCTCATTTCCCTGTATTCCGGCGGCGCCCTGCGGGCCCGTGGGTCCGGTGGGACCGGTCGCCCCGGTACCGGCAGGCCCCGTGGGTCCGGTCGGCCCAGTCGGCCCCTCAGCCCCGGTGGGACCGGTGGCTCCGGTTCCGGCAGGCCCCGTGGGCCCGGTCGGTCCGGTCGGCCCCTCAGCCCCGGTGGGCCCGGTGGCCCCGGTGCCGGCAGGCCCCGTGGGTCCGGTCGGCCCTGTCGGCCCCTCAGCCCCGGTGGGCCCGGTAGCTCCGGTTCCGGCAGGCCCCGTGGGTCCGGCCGGCCCTGTCGGCCCCTCAGCCCCGGTGGGCCCGGTGGCTCCGGTTCCGGCAGGCCCCGTGGGCCCGGTCGGTCCGGTCGGCCCTTCCACACCCGTCGGCCCGGTGGCGCCGATGCCAGTCGGCCCCGTGGGGCCGGTGGGGCCCGTGGGACCGGTGGCCCCGGCGGGGCCCGTAACGGTCACCTGCTCGAAGTCCGGCGACGTGCCCGGCACGCCGGCGGGGTCGTTCACGTCCACCTGATAGAGAACGCCGTCATAATATACGAGGTCCCCCTCGGCGTAGCGCGCGGCGGGGCTGAACTGCGTCACCGAGTCTATGCCCGCGCCGGCAGGGCCGGTGGGTCCGGTGGGCCCCGTGGGGCCGGCAGGTCCAGTAGCTCCGGTCGGCCCGGTCGTCCCGGTTCCGGCGGGCCCGGTGGGACCCGTGGGGCCGGCGGGCCCCGGCACCAGGCAGCACCTGGGCATGCACGGGCTGGGGCACTGGTCATAGCAGCCGTTGTGGCAGCCCGCCCTGACCACATTCATGCGGCAGTTGTCCAGGCTATCCACGTTGCTGCCATTGTTGCAGCCGTTATTGCAGCTGTTGTTGCATCTAGCCATTAGGTTTTCTCCCTTCACCATGGTATAAGGGGCGGCATATCTCTCTCGCCGCCTCTACATATTATGCCGGCCGCCCATCTTTGCCACTTGCTCTGGCCAAAACAGGCGGCGCGTGTTATCATATGTGCGGAAAGGAAGTGTCGCCATGAGAGATATCTCCCCCAGCTGCAAGCTGGCCGTTATCCAGTCCTCCCCCTGTATGTTCAACGCCGCGGCATGCGCGGAGAAAGCCGCCGGGCTGATTGCCGCCGCGGCTGCGCGCGGCGCGCAGCTCATCGTGTTCCCGGAGCTGTTCATCCCCGGCTATCCCTATGGCATGACCTTCGGCTTCACCGTGGGCGCCCGCTCCGACCCCGGCCGCGAGGACTGGCGGCTCTACTGCGCCAACTCCATAGTAGTCCCCGGGCCGGAGACCCGTCTGCTGTCCGAGGCGGCGCGGGAGGCCGGGGCCTACGTGAGCATAGGCGTCTCCGAGCGCGACGCCGTCAGCGGCACGCTGTACAACTCCAACCTCATCTTCCTGCCCGACGGCTCTCTATGCCCCGTCCACCGCAAGCTCAAGCCCACGGGCGCCGAGCGTGTGGTCTGGGGCGATGCCGACCGCGGCTACTTCCCCGTGGTGGACACCCCCTGGGGCCCCGTGGGCAGCCTCATCTGTTGGGAGAGCTACATGCCCCTCGCCCGCGCCGCCCTCTATGAAAAGGGCGTTTCGCTCTACATCTCCCCCAACACCAACGACAACCCCGAGTGGCAGCACACCATAAGGCACATCGCCCTGGAGGGCCGCTGCTACTTCATAAATGCCGACCTCTTCTTCACCCGCTCCATGTACCCTTCCGGCCTGCACTGCCCCCAGGAGCTCTCCCGTCTGCCGGATATAGTCTGCCGTGGCGGCAGCTGCGTGGTGGACCCCTTCGGCCACTATGTGACGGAGCCCGTCTGGGACCGCGAGGATATCATACTCGCCGAGCTGGACATGTCCCTGGTGCCCGCCAGCCGCATGGAGTTCGACCCCGCCGGCCACTACTCCCGCCCGGACGCGCTCAGGCTCACGGTGGACGACCGGTGACGGCCGCCTGCGCGGACGCAGAAGAAAAAGCACGGTCAAGCGGAATGCTTGACCGTGCTTTTGTCAGCCCTGGATCCATTTTTCTTATCACATCTTCATGGGCGGTTCAAACCCCGCGGCCCTCGCCGCCCCCTCCCGCTCCGTCCATCATCCCCTCCAGCAGGGTCAGGAATCGCCTGAGCGGCGGGCTGTTTTCGGTGGAGAGGTACGCCGCGCCGTAAGACAGCGTCCCGGCCTCCGGCACCGGTATATAGCGCAGCCCCGGCAGCCTCGCATGCGGCAGGTCCGGCAGCAGCGCGCAGGCGAATCCGGTATCGGCCATGGTGCAGAGTATCTCCACGCTGTCGCAGAATACTATCTGCGAGGAGTCCCGCCCACTGATGAGCAGCGCCTGCAAATCCGTCACCGCCTGCGGCAGGTTCGTCGGCCGGCACACCGCCACCCTTTCTGCCCGGCGCAGCATGTCCAGACTGACAGCCTCCTCGCCGGCCAGCGGGTGGTCTCCGGCGCAGATGCACGCCAGGCCGCAGCGGGCCACCTCGCGGTAGCTGGCCTTTTTGGGCGTGTTGTCCCCAAAGGCGGACATCACCTGGATGCTCCCCTCGGTGAGCAGGTTCTCCAGCGCGTCCGAGGGTATCATCCTCAAACTGGGCAGGAAACTGGGGTCCTCCGCCCTCATCGCTCTCAGCACGCCCCCTATGCTTCTCAGCTCCAGGGTGTTGCGGCAGCCTATGCCCAGCCGCTTCTCCTCCTCCCGGCCTATCTCCTTCAGCCTGGATTTCGACACCCCGCTGAGGCGCATGATTTCCGAGGCATACTGCACGAACATGTACCCGGCCTGCGTCAATCGCACGCTCTTGCTGCTGCGCCAGAAGAGCCTCACCCCCAGCTCGTCCTCCAGAGAGGTTATCTGGTGGCTCACCGCCGGCTGGGTCAGCCTCAGCTGCTCCGCCGCCCGTGAAAAGTTCAGGTTGTTGGCCACCGCCAGGAAGCACTCCAGCTGCGTCGTATTCACAGCTCATCCCCCCGTATCACGCCGGTTTATGCCGGTTTGTATAATATGGTATATCGATAAAATACTTTTATAGATAATAACATATTTGAATTTCACTTTCAAGTGACATCGTGCTATAAATATCAACGTCCAAATAGTTAACGTCAAAAGAAAGGAGGACAGACAGCTATGGATGTCGATACCAACGAGATGATTCGTGACAACAGATATATCAGCATACAGCTCTATGCCCGGGGCGACAGGGCCCTCACCGAGCAGGGGCTGACCGGCGTGCAGGCCAGGGTGCTGATGTTCATCCTCGAGCGCTCCGAGTGCGGCACATCTCCTACCGAGATCCACAACCTTACCGGCTATTCCATGGCCGCCACCTCCGGCCTCATAAAGCGCCTGAGGGAAAAGGGCTTTGTCCGCGTGGAGTCCTGTGCCAACGACGAGCGGCGCAAGCTGCTCTTCGTCACCGACAAGGGCAGGCAGGTGCGCGATTTCATGGACAGTTCCATGCGCGCCCTTCCGCAGATGCTCTACCGCGGGTTTTCCGACGAGGAGCTTGCCACTCTCAACCGCCTGCAGAAGAAGATGATAGGCAACCTCTCCGGTCCCCACAATAACAGCAGTATGGAGGAATCAACGCTTTGAAAATCGTTATCAGCCAGGCAGGCAAATACGCGAAGGACGCCTTTATCACCATGGGCCTCACCGCTGCGGAGGTCCTGCTGGACATACTTCTCCCCTTCGTCACCGCCATAATCATTGACGACGGCCTCCAGGCCTCCAACATCTCGGTCGTGGTGCGCTACGGCTTGCTGATGGTCCTCATGGCCTTCGTCTCGCTCATCTTCGGCGCCCTGGCCGGCAAATTTGCCGCCCGGGCCTCCACCGGCTTCGGCGCAAATCTGCGCGAGGCCATCTACAACAATGTGCAGACCTTCTCGTTCTCCAATATAGACAAGTTCAGCGTGCCCGGCCTGGTCACCCGCATGACCACGGACATAACGAACGTGCAAATGGCCTTCATGATGTGCACGCGCATGGCCGTGCGCGCCCCGCTGAACCTCATCTTCAGCTTCGCCATGTGCCTCATAATCTGCCCGCAGATAGCCCCCACCTTCGGCATCGCGGCCCTGTTCCTGATGGCCGCCCTGGGCAGCATCATGGTCGTCACCATCCGCATCTTCAACCGCATGTTCGACGGCTATGACGACCTGAACGCCAGCGTGCAGGAGAACATCTCCGGCATACGCGTGGTCAAGGCCTTTGTGCGCGAGGGCTATGAGGACAAGAAGTTCTCCAGGGCCAGCACCTATCTCTACAAGCTGGCCGTCAAGGCTGAGAGCCTGCTCGCCTTCAACAACCCCGCCATGATGCTCTCCGTCTACTTCTGCATCATAATGGTCAGCTGGATGGGCGCGGAGTTCATCGTCTCCGGCAGCCTCACCACCGGCGACCTCACCAGCCTCTTCAGCTACATAATGAGCCTGCTGATGAGCCTGATGATGCTCTCCATGATAGTCGTCATGATAACCATGTCCTTGGCCAGCGTGCGCCGCATAAGCGAGGTCCTGCGCGAGAAGCCCGACCTGCACGACCCTGAAAACCCCATCTACGAGGTGCCCAACGGCGACATCGACTTCAACCACGTCAATTTCTCCTACAAGCACGGCTCGGGCAAGAACGCCCTCTCCGACATTGACCTGCACATCAAGTCCGGCGAGACCATAGGCGTCATAGGCGGCACCGGCGCCGGCAAGTCCAGCCTGGTGAACCTCATCTGCCGGCTCTACGACGTCAATGACGGCGAGGTGCGCGTGGGCGACATCAATGTCAAGGACTACGACATGGAGGCCCTGCGCAACCAGGTGGCCGTGGTGCTGCAGAAGAACACCCTCTTCACCGGCACCATCCTCGAGAACCTCCGCTGGGGCAACGAGAACGCCACCCTGGAGGAGTGCAAGGCCGCCTGCGAGGCCGCCTGCGCCGACGAGTTCATCGACCGCTTCCCGGATGGGTACGACACGCGCATTGAGCGCGGAGGCAACAACGTCTCCGGCGGCCAGAAGCAGCGCCTCTGCATCGCCCGCGCCCTCCTGAAAAAGCCCAAAGTGCTGATTCTCGACGACTCCACCAGCGCGGTGGACACCGCGACCGACGCCAAGATACGCGCCGCGTTCCGCAAGAGCATCCCCGGCACCACCAAGATAATCATCGCCCAGCGCATCTCCAGCGTGCAGGACGCGGACCGCATCCTCGTCCTCGACGAGGGCCGCATAGACGCCTTCGACACGCACGAGAACCTGCTCAAGACCAACGCCATCTACCAGGACATCTACGAGAGCCAGATAAAGGGCGGCGGCGACTTCGACCAGCCGGCCTGAAAGGAGGACATGGACTATGAATAACAAAAGAGGACGCCGTGGGCACCTGAAGAGCTCCATGCCCCTGCTCGGCCGCGTGGTAAAATTCATGCTGCACCACTACAAGTGGGTATTGGCGCTCGTCGTCGTATGTATACTGATAAACGCCATCACCAGTGTCATCGGCGCCACCTTCCCCCAGACGCTGGTGGACGACTACATCGTGCCCATGCTCAACACGGGCGCCAACCTCTTCCCCGAACTTCTCAACGACATCATCCGCCTCATCTGCATCATGGCCTCCGGCGTGCTCGCCGCCTACTGCTACAGCAGGCTGATGGTCAATGTGAGCCAGGGCACCATGCTGCTGCTGCGCAATGAGCTCTTCAGCAAGATGGAGTCCCTGCCCATAAAGTACTTCGACACCCACGCCCACGGCGACATCATGTCTGTCTACACCAACGACATAGACACGCTCAGGCAGCTGATAAGCCAGACCATACCGCAGACCATAAACAGCTCCATCACCATGATAGCCACCTTCATCACCATGTTGTGGCTCAATCCGGCCCTGACGGTTATCAGCCTCCTCACCGCGCTGCTGATGCTCTTTGTCACCAGCAAGTTCACCAAGTTCTCCGCCAAGTACTACATCAAGCAGCAGCAGGACCTGGGCGCCGTGGACGGCTACATCGAGGAGATGATGGACGGCCAGAAGGTGGTCAAGGTGTTCTGCCACGAGGAGGAGGCCAAGGCCGGCTTCCACCGCGTGAACGAGGAGCTGCGCGACAGCGGCTGCAAGGCCAACACCTACGCCAACCTGCTTATGCCCGTCAACGCCAATATCGGCTGGCTGAGCTACGTTCTGGTGGCCATAGTGGGTGCCATCCTCGCCATAAACGGCCTGGCCGGCGTCACCGTGGGCACGGTCGTCACCTTCGTGGGCCTCAACAAGAGCTTCACCCAGCCCATCAGCCAGCTCTCCATGCAGATAAACTTTGTCGTCACGGCGGCCGCCGGCGCCCAGCGCGTTTTCGACCTCATGGACCAGCAGCCGGAGAAGGACGACGGCTATGTCGAGCTGGTGAACGCCAAGATAGGCGAGAACGACGAGCTCATAGAGACCGAAGAGCGCACCAACATCTGGGCCTGGAAACATCCCCACAGGGCCGACGGCACCATCACCTACACCCGCCTGCAGGGCCAGGTCGTGTTCGACCACGTGGACTTCGGCTACGACGAGGGCAAGATGGTGCTGCACGACATCAGCATGTGGGCCAAGCCCGGCCAGAAGATAGCCTTCGTGGGCGCCACCGGCGCGGGCAAGACCACCATAACGAACCTGATAAACCGCTTCTACGACATAGCCGACGGCAAGATACGCTACGACGGCATAAACATCAACAAAATCAAGAAGCAGGACCTGCGCCGCAGCCTGGGCATCGTGCTGCAGGACACCCACCTCTTCACCGGCACCGTGATGGACAACATCCGCTACGGCAATCTGGACGCCACGGACGAGGAGTGCATGGCCGCGGCCGGCCTGGCCAACGCGGACGGCTTCATCCGCCGCCTGCCGGACGGCTACAACACCATGCTCACCGGAGACGGCGCCAACCTCTCGCAGGGCCAGCGCCAGTTACTGGCCATAGCCCGCGCGGCCGTGGCCGATCCCCCGGTGCTGATACTCGACGAGGCCACCAGCTCCATAGACACCCGAACCGAGAAGCTGGTGCAGGGCGGCATGGACGCTCTGATGACCGGCCGCACCACTTTCGTCATCGCCCACCGCCTGAGCACTGTGCGGAACGCGGACTGCATCATGGTCATGGAGCTCGGCCGCATCATCGAGCGCGGCACACACGACGAGCTGATTGCCAAGCAGGGCAAGTACTACCAGCTATACACCGGCTCGGCCCCCAAGGAATCTTCCGGGGAACCCGCCTGACCCGCTTCGCCCAGTCCCCCGGGCTTCTCCGGGGGACTGAATTCTATGCCCAGGGAGGCGCCCTTAATGGATATCCTCTGTGAAAAATACAGGGAGCTGCGGCTCGACGGCAGCCTGATAGGCCTGGAGCGAGCTGATGGCCCCGCATATTTCTGCACTCCCGTCGGCGCCGAGGTCATAGGCTGGGACAGCGGCATACACTACTGTTTTATCCGCGGCCTGGGGGATACCGTCTTCTGTGTCAATCCGGAGACCTGCTGTGAGCACTATGTCTACCCCATCGCCCGCAGTTTTCGGGATTTTCTGGGCCTGATACTCGCCGTGGGCAACACCAACACCCTCCAGCAGATAATTCTTTGGGACAAGGAGGCCTACAAGGCCTTTGTAAGCAGCCCGCACGAGCGGGATAACCTCCGCAAAAGCGAGGTGCGCTCCGCTCTGGACGCCCTGCGCCGTGGCACGGGCGTGGAGCCCATCGGCTCCCCGTTTGAGTATGTCAAGGCCCTGCAGAGCGATTTCCCCTATGAGAAGATACCCTTTTCGGACGAGTACTATGAGGTCCTGGGCCTGGAGCGCCCTGGTGCTGCCGCTCCAGGACGCCGCTCTGCCCCCGCGGACCTCACCGGAGACTGAGACCCAAAAAACAACTGCCGCCGACAGCTGCCGGCGGCAGTTTGATATTTAGGGCTTTCTCAGCAGCACCGTCCCGTGCAGGTCGCAGAGCGGCGTGGGCAGCAGTCCCCTCGCGCGGCAGAACTCCTCCACAGCCCTGCCGGCCCCGGCGAACTGGCTGCCGTTCACGTCGTGCACCAGCAGCGCCCCGCCGATGGAGAGCCGCTCCCAGAAGAGCGGCAGCGCGGCCGCAGTCGGCGCGTAAAGGTCCGCGTCTATGGACACGAGGGCAAATACGCAGCCCCTGCAGGGCTCAAAGGTCTCCGGGAAGTGCCCCACATGGAACAGCGCCCTATCCACATGCGGCAGGGCGGCCCTCACCAGCTCCACGTCCGTCCCCGAGAAATCCCCCGTCCCCGCCGCGGAGAACCCCTCGCGCCGCTCCACCTCCACATCCTCCTCCGCGAAGCCGCCGAAGGTGTCAAAGAGATGCAGCCGCCTCTCCGGGAAGGCCGCGTTGAGCTGCGCGGCGAATTCCCCGCGGTATACGCCCAGCTCCGCCACGTCTCCCTCTATGCCCAGGAGTTCCATCTGCTCGGCCAGCAGGCGCATCACCGCCGACCGCGCGTCCAGCATCCCCAGCCCGGAGGCCCTCAGCACCGGCCCGGCGTAGCCCAGCTCACGCAGCTGCCCCTCCATCTGCGCGGAGCGCTCCTCGCCCATCACGCAGATTATGAAGCTCTCCGGCGCGTACTCCAGCGCCCGCTCCGGCGGCACCACGGGAGCCCCACAGAGCGAGCCGCCCCACTTTCTGCCGTCGTTGTCGGCCACACAGCACACGCTGTGGCCCGGGCCCATCAGCCTGGCCACCATTGCGCCGGCCTGCCCGGCCCCAAAAAGCGCCACCTTGCCCAACACGTCTCCCCCTCTCCATATAGTGCGAGGGCGCCGGCATCCCGGCGCCCTGTGTGCGTCTCAGAGTATAAGGCAGCAGTCGCCGAAGGAGAAGAACCTGTACCTCTCCCTCACGGCCTCCTCATAGGCCCTCAGCACGTGCTCCCTGCCCGCGAAGGCGGAGATGAGCATGATGAGCGTGCTCTCCGGCAGATGGAAGTTGGTTATCAGCCCGTCCATGCACTTGAAGCGGTATCCGGGGTAGATGAAGATATCCGTCCAGCCGGAGCACGCGCTCAGCGTCCCGTCCTCGTGGGCAAAGCTCTCCACCGTGCGGCAGGAGGTGGTGCCCACGCAGATTACGCGTCCACCGGCGGCTTTTGTCTCGTTCACGGTCCTGGCCGTCTCCTCAGGTATGATGCAGAACTCGGAGTGCATCTCGTGCTCCTCCACCGTGTCCACCTTCACGGGCCTGAAAGTGCCCAGCCCCACATGCAGCGTCACGAAGCACTCCCTGACCCCCATCTCCTTCACCTTTTCCAGCAGCTCCGGGGTGAAGTGCAGCCCCGCCGTGGGCGCGGCCGCGCTGCCGAGCTCGCGGGAGTAGACGGTCTGATATCTCTCCCCGTCCTCCAGCTCCTCCTTGATGTAGGGGGGCAGGGGCATGCGCCCCAGCCTCTCCAGTATCTCCATGAAGATGCCCTCGTAGCTGAATTTGACAATCCTCTTGCCGCCCTCGCCCACGGAGAGCACCTCTCCCGCGAGCTCGCCGTCGCCGAAGTGGAGCCTGGCGCCGGGCTGCGTCTTGCGCCCCGGCTTGGTCAGGCACTCCCACTCCCCGCCGCCCAGGTCGCGCAGCAGCAGCACCTCCACGGCCCCGCCGCTCTCCCTGCGGCCCAGGAGCCTGGCCGGTATCACGCGCGAGTCGTTCATCACCAGGCAATCGCCCGGCCGGAGATACTCGCACAGCCTGTCGAAACTGCTGTGCCCTATGCTGCCGTCCTCGCGGCCCAAAACCAGCATGCGGGAGGCGTCGCGCCGCTCCAGCGGGGTCTGCGCTATCAGCTCCTGTGGAAGTTCATAGTAAAAGTCAGATGTTTTCATATCACGCCCGCCTCAGCCTCTGGCGAGCTCAACCCCCGTGTAATAGAAATTGACTATCTGGTCATAAGTAAAGCCGTAGGTGTCGGCCATGGCGTAGGCCCCGTACTGGCTCATGCCCAAGCTGTGCCCCCAGCCGGAGCCCTCAAAGGCGAAGCCGGAGCCTGTGTCCGTCACCGTGAAGTGTATGCTGGAGAGGCCTATGGTCGCCGTGCAGAGGGTGTAGCAGCTCTGGCCCTCAAAACTGGCCGTCCTCCCGGACGAGTCCGTGAACACCAGGCCTATCACGTTCCCCGTGTCCGAGTGCTCCGCCTCCACGGAGGCGATGCTGCCCAGCGAATGCCCTCCCCTGTTCACCAGCCTGGCGAGCTCGGAGTAGGAATAGCTCACTATCCAGCTGCTGCGGCTGTTCAAATCCGCCGCCGCGGCCTCATATGGGTCGAGCACGCCCCGCAGATAGGGCGTCACGCCGCCGGTTATGTTCTCGCTGTCCTCCGAGCCTCCTCCGTGGGAGGAGCTGAACATGGCGGATATGGGCTCGCCGTCATATGTTATGTAAACCCCAGCCGTCTCATCCACCGCCCTGTCGGAGCCGGCCGTGGAGAGGTTCGTGCCCCGATAGACCTGGCAGTATGTGTCGTTCGTCACGTCGAAGCCATAATTAATATAGTATGTGCTGGAGCCGATGTAGCTGGCCACATAGGTCCTGGCGCAGAGCGCCTGGGCCTTCAGCGCCTCCAGCGGCCAGTCCGCGCTCATCTCGTAGGTGATGACGCCCTTGACATAGTCCTCTATGTCCACCACGTTCACCACGGTGAGCTTGCCGCCCGTGCGCCGCGAATACTCGAACCCGCCGTTGTAGGTGTATCCCTTGAACCAGGTCTCGGTCTTCTCCCCGCCGCTCCGGGGCTGCACGCCGAGGCTCCTGCCGCTGCCGCAGTCGAACTCGAAGAGTATCTTGGCGTCCGAGGTGCGGGTGACCACCACGCAGTAGGCGCTGGCCGAGAAGGCCTCGCCCTGTATGCCCCTGGCCGCGGCGTCCGAGGCCGCGGCGGCGGCGCTGTCGTAGTCTCCCACCAGCGCGCGGAACACGCCGTCATAATAGGCCGGGAAGCCGTCTCCGTACTGAGCGCAGGCCGCCTGCGCGGCGTCAAAGCTGTCGTAGGTCCCCGGCAGGAGTATGTGGTAGCAGCCCACATGGCCTCCGCCGGTCTCCACGTTCCTGTCCATGGCCATGGTGATGGCCCTCTCGTCCGTGTAGCCGAGGGCGTGGAACTCCCGAGCGGAGTCGTAGTAGCCCAGGGCGTAGCCGCTGCCCACCTCGTTCTCCAGGTTGGCGTACTCCAGAGTGGGGTTGCGCAGCGAGCTTTCCGAATCGTAGTAGTAGAGCCCCACGCGCACCTTGTCATAGGGCAGGTCGATGCTGCCCGTCACGGAGAGGTGCCCCGGCGCCCCCGTGGGGGTCTCCGCGGCCTCTCCCCCGCCCTGGAGGGTGCTGAGGCCGGAGCCCGTCATCACGTACACCTCGTCCAGCCCCAGCTGCGCCGTGCTGCCGTCTCCGGCTATGGCGTAGGCCGAGCCTATGCCGCCGGGGAGCACGTCCGCAGAGCCGTTGACAAAGATATCGCCGGCGGCGGAGCCGCCCAGGCTCAGCGCGCCCAGCAGGCAGCACAGCGCCAGCGACGCGCCGAATATTCTCCTCAAATTTCTCCTGTACATCTGTTCACCTTTTGAAGATTTATTGACTGCCGCTCTCAGCGGTGGTAAAATTGACGCGCGGATGCTATTCACGCCGCTGTTTCGACTCATTATGACATTATAAATGCAAAAACGCCCGAATGCAAGCTCTGTGGAGCGGAATTATTTTACTCCCCTCCGAATAGGCTTGGGGGTACGGGGAAAGGAAGGATGCAGCATGGAAAAATACAAGGTGGGCGTCATAGGCGCCACCGGCATGGTGGGACAGCGCTTCGTCACTCTCATATCGGCCCACCCCTGGTTCGAGCTCTCCGTGGTGGCGGCCAGCGCCCGCAGCGCCGGCAAGACCTACGAGGAGGCCGTGGGCAAGCGCTGGGCGCTCGACGTGCCCATGCCCGATTGCGCCCGCCCCCTGGTCATACGCGACGCCTCCGACGTGGCCTCCGTCACAGCCGACGTGGACTTCGTGTTCTCCGCCGTGGATATGAAAAAGGAGGAGATTCTGGCCCTGGAGGAGGAGTACGCCCGCGCTGAGTGCCCCGTCGTGTCCAACAACAGCGCCAACCGCTGGACCCCGGACGTGCCCATGGTGATACCGGAGATAAATCCCCATCACCTCGAGGTGATACCGTATCAGAAGAAGCGCCTCGGCACCACCCGGGGCTTCATCGCCGTCAAGAGCAACTGCTCCATCCAGAGCTATGTGCCCGCCCTCTCCCCCCTGAGGGAGGAGTTCGGCCTGTCTCGCGTGCTCGCCTGCACCTATCAGGCCATCTCCGGCGCCGGCAAGACCTTCGACACCTGGCCCGAGATGCGCGACAACGTCATCCCCTATATCGGCGGCGAGGAGGAGAAGAGCGAACAGGAGCCCATGAAGGTGTGGGGCGTCCTCTCCGACGGCGTTATCAAGAGCGCGGAGAGGCCGCTTATCACCGCCCAGTGTTTCCGTGTCGCCGCCTCCAACGGCCACATGGCCGCCGTGTTCGTCAGCTTCGACAAAAAGCCCTCCCGCGAGGAGATTCTCCAGCGCTGGGCCTCGTACAGAGGCCGCCCGCAGGAGCTGGGCCTCCCCAGCGCCCCCAGGCAGTTCCTGCGCTACTTCGACGAGCCCGACCGCCCGCAGACCCGCCTGGACCGAATGAACGAGGGCGGCATGCAGATTTCCATAGGCCGCCTGCGCGAGGACACTCAGTACGACTACAAGTTCGCCTGCCTCTCGCACAACACGCTGCGCGGCGCCGCCGGCGGAGCCGTGGAGCTGGCGGAGCTCCTCTGCGCCGAGGGCTATATAGGCAAAAAGTAGTGGCTCACCGAGCCGCCCCATAAATAACTACAACTTCAGGAGGTATCAAAAATGGCCAAGACACCGATATTCACCGGCTCATGTACCGCCATAGTCACGCCCTATCTGGAAAACGGCGTCGACTACGAAAAATACGCCGAACTGCTGGAGTTCCAGTACGCCGGAGGCACCTCCGCCATATTGGTCTGCGGGACCACGGGCGAGAACCCCACCCACACTGAGGCGGAGCACAACCGCCTGGTCGAGCTCACGGTCGAGAAGTGCCGCGGCCGCATGAAGGTCATCGTGGGCGTCGGCGGCTACAACACCGAGCACGTCCTCGCCCAGGCCAAACAGGCCGAGTCCTGCGGGGCCGACGGCATACTGATGGTCACGCCCTACTACAACAAGACCACCCAGAAGGGCCTGGTGGCCCACTTCAGCTATGTGGCCGACCGCTGTTCCGTCCCCATGATAATCTACAACGTCCCCTCCCGCACCGGCATCGGCGTCAAGCCCGCCACCTATCTCGAGCTCTCAAAGCACCCCAACATCAACGGCGTCAAGGAGGCCAGCGGCAACATCGCCGAGTACGCCCTCACCCGCTCCATGTGCGGCGACGAGCTGGTGTTCTGGAGCGGCAACGACTCCGACACCGTGCCCATGATGTCCCTGGGGGCCATGGGCGTCATCTCCGTGGCCTCCAATATCATCCCCGCCGAGGTGGCGAAGCTCTGCCAGCTCTGCGAGGGCGGCGACTTCCGCTCCGCCTCGGAGCTCTATTTCAAGCTGGCCGACTTCTTCGACAAGCTCTTCATCGAGACCAACCCCATCCCCATAAAGACGGCCATGAACCTCGCCGGCATGGGCGTCGGCAAGCTGCGCCTGCCCCTGGTGGACATGGCCGAGGGCACCAGGGCCAAGCTCATCGAGAGCATGCACGCTCTGGGTATCAAGACCGTCTGAGGTAGCACGACATGCTTAAGATAATCGTCTCGGGCTGCAACGGCCACATGGGCCAGTCCGTGGTCGGCATCTGCTCCGGCCTGGAAGACGTGGAGATAGTCGCCGGCTTCAACCGCACCCCCATAAGCCGCAACGGTTTTCCCGTGTACTCCGACCCCATGGAGTTCACCGGCGAGGCCGACGCCGTGATAGACTTCTCCAATCCCGCCAACCTCATCGCCCTGCTGCGCTTTTCCGTGGAGCGGCAGATACCCTTGGTGCTCTGCACCACCGGCTATTCGGAGCAGCAGCTCGCCGAGATAGACGAGGCCGCCCAAAAAGTCCCCGTGTTCAAGTCCGGCAACATGTCCCTCGGCGTCAACCTGATGATGAATCTCATCCGGCGCGCCGCCTCCGTGCTCAGCGGCTTCGACATCGAGATAGTCGAGCGCCACCACCGCCGCAAGGTCGACGCCCCCAGCGGCACCGCGCTCATGCTCGCCGGCTCGCTCGCCGAGGCCCTGCCCTATGAGCCCGAGCTGGTCTACGAGCGCCACAGCGTGCGCCAGCCGCGCGGCGGCCGGGAGATAGGCGTCTCCTCTATCCGCGGCGGCACCATAGTTGGCGAGCACGAGGTCATTTTCGCCGGGCTGGACGAGGTGCTGGAGATAAAGCACTCCGCCCTCTCGCGCGACGTGTTTGCCTCCGGGGCCATCACCGCCGCCAGGTACATAGCCGGTGTCAGCCGGCCGGGCATGTACGACATGGACGACGCGCTCTCGGAGATAATGAAATGAGCCGGACGGAGGCTTGTAAATGCAAAAGCTCTCGATAATAGTCCCCTGCTACAACGAGGAGGAGACGGTAAAACTGTTTTACGACGAGGCGGACCGCGTGCTCGCCTCGCTCGAGGACATGGACTGGGAGTTCATCTTCGTGGACGACGGCTCCGCGGACGGCACCATACTCGCCCTGCGCCGCCTGGCGGAGGGCGACTCCCATGTCCGCTACCTCTCCTTCTCCCGCAATTTCGGCAAGGAGGCCGCCATGTACGCCGGGCTGCAGGCCGCCCGCGGGGACTATGTGTGCATAATGGACGTCGATTTGCAGGACCCTCCCTCCCTGCTCCCGGAGCTGCTGCGCTCCGTGCGCGAGGAGGGCTATGACTGCGCCGCCGTCCGCCGCGTCACCCGCAAGGGCGAGCCGCGCGTGCGCTCCTTCTTCGCCCGCATGTTCTATAAGATAGTGAATAAGATAAGCCGCACCGAGATAGTGGACGGTGCGCGCGATTACCGATTGATGACCCGCCAGATGGTGGACTCCATTCTGGAGATAACCGAGGTGAACCGCTTCTCCAAGGGCATATTCTCCTGGGTGGGTTACAACACCAGGTGGGTGGAGACCGAGAACGTCCCCCGCGCCGCCGGCAAGACCAAGTGGTCCTTCTTCAAGCTGCTCATCTACGCGCTGGACGGCGTCATCGCCTTCTCCACCGCCCCGCTGGCCATCTCCTCCATCCTGGGGCTGCTCTTCTGCGCCATATCCTTCCTGGCCATTATTTTTGTAATAGTCCGCCAGCTCGTCTGGGGCGGCAGCGCGTTTGGCTGGCCCTCTCTGGTGTGCATAATTCTCTTCCTGACGGGTATACAGCTCTTCTGCATAGGCATCCTGGGCCAGTACATCTCCAAGATACACATGGAGGTAAAGGACAGGCCCGTCTACATCGTCCGCGAGAGGGGCGGCCGGGATGACTGAGCGCCGCGCCGCGGCGCACCTGGCCGCCTTCCTCCTCCCCTGTCTGCTGCTCCTGGCCGTCTACGCCTCCATGGGCATGTGGCCCTGGGGCGACAAGACCATACTCGCCTCTGACATGGCCGACCAGTACGTGGAGTTCTTCTGCGCGCTGAAGCACGGCGATGTCTATTTTTCGTGGTCCAAGGCCCTCGGCAGCTCTTATATCGGCGTTTTCAGCTACTATGTCTCCAGCCCCCTCTCGCTGCTCACCCTCCTGGTGCCCAACGAGTATATGCCCTGCGGCCTCATGTTCCTCTGCTGCCTGAAAGTGGGCCTCATCGGCCTCTCCTTCTCCCTCTTTTACCGCCGCCGCTTCGGGCGCGCCGGAGCGCCCTGCCTGCTCTTCTCCCTCTGCTACGCGCTCTGCTCCTACGTGGCCGCCTACTCCCTCTGCATCATGTGGCTCGACGGCCTGATATGGCTCCCCGTCATCCTGCTGGCCCTCGACCGTCTGCTCACAGAGCGCCGGGGAGCACTGCTCACGGCCGCCCTCTCGCTCTGCTTTCTCTCTACCTGGTACATCTCGTACATGATAGGCGGCTTCTGCCTGCTCTGGCTGCTCTGCTCCGCCGCCCGGGGAGAAATACCCCTGCGCGCCGCCGCGCCGGGCCCCGTTTCCCCCGCTTTTACCCCCGTTTGCCCCCGCTCTTCCTCCGCCCCATCCCCGGATGCGCTCCCTCTGCCGCGCGCCCTGCTCGCCCTCGTGCAGCGCGCTCTGCTGGCGCTGATGCTCACCAGCCCCGTCTGGCTGCCCAGCTTCCTCGCCATGTTCAGCGGCAAGCTCTCCGACGCCACGGCGGACTATCCCTCCCTCGTGAACCTGGATTTGTCCTTCTTCAGGCAATTTCTGCCTGGGCAGTACAGCTCCATAACCTCATCCGCTCTGCCGTATATTTTCAGCGGCACCATAGTGACGCTGCTGGCAATAGTCTATTTCTTCCTCAAGCCCATACCGGTCAGGCGCCGCGCCGCCATGGCCGCCCTCATATGCGTTCTCATCCTCTCCATGTCGCTCTCTCCCCTCGACAAGGTCTGGCACCTCTTTAAATTCCCCAACTGGTTCCCCTTCAGATACGCCTTCTTGCTCTCTTTCACCCTGATATTTACCGCGGCCGAGGCTGCGCAGTTCGTCTTTCCCCGCCTCCCGCGTCTCGTCTCCCCCGCCCTGCTGCTGCTCACCGCCGCCGAGCTCGCGCTCAATACCTCCGTCATCCTCAGAGGCATTGACTCCCAGTTCCACTATGAGAGCTTTCAGTCGTATTACCAGTATTATACTGAAACAGAGGCCCTTGTGCAGGCCGCGGAGCAGGATGATTCTGACAGCTTCTGCCGCATAGGCGCCACGGACGACCGCGGCTTCAACAGCCCTCTGTCCTTCGGCTACCCCGGCATAACCCACTACAGCAGCCTCTACAGCAGGGACGTCAACTCCGCCCTGAAGTCCCTGGGCCTGGCCCAGAGCTGGATGTGGAGCGCCTATTACGGCTCCACTCCCCTCACCGACGCCCTCTTCGGCGTCAAATATGTCATCTCTCCCTCTCAGCAGCCCCTGTATGAGCCCCTGGTCTCCGCGGGCCAGTACTGGCTCTGGAAGAGCGGGAACTCCCTCCCCCTGGCCTTTCTCGCCGCGTCGGCTCCCCCGGAGCTGTCCTCCGGCAGCCCCATCGAGCGGCAAAACGAGCTGTTTCGCGCCCTCAGCGGCACCGGGACAGATGTTTTCAGCCCGGTTATCCCCCAGGTAACCCATGCCGGCGGCTCGGTCACGCTCAGCTTCACCGGCAGCGGCCGGCCCATCTACGCCGATCTCTCAGCCTATTCCCTGGAGGCCCTGTATCTCAATGGGCAATTCGTCACCTGGCTGAACACCGATGAGACCCGCTCCGTCCATCTCCTGGCCTGTCCGGCCAGCGGCGAGACGGCAGAGGTGACAATCACCGGCTCCGCCGCCGGCGCCATCGACTGGTCCTCCGCCTGCTGGGAGCTGGACCCAGACGCCCTGTCCGAACTCTGCGCCTCGCTGGACAACACCGGCGGCCTGAGCGTAGACGGCGCCGCCGTCTGCCTGAGCTACTCCTCACAGAACAGCCGCGTGCTGGCCACCACGATTCCGGCAGAGCCCGGCTGGCGCGCCTATCTGGACGGGGAGCGCGTGGAGACCGGCGAGCTGCTGGGGGCCTTCCTCACCGTACAGGCCCCCGCTGGGGAGCATTCCGTGGCCTTCCGCTATACTCCCCCCGGGCTGCCGCTCTCCCTGCTCCTGGCCGCCGCCTCACTTCCCCTGATTTATCTGGTTGAGCGGCGGAAAAAAGGCCGGTGAGCCCTCTCTCCGTCCTCTCGCAGATAGCGCAAAAGAGCCCCGGCACTTGCCGGGGCTCTTTTTTATACGTCAGCTCTTCTTTTCCGCCGAGACTATCTCCTCCAGCAATTCCATCGCCCGGCCCACTATTTCCTCTATCCCCTGTCTGCCGGGGGACTCATAGTGTATGCCGCAAACGGCCGTCACGGCGCAGCCCAGTTCCCTGGCGAGGCGCCCGGCAAACCGGTCCCCCACCACGTCGTCCCTGTGCCCCGGCAGCAGCAAGGTCTCCGTCCGCAGCTCCCCGCCGTCGTAATACGCCGTGCTGACGCTGCCAATGTGCGGCGCACAGCCGCCTGTTATCTCCACCAGCATGTCTCCGCCCAGCCTCTCGGTCCTGGCGGTCAGCATCTGGCCAAGCACCTCTCTCTCGTATCTCACGCGGTCATGGCCTCCAGAGTCAGCGCGGCCAGCTCCTGCACGCTTATCCCCAGCATCTCAGCGCCCTGGTTTATCACGTCCCTGGAGCAGCCGGCGGCGAATTTCTTGTCCTTGAACTTCTTCATCACGCTCTTGACCTCCATGCCCTCATAGCCCGTGGGGCGCATGAGCGCCGCGGCGCCTATGAGCCCGGTGAACTCGTCCACCGCGAAGAGGTACTTCTCCATCAGCCGCTCCGGCTGCACGTCGCATACCAGGCCGTAGCCGTGGCTGGCCACCGCGTGTATCACGCTCTCGTCCACGTCCAGCTCCCGCAGCAGTTCCTGGGCCTTGACGCAGTGCTGCTCCGGCCACTGCTCGAAGTCTATGTCGTGCAGAATGCCCACCGCCGTCCAGTAGTCCTCATTTCCCGGGTCATACTGCCGGGCGATGTGCCCCATGACCTTGCCCACGGTCTCCGCGTGCTGTATATGGAACGGCTCCGTGTTGTACCTCTTTATCAGCTCGAGCGCCTGCTCCGGCGTGGGGACATAGCTCATGTTCATACCTCCAACTGAAGATTTTTCCCTATCATAATACCCCAAGTGGCAAAATGCAAGCCCGTGTGGGCGATTTCACTCTGTTTCCGCTCCCATGTCACCCGCGCAGTGGCGAGCGCATATCCTGAGACGAGGGTCACCCCTCACAGGCTTCACCCAAGGAGGACTTGAAATTGGAAAACAACAAACCCAACGGCAGCGGCTGCGCCTATAAGCAGGGCAGCCTGCCGTCCTGCGCCCCTCTGGCCGCGGCCTACGTGCCCATGCAGACGTCGAGCGAGCCGGCCTATTCCAGCGGAGAGGCCCTCTCCAGAGGCACGCTCTTCCCCGGACTCGACCTGCCGTTCCAGAACATCGTCAACAAGATGCCCGCCGACAGCACGCCCCTGCGCGAGCTGATGGCGCTGAATTTCGTGCTGCAGGAGCTGGCGCTGTACCTGGATACGCACCAGAGCGACTCCGCGGCCTTCGCCACCTACAAGAGCTTCCTGCAGCTGTACAACGACGGCAGGAGCAAATACGTGGAGCTCTACGGCCCCATAACCCGCTCCGACCTGGCCCTCTCCGCCAGCTACGACTGGCTGAAGGGTCCCTGGCCATGGGAGTACGTCAACGGCAGCACGGAGGGCTGAGTCATGTTTGTATATGAGAAGAAACTGCAATACCCGGTGAAAATCAAGAACACCAACCCCGCCCTCGCCAAGTTCATCATCTCACAGTATGGCGGGCCTCACCGCCCCAGGCTACATGTCCGCAGCACTTGGCAGCAAATCCGTTGTGCTGCGGCGGCTTTGGTGCTATAATATCATTTATCTCACCCCCGGAGGAAAACGATGAGTACGAACATATCCAAATTGAAGCGGGAGCGTCTGCTCTCCGGACTGGCGGAGCTGCGCGACTTTGTCGCCTCCTCCCCTCCCAGCGAGCTCACGGGCCGTCTGCTGGGCTGCCTGGCCGAGGTGGAGCGCGACATCTCCGGCCGCAAATACGGGGTGTTTTTCGAAGAGCACCGGGAGAACATAGACGAGTTGCTCAGCCGCAGCGTCCCCCTCCTCTGCGAGGAGCCGGAGCTCGCGCTGGGCAGTTCCGGGCCGCTTAATTTCCTCATAGAGGGGGACAATCTCGCCGCCTTACAGCTCCTGCTGAAGACACACCGCGGCTCCATCGGCCTCATATACATAGACCCGCCGTATAACACCAACAACAACGACTTCATATACGACGACTCCTTCGTCGGAGCCGAGGACCTCTTCCGCCACAGCAAGTGGATGTCCTTCATGGACAAGCGCCTGCGCCTGGCGAGGAAGTTGCTGCGCCCTGACGGCAGCATCTTCATCTCCATAGACAACAATGAGTTCGCCCAGCTAAAGCTGCTCGCCGACAGGATTTTCGGCGAGGGCAGTTTTGTCACCGCCCTGCATGTGGAGATGTCCATCACCCAGGGCATGAAGGTGCGCGCCGCCAAGCAGGGCAACATCGTCAAAAACGGCGAATACATCCTGGTCTACAGGCTGGACGGCAGCAAAAACATAGGGCATGTCCCCCTCACCGACCCCGTGAGGTACGACCCGCACTACTGCTCCTTCCTTTTGGGGGACGAGAGCCCCTTCACGGAGGTCCCGCTCTCCGCGGCCCTGGAGGGCGAGGGGGAGATACTCGGCGCGCTGCGCCTGCTGGGCCTGCTGGACCGCCGCGGCTCCCTGCCCAACAAAAACCTGCCGGCCGCCTACGACAAGTGCGACGCCTTCCGCTCCTGGGTGAACGCCCACGCCGGGCGCATCTGCCGCACGCACGATGCCGTCAGCGTCAGCGACGAGGTGAGCGGGAACATGGTCCCCGGCCTCGTGTACAGCTACAGCTCCGACTCCCGCAGCTACCTGCTGAGCAAGAACGAGAGCGGCGGCGTCTACCAGCGCATCCCCCTCTCCGACAAGCTCTCCGTGGCCGACGACTACTACGGCACCTACGGCCCCACGAAAATACGCGGGGACTGGTGGTCCGGCTTCTACCTGGACATGGGCAACATCGGCAAGGAGGGCGGCGTGGACTTCCTCAACGGCAAGAAGCCCAAGCGGCTCATCAAGCAGATAATCAAATTCGCCCTCCAGCGCGAGGACGACACAGTGCTGGACTTCTTCGCCGGCTCCGGCACCACCGGCCAGGCGGTGATGGAGCTCAATGCCGAGGACGGCGGCCGCCGCCGCTTCATCCTCTGCACCAGCAATGAGAACGGCATCTGCCGCACCGTAACCTGGCCGCGGCTGCGCAATGTCATAGAGGGCGAGGGCCGCCGGGCCCGTCTCAAGTGCTTCCGCGTGGACTATCTGCCCACGGCCGGCCGGCTGTACTATGAGTACGCCGGCGAATTGCTCAAACACATGCGCGAGCTCGTCGAGCTGGAGACCGGCGCCGACTGCCCCGGCGATGAGGCCGCCATCGTGCTCGACGAATCCCAGCTCTGCGAGCTGCTCGGCAGCCCGCGCCTGGCCCGCTGCCGCCGGCTCTACATGCACAGCGACATCCTGCTCGGGGCGGATGAGGCCCAGCGCCTGAGCGACAGCGGCGTCACGCTCTGCCCCATACCAGAATACTACTACGACGAGACGGAGGGCTGACATGGGTATCACACTGGCAAATTTTCAACTCCGCGCCATAGCCGCGCTCAACGACGCCATGGAGCTCCCCGGCCGGGACATAGTCCTCAAGAGCTGCACCGGCAGCGGCAAGACCATCATGCTCACCAGCTTTATGGCGGGCTACCTGCTCGGCCACTCGCGCACTGTGTTCGTCTGGCTCACCCCCGGCCGCGGCGACCTGGAGGAGCAGAGCTGCGAGAAGATGCGCCGTTACGTGCACGGCTGCAGCGCCAAGCTGCTGCCCGACGTGATGTCCTCCGGCTTTGAGGAGAACGACGTCTGCTTCATCAACTGGGAGAAGCTGAACAAAAAGGGCAATAACGCCCTCAAGGACTCCGAGCACGCCAATTTCATAGAGCTGGTGCGCTCCGCCCGCGAGCAGGGCCTGTCCTTCAAGGTGATAGTGGACGAGTCCCACCAGAACAACACCATAAAGTCCTCCGACATACTGGGGCTCTTCCACACCGACAAGATAATCCGCTGCTCCGCCACCCCCCGCGCCGTGCGGGACGCCCTGCTCATCGAGGTGCCGGAGGAGGACGTGATTGCGGAGGGCCTGATAAAGAAGCTGCTCATAATAAACGAGGGCTTCGAGCAGCACATCCGGGTGGAAGACCAGGTGAGTTATCTCATAGACCGCGCCCTCTCCCGCCAGAGCGAGCTGAGGGGTGAATACCTCCGCCGCGGCGTGCAGGTCCAGCCCCTGATTATCGTCCAGCTGCCCAACAGGTCCGACGCCCTGCTGGAGAGCGTGGAGCGCTACTTTGACTCCCGCGGCATCACCTACGAGAACGGCCTGCTCTCCGTCTGGCTCTCCGACAAGAAGCAGAACCTGGAGGGCATCGCCGAGCCCGACGCCAGGCCCATAGCCGTCATCATCAAGCAGGCGGTGGCCACCGGCTGGGACTGCCCCCGGGCGCAGATACTGGTCAAGCTGCGCGACAACATGAGCGAGGTGTTTGAGATACAGACCATAGGCCGCATCCGCCGCATGCCGGAGGCCCGGCACTACGGCAGCGAGCTCCTGGACTGCTGCTATCTCTACACCCTGGATGAGAAATTCACCGAGAGCGTCAAGCTCAGCCTGGGCAAGGACGCCCTGGACGCCCGCCGGCTGCTGCTGCGCCCGGAATACCGCTCCATCTCCCTCGTCAGCCAGTACAAGACCGACGTCCCCTTCCCCCGCGACGCGCGGCTGGCTCTGGAGGTAATAGGCGGCTGGTACGTCTCCAAGTACCACACGGGCTCCGATATGGAGCGCAACCGCGCGGCATTGGAGGCCGGGGGCTACTCCTTCGCGCAGGACATAGTGAACTACACCAAATCCGGCACCGTGGCCACTCTCGACAGCGAGGGCCTGGCCTCTCTCAACGACGTGGCCATCCACGAGGAGCTGAGCACCCATCGCCACGGCAAGGAGTATCACCACTGCGTCTCCGAGATAGGCCTGAAGATAGGCCTGGACTACACCAGCATAAACGCCATCATCCGCCGGCTCTTCCTGGAGGGGCTCAAGAGCCGGCCCAAGATTACCTCTCTGGGCATACGCGAGCTCTACTCCTTCGTCATCAACAACAAGTCTCTGCTGGTGGAGGATGTGCGCAGCGCCATGTCCGCCGAGACGGCCCAGCTGGCCCTTCCGGTAAGCGGCATCACGGAGCACCCCTTCACCTTCCCCTCCGAGCTCATGTTCACCTTTGACAGCACGTCCAAATCCCAGCAGGAGCTGACCAAGAACGTCTACGCCGGCTATCTCGCCTCCGCCGAGAAGCGCTCCCTGCCGGAAAAGCTCTTTGAGCAGTACTGCCAGCGCAGCCCGGGCATCTCCTGGTTCTACAAAAACGGCGACAAGGGCCCGGAGTACCTCTCCATCGTCTACGAGGACAACCTCGGCCGCCAGAAGTCCTTCTACCCCGACTACGTGGTGGGCGGCTCCGACGGCAGCATCTGGGTTATAGAGACCAAGGGCGGCTTTACCCGCACCGGGGAGAGCGAGGACATCGACAGGTTCACGGCCAAGAAGTTCGCCGTGCTGAAAAAGTACCTGGAGCGCAATTCCCTCCGCGGAGGCATCGTCCGCCAGGACAAGCAGAGCGGAGAGCTGTGCATCTGCACCTACGCCTACTCCGACGACATCCGGGACAGCTGCTGGCAGCTCCTCTCGGAAGTGCTCTAGGCGCCTCCCTATTCCGCCCGGTTCACCCCCGGTTTCCGCACGCCTCTCCCCCGTCTTTCTCCCCTTTCCCCTCCGCTTTTTTCACTCTGAACACCGCTCTTCCCCGGAACAGCTCGTTCAGGTAAGTAAAACGCAGCCAATCGGCCAGCGCCCGGCGCTGCTCGTCATCCAGCTCAGATACCGGCTTGAGCTCGCCGTTTACCCTCACCATGGCCTCCACACGCAATTTATCACCCCCATAGAGCATATGCGGCCCCCAGCCCGCGGAGACTTCTCTCCCCGTCGGCCGCGCCATATGCTGTATGGGGGTGATTTTCGTGCGCCGCTGCGCCGCCTATATCCGCGTTTCCACCGATGACCAGGCCGAACTCTCCCCGGAGAGCCAGCTGGAGGAGATAAAAAAGTACGCCCTCCGCGAGTCGCTCGTCCTGCTCCCGGAGCACATCTATGCCGACACCGGCATCTCCGGCAAAAGCGCCAGCAACCGCCCGGAATTCATGCGGATGATAGCCGCCGCCAAGGGGCCTGACTGCCCGTTCTCGGTGATTTTGCTCTGGAAGTACTCCCGTTTTGCCCGCAATCAGGAGGAGAGCATATTCTACAAGTCCGTTCTCCGCTCCAAATGCGGCGTCGATGTGGTCAGCGTCACCGAGCCCCTTGTCTCCGGGCCCTTCGGCAGTTTGATAGAGCGCATCATCGAGTGGATGGACGAATTCTACTCCATCCGCCTCAGCCAGGAGGTCCGCCGCAGCATGGCGCTGAACGCCTCTCAGGGCAGGCTGCAATCCGCCCCGCCCTTCGGATATCGGGCCTCCGGCGGCTCTCTGGAGGTCGTGGCGGAAGAGGCCGATTGGGTGAGACACATATATTCGGCCTTCTTATCAGGCCGGAGCACGCGCTCCATCGCGCTCGAGCTGAACGACGCCGCCGTGCACACCCACCGGGGCGGAAACTTTGAGAGCCGCACCATAGAGTACATCCTGCGCAACCCCGCCTACACCGGCCAGCTGCGCTGGCACGAGCGCGGCGGCGATGTCATAGTGGCCCGGGGCTCACACGAGCCAATACTGGACCGCGCTTCCTGGGAGGCCGCGCAGAGGCGTCTCGACGACTTGAAATCCCGCCGCCATCCACACTCGCGGCCGGCCGACGGCCTGAAATTCTGGGCGGGCGGGCTGGTGAGGTGCGCCGCGTGCGGTTCAACGCTGGTGTACGAAAAGGGCGGCCGCTGCAAGTGCAACGGCTACGCCCGCGGGCGCTGCCGCGAGTCCCAGCGCACGCCCGTATCCGTTCTGGAGTCGGCAATCATGTCCCGCCTGGAACTCGATTCCCGGGATGCCGCGCCGGCGGAATATGAACTTCTGCCTCCGCAGCCGCCCCCGGACGCCTCTCTCCCGGGACTGCGCTCCTCACTGCGCAGGGCCGCAGCGGAGAAAAGGCGTCTCCTGGACGCATACACATCCGGCGCGCTCGACCTGGAGGCCTTCCGCCGCGCCGCTGAGGAGCTGTCGGCCCGCTGCGGGCGGCTGGAGTCCTCCCTGCGGGCGCTGGAGGCGTCACCATCCCCATGCCCCTCCGCGCAGCTGGAGAGCTCAGTCCGCGCGGCCCTCACATCGCTCTCTGACGCCGGCGGCACCCTCGAAGAGCGCAACGCCGCCGCCAGATGCGTACTGGAGAGCTGCGTTTACAGCCGGTCCGGGGATAAGCTCACCCTCATCTACCGCCTGGACATGTAGCCTGCTGCAGTCAGGCGGCCCTGACGGGGAGCTGGGCGCCTCGCTGCGCTATCTGAGCCAGCGCTATTCCATGCCCTGCGCTGAGCTGAAGGGCCTTCTCACCGACATCGGCACCGAGGAACTGGGACACCTGGAGATGATAGGCGCCATAGTCCATCAGCTCACTCGCAAGCTGACTCCTGAGCAGATAAAGGCCGCCGGCTTCGACGCCTATTTTGTCGACCACACGGCCGGCGTGTACCCGGCAGCCGCCGCCGGTTTCCCCTGGAACGCCGCCAGCATGGCCGTCAAGGGCGATGTCCTGGCCGACCTCAATGAGGATTTGGCCGCGGAGCAGAAGGCCCGCGTGACCTACGACAACATTCTCCGCCTCTCCGACGACCCGGATGTCAACGACGTCATACGCTTCCTGCGCGAGCGCGAGGTGGTCCACTATCAGCGCTTCGGCGAGGGGCTGCGGCTCGCCCAGGAAAAGCTCGACCAGAAGAACTACTATGCCGTAAATCCCGCTTTCGACAAATAAAAATAACGGGGGCAAAAGCCCCCGCTACATAACGCGTGTAAAATTGCGGTCCTATTCCTCCGGCTCGCTCATCAGCGAGCTGTAGCTGAGCGGGCCCACACATTCCGGGTACTCGGCTATGTCCCACCAGTAGCCGCCCCACATCTCGGCGTCGCTTTTCAAAAACGTGTTCGCAAAACCGAGCTCAGACGCGCGCGAGGTGTCCACGTGATAGCTGTCGCCCTCTAGAGTGACGATGTTCCAGTAGTGCTCCGTGCGGTCCAGTCTGCCCTCCACCACGGTGCACTCGATGCCTATGGTGTCGCACAGCGCCTTATAGGCCAGAGCCATGCCCTCGCTGTCCGCCCTGCCGGACACCAGGGCGTCCCAGGCGGTGTGTCCGCCCCCGCTGTCGGAGACGCACTGCTCTATCAGCAGGCTCGCCGCCTGCAGGGCCATGTACGCGTCCCCCTCCGAGGTCACACGGGCCGCCAGCCGGGCGGCGGATTCGTTCAGCTGGCCGTGCATCTGCTCCAAATCGGCCTCATTTCCCGGGTAATTGATACTTATCTCATATATCCTCTGCATGCCCAGCCCGGAATAGACGTTGACCGAGGCCGAGGGCCTGACCACGCATGAGAGCGGATAGTCCATGTATGCCTCGATGACATAGTCGGCGGCCTCGTCCTCTCCCACATCCGTGGCGGAGACAAGCACCACGAGCCCCGGGCTCATGCTCTCCACCGCAGCCTCTATGCAGTCGTAGAGGTCCCTGGAGGTGCTGACGTTGATTATGGAGTCTATCTCCTCCTGGCTGCGCTTGTAGTATATATAGACCTCGGCCTCCGAATAGGCCACCACCGTGGTTATATCGTATGAGATATAGTCCACGGAGTAGCTGCCCAGCGCCGTCTCCCGGCTCACGGAGTTGCAGGCCGCCGCCAGGTCGTCGCTGATGCTCTCGCCGGAGTAGTTGCGAAAATCCAGCGTCCCCGAGTCCGCGTGAGCGGTCACCAGGTTGCTGATGGCCAGACGGAGCGTGGTGTAGCTGGTGACGGGTATGGCCCCGTCGTCGCCCGGAGTGGGACGGGCATATTCATAGTCCGATACGGAGAGGTACTCCTCGTCAAACACCGAGGCGCAGCCGCAGATGGGCAGCAGAAGCGCCGCCGTCACCGCCAGGGCGGCGATTTTCCTCCAGTGTCCGCGCATGAGTTTCCTCTCCCTTCCGTTCAAAAGCCCAGTTCCTCTCCCACCATGACCAGCTCTGTTTTCTCCGTGGAGAGCATGGGGGCGAGCAGTATGCTCATCCCGCGGCAGATGCGCTCAGGGCTGCTGCAGTCATAGCAGCGCAGCTCCCCTTTCACGCAGGGAGTGTTCTTGTCAAAACTGCGGGCGCGGAGCGGCCCCGCCACGTTCCTGGCACGCCACACGGCCCTCTCCAGCGTGGGCTCCACCTTGTTCACGCCGGCCACTATGTAGAGGTATTTGTGCCCGTAGAGCGTGGAGGCCACGCGGTTGCCGTTCCCGTCGATGTTCACTATCTCACCGGTCTCGGCGATGCCGTTGGCACTGGTCACATAGGCCTCGCTGTGCGCGGCGCGTTCCCTGGCGCCGTCCGGCTCCTGCTTCCAGTGCCAGGCCACGTCCGGACACTCCGCGCACAGGCGGTCGTATATATCCAGGGTGTCCACGGTCTTGCTGCCGCCTATGCCCACGCTCCGCCCTGCGAGTTCGCCGACCATATAGTCCGCCGCCTCCCTGGCGGTGGCGAAATACTTGAACGAGAACCCCTTCGCCTCGGCGTTTTTTCTCAGCTTTTCAATATCCATTCATATCCTCCTTTTCTGCTGACAAACAGCATTCCCAATACGTACATGCCTGGGACAAAGCGGCACGCGGCTCCGCGGTCCCCCTGCTGGCGCTGCCGGCCTGTCGCTCAGCCCTCGCTCTCTATGCTCTCAAAGCCGTTGCCAAATACATCCCTCGCGTCGGTGACTATGAGGAAGGCGTGGACATCCACATTTTTGACTATCTTGCGCACCTGGGTTATCTGGGTCTTCTTTATCACGCAGAGGATGACGTTCTTGGCCCTGCCGGTGTAGGCGCCCTGACCCTGCAGGAGAGTCACTCCGCGGCCCAGCTGGCTGGTGATGGCGTTCTTCAGCTTGTCGCTCTCGTCGCTGATGATATAGCACACCTTGCTCGTGCCCATGCCGTAGAGCACCAGGTCAATTGCCTTAGAAACGACGAACATGGCTATCGTGGAGTACATCGCCGCCTCCAGCGAGTTGAATATCAGGGCGTAGGCGGCCAGGATGGCGACGTCCAGTATCAGCATCAGCGTGCCGAAGTTGAGATATGCGTACCTCAATCGCAGGAACTTGACCACTATATCCACTCCGCCGGTGGTCACGCCCGCCCGGTAGATTATGCCGAGGCCAGTGCCGTTGAGCACGCCGCCGAAGATGGTGCCCAGCAGCACGTTGTCCGTGGCCTCCCAGCCTATCAGCGCGAAGAGGTCTATGAACACGGACGAGGCCGCCATTCCGGTGAAGGAGCCGATGACGAACCCGATGCCGAAGCGCCGCCAGGCGGCGATGAAGAGCGGGATGTTCATGATGATGTTCATCACGCCCACGGGCAGGCCGGTGAGCATGTTTATCATCATGGCGATGCCCGTAAGTCCCCCGGCCAGCACGCCGTTGGGGTAGAAGAAGAACTGGAACCCCACGCCGTAAATTGCCGCGCCTATCAGTATCATCGCATACTCTCTGATGTATTCGTTGACGGTCTTTTTGGGAAGCATAGTTCAGCCCTCCAGAATTGACAACTGTTTTTCGCCCCTGTCCTCGTCTTTCAGCAGCGCGCCCGCGGCCGGCAGGCTTCTCACCCGGTATCGCGGGAGGTTCTTTATGCCCGTGGCGTGCAGCGGCCTCACATCTGACAATTTGTAGCGCGGTTTGAGCGTCATCACTCCCACGCCCTGCGTGCTGCGGGATGTCTTGGGGGCGAGCAGAGACGTATTGAATATGAGCGCCCTGCCCTCCGTGGAGAAGGCCGCCGCCTCCAGCTCCTCGCCCAGCAGCATCACACAGACCAGCGGGCTCTTGTCAGAGTAGGCGTTCACCAGTTTCCTGCGGTTGGTCTTGGTCTCGTACGCCGAGAGGGGCACGCGCGCGGCCTTGCCGTTTTCAAAGAAGAATATCAGCTGCCGGCTGTAGTCCTCCGGCGCCACCACCGCCTTCACCTGTTCTCCCTCATCCATGCCGAGGTGCGAGGGCAGATACACGCCCAGCACCGAGGCCTTGGAGTCCTCAAAGTCGGCTAACCTGGCCTTGTAGGCCTGCTGTCTGTCTGTAAAGACCAGTATCTCCGCCCTGTTGGTCGCCTCGAAGTCCACCCCCGGCCCGTCGCCGTCTTTGTATTTCTGCTCGGCCGACATCCGCAGCGACTGCGGCGTTATCTTCTTGAGATAGCCCTCACGGGAGACGAACACGTGCACGGGGTAGTCCTCCGCCCCGTCGTCCTCCTCCGGCTCCGGCAGCTCATCGGCGTACACTATGCCCGTGCGCCGCGGCTCGGCATACTGTTTTATGATAGCCTGCAGTTCCCGGATTATGAGGCCCTGCAGCCGTCGGCGGCTCTCCAGCGTGGCTTGCAGCTCGGCTATGGCCCTCTCCAGCTCCTCTATCTCCGCCGTGCGCTTCAGGATGTACTCGCGGTTGATGTTGCGCAGCTTTATCTCGGCCACATACTCGGCCTGGGTCTTGTCTATGCCGAAGCCCGCCATGAGGTTGGGTATGACGTCGGCCTCCCGCTCCGTGTTCCGGATAATGGCGATGGCCTTGTCGATATCCAGCAGTATCTTCGCCAGGCCGCGCAGCAGGTGCAGCTTCTCCCGCTTGCGCTCCAGGTCGAAGAACACCCGCCGCTTGACACACTGGGTCCTCCAGGCGGTCCACTCGGAGAGTATCTCCCCCACGCCCATCACTCGCGGGTTCCCCTCGATGAGTATATTGAAGTTGCAGGCGAATGAGTCCATCAGCGGTGTGGAGCGGAAGAGCTTTGCCATCAGCTTCTCGGGTTCCGCGCCGCGCTTGAGGTCTATGGCCAGCTTCAATCCGCTCAGGTCGGTCTCGTCTCTCATATCCGAGATTTCCTTGACCTTGCCCGCCTTCACCAGCTCGGCGACCTTGTCCATCACCGCCTCGGCCGTGGTCGTATAGGGCAGCTCATAGATTTCTATCACGTTCGCCTTCGCGTCATAGCGCCAGCGGGCCCGCACGCGGAAGCTGCCGCGGCCCGTGCGGTATATCTCCTCCATGGCGGCGGTGTCCATAATTATCTCGCCGCCTGTGGGGAAGTCCGGAGCCGGCAGTGTGGACATGATGTTGTGCTCCGGATCCCGCATGAGCTCTATCGCCGTCTCGCAGACCTCGGCCAGGTTGAAGCCGCATATCTGGCTGGCCATGCCCACGGCTATGCCCGTATTGGCAGAGACGAGGACATTGGGAAATGCAGTGGGCAGCAGCACGGGTTCCTTCATGCTCCCGTCGTAGTTGTCCGCGAAGTCCACCGTGTCCTTGTCTATGTCCCGGAACACCTCGGCGCAGATGGGCGCGAGCTTGGCCTCCGTATATCGGGAGGCCGCGCAGGCCATGTCCCGCGAATACACCTTGCCGAAATTGCCCTTGGAGTCCACAAACGGCGTCAGCACAGCGCCGTAGCCCCTGGACAGGCGCACCATCGTGTCGTAAATGGCGGCGTCGCCGTGTGGGTTGAGCCTCATGGTCTGGCCCACGATATTGGCCGACTTTGTGCGCGCGCCCGTGAGCAGGTTCATCTTGTACATCGTGTACAGCAGCTTGCGCTGCGACGGCTTGAAGCCGTCTATCTCCGGGATGGCCCTGGAGACTATCACGCTCATGGCATAGGGCATGTAGTTTGTCTCCAGCGTCTCAGTGATGGGCTGTTCCAATACCTCGGCCCGCAGTCCCATCACATCCGCGCTGGCCCTGTTGTGCTGTGGGGTGCCTTTTTCCGTTTTTCTGCGCGCCATTTATCTTCTTCCGCCCTTGCCTTTTTTCTTCTTGCCGGTGACCAGGTCCCTGTTGCAGCTGGGACAGACCTTCAGGCTGAACATCTTGCGTATCAGCAGCGCGCCGCACCAGGGGCAGCGCCCCCACTTGAGCACTATCGCCAGGGTGAAGAGCATTATCACCAGCGCCGCGTACGACATGTACATCGTCAGCTGCGGGTCTGAGCCGCCGCTCACTATGCCCAGAATACACACCATGGCTGTGAGGATCAGCCCCGCCATGGTCACCTTTTTCACAGTTTCAAATTTCACGAGACCGCCTCCTCAGGATATGTCGGCCAAATCCAGGTACTGGCTGCCGAATTCGGAAATATGCTGCTTGCGCCCCGAGAGGTTGTCGCCCAAAAGCAGGTCAAACATCTCCGCCGTCCTCTCGGCGTCCTCCGGCATCACCCGTATCAGCCGCCTGGTCTCGGGGTTCATGGTGGTGAGCCACATCATGTCCGGGTCATTCTCGCCCAGTCCCTTGGAGCGGTTTATCGTGGATCGTGCGCCGTTGAGGGAGGCGATTACCTCCGCCTTCTCCCTCTCGCTGTAGGCGAACCAGGTCTTGCCCCCGGACTGTATCTCATAGAGTGGCGACTCGGCTATATACACCAGCCCCTCGCGTATGAGCGTGGGGACCAGGCGGTAGAGCATGGTAAGTATGAGCGTCCTTATCTGGAAACCGTCCACGTCCGCGTCCGTGCAGATTATCACCTTGCACCAGCGCAGGCTGTCCAGGTCAAAGCCCGGCAGTTCCTTGGCGTGCTTTTGCACCTCCACGCCGCAGCCGAGCACTTTTATCAGGTCCGTTATTATCTCGTTTTTGAATATCCGCCCGTAATCCGCCTTCAGGCAGTTGAGTATCTTCCCGCGAACGGGCATGATGCCCTGGAATTCGGCGTCCCGGCTGAGCTTGCAGGCGCCCAGCGCGCTGTCGCCCTCCACGATGTATATCTCCCGCCTGCTGACGTCGCGGCTCCGGCAGTCCACAAATTTCTGCACCCGGTTCGAGATGTCCATGCTGCCAGTGAGCTTCTTCTTGATGGTCAGCCTGGCCTTCTCGGCCTGCTCGCGGCTGCGCTTGTTCACCAGCACCTGGTCGGCTATACGGTCGGCCTCCGCCTTGTGCTCGATGAAATACACCTCCAGCCGCTCGCGGAAGAACTCCGTCATGGCCTCCTGGATGAAGCGGTTGGTGATGGCCTTTTTTGTCTGGTTCTCATACGATGTCTGGGTGGAAAAACAGTTCGTCACCAGCACCAGGCAGTCCTGTACGTCCTGGAAGTTTATCTTAGACTCGTTCTTCTGGTATTTACCCGTCTTTTTAATGTAGGCGTCCAGCGCCGAGACGAAGGCGCTGCGCGTGGCCTTTTCCGGCGCGCCGCCGTGCTCCAGGAAGGAGCTGTTGTGGTAGTACTCGATTACGCTCACGCGAGTGGAAAAACACAGCGCCGCCGAGAGCTTCACCTTATATTCCGGCTTGTCCGCCCTGTCGCGCCCCCGTTTTTCGGCGGAGATGAGGACCGGCTCGCTGAGCCTGCCCTCCTCGCCGGCGAGTTCGCGCACGTAGTCGAGTATGCCGTTCTCATATACTATGTCCGTGGTCTCAAATTTTCCCGCCGCTATCTCGTTTCTCAGCCGGAAAGTCACCCCGGCGTTCACCACAGCCTGCCGCCTGAGAGTTTCCTTATAATACTCCAGGGGGATATCTATGTCGGTAAAGACCTCTATGTCCGGTCTCCAGCGTATGTCCGTGCCCGTCTTTTTGCGGTCCGCAGGCTCAACCTCCATCTCCCCTGCTATGCGGCCCTTTTTGAAGTGCAGAGTGTACTTTTTCCCGTCCCGGCGCACCACCACGTCCATATACTCGCTGGCATACTGCGTGGCGCAGGTGCCGAGGCCGTTCAGGCCCAGGGAGTACTCGTAGTCCCCGCCGTCGTTGTTGCGGTATTTGCCGCCCGCATAGAGCTCGCAGAACACGAGCTCCCAGTTATAGCGCTTTTCCGTGGGGTTCCAGTCGACAGGGCAGCCGCGTCCGAAGTCCTCGCATTCTATGCTCTTGTCGAGATAGCGCGTAAGTGTTATAATGTCCCCGTTTCCGGCCCTGGCCTCGTCGATGGAGTTGGAGAGTATCTCGAACACCGCGTGCTCGCAGCCCTCCAGCCCGTCGGAGCCAAAGATGACCGCCGGCCTCTTCCTCACTCTGTCCTCGCCCTTGAGCTGAGAAATACTGTCATTGCCATAAGTTTCGGCCCTGTTTTTTGCCATATCCGCCGTTTTCCCTCACACATCACTAGATATTGTAGCGCAAAGGCGCACATTTTTACTTATATAGTATATCTTACAGAGGAAGAAAAAGCAAGCCCTATCGCCGCGCGCAAAAAAGCGGGAGAGTTTATGAGCCTTCCAGCTCCACTCTCCCGCCGCTCCGCTCGAGTTTACTGCGTCCGCAATAGACCCGCGGAACTTGAGCTTGCAGGGCATCTCCGCGGGTTTTTTATCTTGCCGCTCGAGCGCCTCTCTTTAGCTCCGGGACTAGTATGCCGCTGCGTCCTGGATATATTACAAGCAAATTTTTGCAGTTATGGTTTAACCGCGCCGCTTTTGAATAGAATATATGGACAAGGAGTGTGAGTTCCATGTCAAAACGTTCAAGAGAGGCGCGCGAGAGGAAAGCGGAAATAGCCAAGGCCGCGCAGGAGCTGGGCGAGGTACGCCGTTCGCTCAACGAGGCCTACAGGCAATTCAACACCGTGACCGACGACGTCACTATGGACGCCTGCATCTTCGAGATAAGCGCGCTCAAGAGCAAGTACAACTGCGCCGTCCGCAATCTCAAATCGCTCTATCTGTAGCAAAGTATAGGAGGATATTCATGGAAACACCCGCGACCATTGCGGTCATAGTCGTCTGCGCTCTCCTCATATGGCTGCTCGTGGCCATACTGAAGACGCCGATGAAGCTGTTGCTCAAGCTGTTCATAAACATGCTCTGCGGCTTCGTGATGCTCTTTGTGTTCAACTTCTTCGGCGGCTTCTTCGACCTGGCCCTGGGCATAAACGCCACGAACGCCATCGTGGCCGGCGTCCTGGGCATACCGGGCATAGTTCTGCTGCTGCTCTTGCAGACCTTCCTCTGATACATAGCCAGCGAGCCCCCGGCCTGGCCGGGGGCTCGCCGCATTTACGGTCTGCGTTGGGCTTTTACTCCATGAGCAGGCTCTCGTTCAGCAGCCCGCCCAGCTCTGAATAGGGTATGGTGAAATACACCGGCCCCACCGCGTAGGCGGCTATCTCATAGGTAACGGCAAAGACCACCAGCCCCTCATCGCTGAGGTACCACTGTTCCGTGTCCAGCACGCCGTCGGCAAAGAGCCCGACGTCGCCGCTTATCATGCCCTCCTCGAGCTCTGCCGCCTGGGCGGCCACGCTCTCGGCCACCTTGGCCCTGAGCGCGTCGATATCCGGCCCCAGGTCAGCCGCCGTGAGCAGCTGGCCCGTGGCGAGGTCAAACGTCAGGCCGAACTCGTCAGTGCTCCCGTGGGCGCCGCCGGTGAAGCTGTCCAGTGTGCAGCGCACGCTGAGCACACCCTCGCTGCGCGTGACCTCCGCCGAGTAGTGCTGGCTGTAGCCGCCCCAGAACTCGGTATCGCCTTCGCCCAGCGTGGCATACTGCTCCCTGGCCATCTCGGCGTACTCGTCTATGGTCTCCTGGGCAACTGTCAGCCGCTCTGTGAGCGTCTGCTCTATTGCCTCCGCGGCCTCCCCGCCGGCGCTCCCGCCGTCTATGGTCACGGTCGGCACCAGGGACTCCGCCGTCATGTACGTCACCCCGTCCTCCTCCACCGTGCTGGTTTGGGACTCAAAAGTGACGGAGGCGCTCAGCGTGCCGCCCTGTTCCTCCTCTCCGGAGTTCCCGGGCGTGACCTCCGGCTCCCCGCCGGACTGCGGACTGGGGCTGGCCTTCTCCCCGCCGCTCTCGCCGCAGGCCGCCAGCGCAAAAACCATGCAAAACGCCATAATGGCCGCAAGAATACGCTTCTTCATTTCGATTACCTCCTTGGGACAGGAAAATGTGCTCACCGGGTCTCCCCGGTTGCGCATATGACGCGCCTCCCCGTACTTTGTTCCGGCTGTCGAAAAAAGTTCACATCTTCCGTTCGGCCCTATGTGACAATATCACAGACATACCGCCCGGCCGCTGGTATAATCGGCCCATAAAACATAAACAGGAGGATATCACAATGTCAGTCATAAACATCACAAAGGACACCTTTGCCTCTGAGGTGCAGAACAGCGACAAGCCCGTGCTCATAGACTTCTGGGCCAGCTGGTGCGGCCCCTGCCGCATGGTCTCCCCCGTAGTGGACGAGATTGCCCGCGAGCGTGAAGACATCAAAGTCTGCAAGATAAACGTGGACGAGCAGCCCGAGCTGGCCAGCGCTTTCGGCGTCATGAGCATCCCCACCCTGGTGGTGATGAAGGGCGGCAAGGTCACGAACCACGCCGTGGGCGCCATGCCCAAGCAGCGCATCCTGGCCCTGCTCTGAGCACGCGCGGGGCGCTCATTCGCTCAAGGCGTATAGGCGTTCCCTGTCCGTCAGCACCACGGCGCCGCGGCCGAGCTTCACCAGGCCCTCGCTCTGGAAATAGCGCAGCAGGCGCGTAATCACTTCGCGCGCACTGCCCAGGTGGTTGGCAATGCGCTCGTGAGTCAGTTTGAGCTCATCGGAGCCCTCCAGCGCCGCCTCCTCCAGCAAAAAAGCCGCCAGCCGCCGGTCCATGCTCTTCCACATCACCTGCTCCATCAGCCACATGACGTCTGAGAGCCGCTCGGCCATCACTCGGCTGGTATAATTGGCCAGCGGCGCGCTGGAGTTCACCGCCCGCTTATATGCGTCAGGAGGTATCAACATAAATTCAGTGGGCTTTTCCGCCTGCACCGCCAGCTCAAACTGCATGCTGCTTATCACACAGGAGGCGGAGAGCAGGCATATGTCGCCGGGAAACAGCCGGTAAATGGTTATCTCCCGCCCCTCCTCCGAGGTGATAAACGCCCTCAGCTGTCCGGAGAGCACGAGCAGCAGGCCGGTACACTCCGCCCCTCCGCCGTGTATCATCGCCCCTGCCCCGGCGCTCCGGTGCGCGGCCGCTTCCGCGAGGGCGCGCCGCTCCAGCTCCCCCAGCTCTCCCCATACGGGGAAGAATTCCTCTATGCCCAATACGCACACCTCTCATCAGAATATGCCGGGTATCACCCGCGCCACTACCAGCCCAAAGGCGAAGGACAGGGCATTCGCGGCCACGGAATAGAGCGCGGCCCTGCCCTTTCCCCCTTTGCCCCCGCTCCTCTGCGGCAGTAAGCACACGTACAGCGCCGCTTCGAGGGCTGTCACCGCCAGTTCCAGCAGCACATAGGCAAATACGAAGTTCCAGCTGCCGGAAAAATACGCCACCGCGTTGAGCGCCAGGTTCAGGGCAGTCTGCGTTATGGCGTTGACCACAAATATCAGCCGGAAAGCGGCCCGCCCGCCGTACCCGAAGGCCGCCGCCAGGGCCAGCTCCACCGCCAGTGTCAGCAGCAGCCTGGCGCACAGGGAAACCAGCTCCCATGTGTAGTCATAGCTTCTGACCGCGCTAAGCGTCCCGGAGTCGGAGGAACCCAGGTCGGCTGTGTAATAGCTGTCAAATGCGTAGCGGCTGTATACCGGGCTGAGGCGAAAACTTCCGCTCTGCGGAAAATAGAGCAGCAGTTTGAACGTCTCCGGCGGATAATATATCCACTCCAGCCGCTCTCCGCCGGAGCAGTCCCAGAACTCCTGCAGGAAGTAGAAGCCGTCCGCGTCCTCATAGTGCGCGAAGGCCTCCCAGGCCTCCCGCGCCTCCGGCTCGTCTGAGTATATCCTCACATCCCCCTCCGTGCCGTCCCAGGCGCTGGCCGGGCCGGTGGACGGCGTTGACGAGAGCAGCGTGGCGTAGAACTCCAGCCCCTCCGCGTTTGCAAACTCCACATACACGGCGGGTTTGGGGCCGATGTCGGCCAGCGCCGGCGTGGCGCACGCGGCGAACAGCACAACGCACACCAGAAGCAGCGCGGCAAATCGTCTCATTTCCCCACCTCCCATTTTTCTACATGATAACACATTTGTTCCGCCGCCTCAATGCCCATTGGGGCGGCAGCAAAAGCTTGACTGGAGGACGATGATATGGCAAAGTATATTAGGCGCTATTTTATCCCCGCTCTCTGCGCCCTGGCCGGTGCGGCCGTCGGGCTTGTTTACTACGCCCTCTGGGGCTGCGAGAGCGGCTGTGCCATCACCTCGAGCCCCGCGCTCACCGCGCTCTGGCTCGCCGCCATCGGCTGGCTGCTCGCCTCGGCTCTCATCAACGACAGCAAAAAGGACGACGAATAGATGCAGTACTTCATCTCTTTCCTCGAGGGAATAATCACCTTCATCTCCCCCTGCCTGCTGCCCATGCTGCCCATATACATCTCCTACTTCGCCGGCGGCGGCGAGCGCAGCACTCGGCGGACCCTCAAAGGCGCGCTGGGCTTCGTGCTCGGCTTCACGGCCGTGTTCGTGGCCATGGGCGCCCTGGCGGGCACGCTGGGCAGTTTCCTGCGCGAGCACCAGGCGGCAGTGAACATCGTCTCCGGCCTCATAGTCATCTTTTTCGGCCTCAGCTATTTGGGCGTGTTCCGCTTCAGCATATTCCGGGGCGGGCGCACCATGGAGAGACGGGAGCTGGGCTTTTTCTCCGCCGTGCTCTTCGGCATGGTGTTCTCCGTGGGCTGGACGCCCTGTGTGGGCGCCTTCCTGGGCTCCGCCCTGGCCCTGGCCTCCCAGCAGGGGCACGTGCTTGCCGGCATGCTCATGCTGCTGGTCTACTCGCTCGGCCTCGGCGTCCCCTTCATACTCAGCGCCGTGCTGATAGACAAGCTCAAATCGGCCTTCGACTGGATAAAGCGCCACTACGGCGTCATCAACACGGTCTGCGGGCTGCTGCTCATCCTGGTCGGCATACTGATGGCCACCGGGACCATCGGCCGCCTGCTCGCGGCCCTCAGCTAAGGAGGAAACATGAAACAGAACAAGACTGCCATTCTGGTCCTGCTCGCCCTGGTCGCATTGATGATATGCGCCGGCATCCTCTACTCCCGCCTCAGCTCCGGCTTCTCCATGGACGTTATCTCCAGCGAGGCCGCCGACCCCTCCGCCTCGGAAGAGGAGCTCGCTCCGGCCCCCGACTTCACCGTGTACGACTTCCAGGGCAACGAGGTCAGCCTCTCTGATTTCCGGGGAAAACCCGTAGTGCTCAACTTCTGGGCCAGCTGGTGCGGCCCATGCAAGAGGGAGATGCCCGACTTCGAGTCAATTTATCAGGAGCTGGGCGAGGACGTGGAGTTCATGATGGTCAATGTCACCGACGGCAGCCGGGAGACCCGGGATTCCGCCGCGGAGTTCATAGCCGGCGAGGGCTATACCTTCCCCGTGTATTACGACTCCCAGCTGGAGGCCGCCACGGCCTACGGTGTCTACTCCATCCCCAGCACCTACTTCATCGACGCCGAGGGCTATGCCGTCGCCCGCGCGTCCGGCGCCCTCAGCGCCGACACCCTCCAGGCCGGCATAGATATGATAACAGATTGACGGCACCCTCCCATGCCCCGAAGGCATTAGCCCGCATCGAATCCGGGTATTTGCATTGAGTCCGCTCCCGAATTATAATACTGTCATCAATATGAGCCCCAAAGGAGGAGCCGATATGGATGATATAATCAGGGAGGAGATATTCCCCCTCGGCGCGGAAAACACCGCCTATGCCCGGTACTTCAGCGGCATGAGCTACCTCTGCCCCCTCACCCACGGCGGAGTGCGCATCTCCAACGTCACCTTTGAGCCCGGCTGCCGCAACAACTGGCACATACACCACGGCGGCGGCCAGATTCTGCTGGTCACCGCCGGCCTCGGCTGGTATCAGGAGTGGGGTCAGCCAGCCCGCGCCCTCAGTCCCGGCGACGTGGTGGAGATACCGCCCGAGGTCAAGCACTGGCACGGTGCGGCCGCGGACAGCTGGTTCGCCCATCTGGCCGTCGAGGTGCCCTCCGAGGGCGGCGCCAGCGAGTGGCTGGAGCCCGTCGGCGATGAGCACTATACCGCTCTGTAAAAAGCCCCTCAGATAACGCCCCGCCGTTGACAGCGGGGCGTTATTTTGCTACGATTGGGTCAGTGAAGGGGGTGCCCGACATGTTGAAACACAGCCGCCTGATTACCGCCACTCTCATGCTCGCCCCCCTGGCCTTCACCGTCATTGCCCTGTTCTTCCTGCCGGACGAGATACCGGCGCATTACAACCTATATGGCGAGGTGGACCGCTGGGGCAGCAAATACGAGACGCTCATTTTGCCCATATTCGTTATCATATTCGGCCTCGGTATGTCCGCCGTGGCCCATGTGGCCTCGCACGGTGCGGGAGCCAATGAGAGCACCGCAAAGGCGCTCGTCTGCGCCAATATCGCCGCGCTGGCCATTTTCAATGTCATGGAGCTCTACTTCCTAGTCAACGGGATTCTCGTCGCCGCTGGGAGGGACGGCCTGCGGGTGGATATCAGCAACGTCATGTGCATCGCCATGGGCGTGGCGTTCATCCCCACAGGTCTCTACATGCCGAAGCTGAAGCGCAACGCCGCCTCCGGCGTGCGCACCAGGTGGAGCATGATGAACGACGAGGCCTGGGCGGCCAGCCAGCGCTTCGGCAGAGGCGCGTTCATCGCCGCCGGCGTAACCGACATCGCTATCGGCATCTTTGTCCCCGGCTTCTACAGCATTCTCGCCGGTCTGGGCGTCCTGCTGCTCGCCGGCCTGGCGGCGGCCGTCTACTCCCGCCGTGCCTATGAGCGGACGCAGCCCCCCTCCGGAAAATGAGCGGAAAATTTTTCTTTCTCCCCCGGGAGATTTGTGTTATCATATGCCCAACAGTAATACATGCAAAGGACGGATAACCAGATGAGAGCATACGAAAGGCTGATAAACTACGCCCGTGTCAGCACCGCGAGCATCGACGAGGTGGACACCGCCCCCTCCTCTGAGCGCCAGTTCGACCTGGCCAGGCTGCTCTGCGCCGAGCTCAGGGAGCTGGGCGTGGCGGACGCCCAGGTCTCGGACACCTGCTACGTCTACGGCCATCTCCCCGCCACCCCCGGGCACGAGGATGCCCCCTGCCTGGGCTTCATCGCCCACATGGACACCTCGCCCGACTTCTCCGGCGAAAACGTCTCCCCCCGCCTGATACCCAACTATGACGGCGGCGACGTTGACCTGGGCCACGGCCGCAAGCTGGAGGTCAGGACCTTCCCCCATCTGCCCTCTCTCGCCGGGCGCACGCTCATTGTCGCCGGAGGCGACACGCTGCTGGGCGCGGACGACAAGGCGGGCATAGCCGAGATAATGACCCTGCTCGCCGAGCTCATCTCCTCCGGCGAGCCGCACGGGCGCATAGCCGTGTGCTTCACCCCGGACGAGGAGGTCGGCCGCGGCACGGAGCACTTCGACATTCCCCTCTTCGGGGCGGATTTTGCCTACACCGTGGACGGCGGCCCGGAGGGCGAGATAGTGTACGAGAACTTCAACGCCTGTTCGGCCTACATAGCCTTCCGCGGCTTCAACGTGCACCCCGGCACCGCCAAGGACACCATGGTAAACGCCGCGCTGCTGGCCGTGGAATACAACTCCCTGCTCCCCGCCATGGAGACCCCCCGCCACACCACCGGCTATGAGGGCTTTTACCATCTCACCGGCTTGGCTGGGGCCTGCGAGTGGGCCGAGTCGCGCTACATCATCCGCGACCACGACGCCGCCAAGTTCGAGATGCGCAAGGAGACCATGCTCCACGCCGCGCGCTGCCTAAACGAGAAGTACGGCGAGGGCACCGTCACCGTGACGCTGCGCGAGCAGTACCGCAACATGGTGGAGAAGATAAAGCCCCAGCACTATCACCTGGTGGAAAACGCCGTGAAGGCCATCAGGGCAGCCGGTGTGGAGCCGGTGATAGAGCCCATACGCGGCGGCACCGACGGCGCGCTGCTCTCCTGGCGCGGCCTGCCCTGCCCCAACCTCGGCACCGGAGGCTATGCCTTCCACGGCCCGTACGAGCACATCACCGTCGAGGGCATGGACAAGTGTGTGGACATCATGCTCAACTTAGCCCGGCTGTACGCCGACGGTATCCCCCAATGAAGCCAAGTGCCGCCCCGCGTGGCGGCACTTTTTACAGCAGGTATTCCAGCTGGCAGTCGAACGGCTCCCTCTCCACGTGGCCGCTCTCGTATTCCGCCGCCTCCACACAGCCCATTTTCGCGTAAAAGGCCTGTGTCTCCACGGCGGAGTGGGCGGAGATGTACAGCTTACGGGCCCCTCGCCCCCGCGCCCAGTCGGCGGCGGCCCGGAAGAGCTTCGCCCCGATTCCCCGCCCGCGCATGTCCTCCGACACGTGTATGCTCGAGAGGTCGAGATATTGCATCTCACTGCCAAACGGCTCCGGCTCCACGGACACGAAGCCTTTCAGAGCCATGTCGACGAAAGCGCCGTACACGAAGCCTCCGGTCCTCAGCGTGTTTTTCAGACACTCGAGCAAAAAGGCGCAGTCCTCCTCGCTCCAGTCGTCGATGAAGGGGTCCGGCCTCACGACCCAACGCCCGTTCTCCCGGCGCCGGCATAGGTCCACCACCTGCCGGCGCCGGAACTTCCCAAGTAGCTCCCGGCAGAGCTCCCCCTCTGTCAAAGTTCTATATACCTCCATGTACCATACCCCCTTACAGCTCCGGAGCGCAAAAAATCCCCGCCGCGGCGGGGATTTTTTGCGTCTTGCGTCTCACTCCACGGTGACGGTGCCGTCCTCAGCCACGGTTATCTGCATGCCGTCCTCAACATAGCTCAGGAACTCGTCGCCCAGCTGGTCCACCACCGGCATCTTGGCGTCCGTCCAGTTCGCCGCCAGGATGGCGCCGGAGGCCGCCAGGCTGTCTATGGTCATGGAAAACAGCAGGCAGGCGGGCTGGTTGTCCGTGGCACAGGCCGTGTACAGCACCATGCCTCCGGTGGTCGAGCCTATGGTCTGCGGCAGGCAGAGCGCCTTGCCTTTCATCGGTTTCTTATAGAGATCCGGGTTGTTCTGGTCGCCGCACTTGACCTTTTTGTCGCCGAACATCATGGCCATCTGGAAGCTGGCCAGCGTGTTGAATCCGCCGTGGGACACCAGGGCCTCCGCCGTGCAGTTCCCGGGCACCACGCTGCGTCCCTTGAAGCTCCTCGCCATTACCTGACACCTCCCGTTATCATGCCGAGTATCTCGTCCTCTGTGTAATATCTCGCCGTCGTATAGGTGCGCAGCTTGTTCGAGCAGGTTATCACCGGCATCTTGCCGCTCAGGGGGTTGTTCATGTACATCAGCGGACAGATATACGAGAGTATGACACCCGTCTTTTCCAGCCGCGCTCCGTCCCAGCTGTTTGCGTACTCGCGGGCGATGGCGGGTGGGGCTGTCATCACAGTGGGCACCGTCACCTTCTCCAGCCCGTTCTTCTTCAGCGCTGCCTCTATCTTGTCCGTCCAGTCCTTCAGCTGCCCTTTGGTGAGGTGCGGGCAGCCTATAAAGCAGAGCTTGGGCTTTGCCCCCAGGTCCTTCCACACGCAGGGGTATCCCGCCTTTACGCGCTCCAGCTCGGCGTCGTCTATCACATAGACCTTGGCGCCCTCGCGTATCAGTCCCTCGCCCTGCTCCTTCGCCTCCGGCGTGAGGTTCTCTATGTGATAGAGCCCCACGGCCCCGTTGGAGGCCGTCGCCGCGCCGAAGTCCTTCAGATACGCGCAGTTTTCGTCGTTGAGCTCCGTGCCCAGCCACCTGTCGAGGCCCTTTATGTACGGCACCTGCTCCATGACCTTCATGCCCACGGCGGAGCCCAGGAGCTGTGCCTCCGGCCTCTTCTCCGTGCGCACCTCAACCACCCAGTCCGCCCTCCTGCCGTCGTCCGTCAGCAGCCCGAAGTAGGGCACGCAGCCGGCGATGGAGCCCATCAGCTCTATCATGCCGGAGTTGCGGTTGCACCTGGCGCCGAGCACGCTGTTGGCGTACACGACGGCTGAGCTCTCGGCCCAGGACAGCACCTCCCCTTTCTGCGGCCTGTTTCCCACCTCGTCCAGATAGCAGGCGCAAGTGTAGGCGTCCCCGTCCATGATGCCGAATTTCTTCAGCTGCTCCTCGTACCTCTTCTGCTGGGAGTACATTATCCCCTTGAAGATGATGTCCTGCAGCAAATTGGAGGGCACGTTCTTGTCCAGCGGCAGCGGGTCGGCTGAAAACTGCTGTTTGGGCAGCGCCCCGGCCGCTATCAGCTGGTCATAGAGATCGTACACCGGCTTCATCACGCCGATGCCGAAGCTTATAACCGTGTGCCCGTATTTGCTGGTCACGGGCACCATCTTCTCGGCCCCAAAGGTCTCGCCATACATCACCAGGGAGCGCATGACCTTGGCCATAACCTCTCCCTGCGCCCCGTCCAGCATGGCCTGCTGTTCGCTCGTGAGCTGCATAGCCACTAGAGTTACCTCCTTTTCAAGTGAGTTTGTCAACTCTTTGACCTCATTTTACCACCCGCGCTGTTGAAAGTCAAACTGCAAAGCCGGCGCGGCTGTACGCCGCGCCGGCCATTGTAATGCCCCTCGTTTTCGACCTCACAGGCTCTCGCCGAAGTCCTCGCGGAACTTTTTGACCAGCTTCTGCTGCCAGTCGCTGGTGGCCTCCAGCCGCCCGAAGAAGAAGCGCAGGCTGCTGGGCTCCTCCACCCAGCGCAGTCCGCCAACCAGGTCGGCATTCTCGTGCAGCCAGGTGATGCGGTCCACGGCGTAGAGGACCTGTGACATGGTAAAGACCCTCCTGGGCAGCGCCAGGCGCAGCAGCTCCACGTCCGCTATGGGCTCCGTGCCGTCCGGTTCCCGCTGCTCGCTCAGGGTACCCCGCTCCATGCCGCGCACGCCGCCGGCCAGGTATACCGCCGCCGCCAGGGCGCCGGCCGGGTACTCGTGGTCGTCTATGTGCGGCAGGAACTCCCGGGCGTTCAGGTGGCAGCCCAGTCCGCCGGCCGGCGTCACTATGGGCACCCCCCGCTTCTGCAGCTCTCTGGCCATGAACTCGATGAATATGGGCCCCTGGGAAATCACGTCCTCGTCCATGGTCTCGTCCAGGCCCACAGTGATGGCCTCCATCTCGCGCACACTCATGCCGCCGTAGGTGAGGAAGCCCTCGAACATCGGCACCAGCTCTCTCATGTGCTCAAAGAACCTGCGGTCCCTCATGGCGATGCCGCCGCCGCGCGCGAAGCCGAACTTGCGGGCGGAGAAGTAGATGATGTCGAATTCGTCCGCCACCCTGCGCGTTATCTCGCGGATGGACATGTCGCGGCAGGCCGCCTCGCGGGTCTTGATGAAGTAGAGGTTGTCCTGCAGCAGGCTGGCGTCCAGCACGGTGATTATGCCGTGCTCCCTGCATATCTCGCAGGCGTCGTGCATATTTTGCAGTGACAGCGGCTGTCCGCCTATCAGGTTGGTGCCCGCCTCTATGCGCATGAAGGGTATGCGCTCCGTGCCCGTCTCGGCGATGAACCTGCGCAGCTTGTCCAGGTCTATGTTGCCCTTGAAGGGGTCGTCGCTGGTGGTCTTTATGCCCTCGTCCGTCACCAGCTCCGCCACCGTGCCCCCCTGCCGGGTGATGTGCGCTTTGGTCGTGGTGAAGTGGAAGTTCATCGGCACCACGTCGCCCGGCTTTACGAAGGCCACGGCCAGTATGTTCTCGCAGGCTCTGCCCTGGTGGGCCGGCAGGAAGAAATTCGTGCCGAATATCTCGTGCACCTTATCCTCCAGCCGGGTAAAGGTGGCGCTGCCGGCGTAGCTGTCGTCACAGACGAGCATGGCGGCCGTCTGGCGGTCGCTCATGGCGTTGACGCCGGAGTCGGTCAGCATGTCGAGAAAGATGTCCTTGTTTTTCAGCAGGAAGGTGTTGTTGCCCGCCTCGGTGATGGCCTCCAGCCGGCGCTCCACGGGGACCAGGTTCAGCTTCTGCACCATGCGCACCTTGTGCAGCTCGAGGGGGATGTCCATACCGGTAAAGAATTTGATGTTCGCCATTTCAAAAGGCTCCTTTCCAGATTTAGCGGAGCCGTTTGGCGGCGGTTCCACCGGGTTTGAGGAAAACAAAAAACGCCCTCCTCTCCAGCAGAGGACGAGCGCCAAATCCCGTGTTACCACCTCAATTCACCGGCGTCTCACGGCGCCGGCCTTTTCGAGTGCGTCCGCCAGGGGCGGAGATACTCTATCTCTGTAACGGGAGAAACCCGGCCCGGCCTACCGGCGCCTTAGCGCTTTCGTGGGGCTGCTCCGGCGTGTATTCCCGGGCCGCGTCCTCGTGCCTTGCACCGACCGGCACTTCTCTGCAGGACCCGCGCGCATGCGCTCTCTCCCGGTACTATTCCGCCATCATGGCAGTTGTTCGCTGTTCTGTTGTGTGCATTATAACAGTTGCGCTTTAAATTGTCAATACTCGCCGGCCTGCCGAGACAACAAAAACAGCGGCCGTCCGGCCGCCTCATATTCGGTACATATCCACAAAAATTTGCCGCGCTCCCCCGCTGCCGGGTTGCATGCCCCCGGCAGCGTAAGGCGCGCGAGGGCTGACAAACCCTCAGAGTTTTTCCTCGAGCATGCGGATGCAGTCGGAGCAGACGTTCCTGCCGCGGAAGGAGACAATGTCCTTGGCGCTGTCGCAGAAGACGCAGGCCGGCTGGTACTTGCGAAGGATCACCGTATCGCCCTCTATGTAGATCTCCATAGAATCTTTCTTGTCGATATCGAGCGTCCTTCTGAGCTCTATGGGCAACACTATGCGCCCCAGCTCATCGACCTTTCTTACGATCCCGGTTGACTTCATAACTTTTCCTCCCATCTACGGCTTTGTTGAATAAGCCTGAACAGTAAAATTATATATGAAAATGCCACTAAAGTCAACAACTGGAGAATTTTTATTCATTGAAACTTACACAATTTTTTAGAAAAAATATAGGAGGTATGCACAACTTGTCTACAATATGGGTAGCATTGTTGCTCTTTTCACTTGTATACGGCCTCGCCTCCGGGAACGCCTCCGCCACCGGCTCCGCCGCCCTCGCCGGGGCCCCGGCCGCTGTAAAGCTGTGCCTGGAAACCGGCGGGCTGATTTGCCTCTGGAGCGGCGTCATGGAGGTGCTGCGCAGAGCCGGGGCGCTGGAAGCCCTTTCCCGCGCGCTCTCCCCCCTGCTCACCCGGCTGTTTCCCCGCTCCGCCCACGATTGCGAGACCATGTCCGCCCTGGCCTCCAATGTCTCGGCCAATTTGCTCGGCCTGGGCAACGCCGCCACCCCCATGGGCATCCGCGCCGCCTCCGGCATGGCCCGGCTCTCCGACGGCGCCGCCTCTGATGAGCTCTGCCGGCTGGTGGTGATTAATACGGCCTCCATACAGCTCATCCCCACCACCGCCGCCTCGCTCCGGGCCGCCGCCGGCTCTGCAACGCCCTTCGATATCCTGCCCGCCGTCTGGCTGAGCTCCATCTTCTCCGTGGGCGTGGGCCTCGCCGCCGCGGCCGTCTTGTCGAGGCTCTGGCGCTGATGGACGGTGTCATATCCCTGTCCGCCGCCGCAATCATTACCGCCGCGGCGCTTGGGGGGCTCATCCGCGGTGTGGACGTATTCTCCGCCATGGCCGAGGGCGCCGCCGAGGGGCTGAAGACCGTACTGCGCATCTTCCCGCCCCTGGTCGCGCTGCTGACGGCGGTGTACATGCTCAGGGCCTCCGGCGCCGTGGACGCGCTCACCTCCCTGGTCTCCCCGCTGCTGGAGCTGTTGGGCATACCGCCGGAGACCTCCGTGCTCATGCTGCTCCGCCCCATAAGCGGCAGCGGCGCCCTGGCCTCCGCCTCCGAGCTCATGGACGAATACGGTCCCGACTCCCTCATAGGGCGCACAGCGGCCATCATGCTGGGCTCGACTGAGACCACCTTCTATGTCATCGCCGTCTATTTTGGGGCCGTCGGAGTCAAAAATACCCGTTGGGCCGTACCCGCCGCGCTCTGCGCCGATTTGGCCGGTTTCGCCGCGGCCGCCTTCACCGCAAAGTTTTTCTGAGGAATTGCCAACTTTTCTCTTTACAAATATGCGGATTAATGCTATATTATAGGTGGTTGTTAAATGCTTGACATTTAGCGACCACTGTCTCCTCTCATTTTGACTCTTTCTCTCTCCGAAAGGCCCGTCCCATGGGACGGGCCTTTCGGATTTTATTTTGCGCTCCCCAACGCTATGAATATTTACACCCATTATTCCCCACAGCTCCCCCAGCCTCTCCACCTAAAACTGCATATTTATGCACACTTTTCAGTGCCGTTTTCATACTATCTATTCTATACTTTTCCTCCCCAATACGATACATAAACCGGATACATTTTGCGTTGGCAGGGCCGCAGCGCGCGCTCTGCCCCCAATGTACCGGCATATTGAACATAACCCGCTCCGTCCCCCATCAGGTTCCGGCTGAAGGCCGACATTTCTGCGACCTTCACCCCCAATTCTCTCGCTTTTTTATATTATTTGTAACAGTTGCATATTTTAGCTGCGCCCAATTGACCGATATGACAAACACAATATAGGAATAAAGAATTTGCCCCAAATCTCTTGACATTTCCCTTGAAACATCATAAAATTCATTTGTCCTACATTAGGACGTTACGAATTTAGAGCGGCTATACGCTCTGAAAATAAAAAGGAGGACATCATGGCTAAGGCAAAAGCGAATACAGAGCTGTGCAAAGGTTGCCGGCTATGTGTCAGGGCCTGCCCCAGACACGCAATAATCCCCTTGGAACTCGTCAACAAAAACGGTTATGAAATCATTGAGATCGACCAGGAGCTGTGCATAGGCTGCGGCATGTGCTACAAGACCTGTCCCGACAATGTTTTCACTGTTGAATGATAGGAGGCTGTATAAGTGAGTGCTGATTATGTCCTGATGAAAGGCAACGAGGCGATTGCCGAAGCCGCACTGAGGGCCGGCTGCCGCTTCTACGCCGGATACCCCATCACCCCGCAGAGCGAGATACTCGAGTACATGTCCGTCAACATGGAAAAGCGCGGCGGGACTTTTATCCAGGGTGAGAATGAGATCGCCAGCATGAGTATGCTCTTTGGGGCCTCCGCCGCCGGAGCCCGAGTCATGTCCAGCTCCTCAGGCCCGGGCTTCGACCTCAAGCAGGAAGAGATCTCCTACCTCACGTCCAACAACCTGCCGGCCGTGCTCGTCAACTCCATGCGCTACGGCACCGGCGACGGCGAGATAACCCCGGGACAGGACTCCTACTGGGTCTCCACCCGCGGCGGCGGCCACGGCGACAAGAGGCTGATCGTGCTCGCTCCGGCTTCCGTCAACGAGTGCGCCGAGCTGACCTACCTGGCCTTTGACCTGGCTGAAAAATACCGCAACGTCGTGGAGATCCTCACTGACGGGGCCATCAGCCAGATGATCGAGAAGTGCACCCTGCCTCCCGCGAAGGAGCACGATATCGACAAGTTCGACTGGACCCTCACCGGCAAGCCGCTGGGAGTAAAGAAGAACAAGATGAACAACCTCACGAACATCATCGGCCACCCCGCGTATTCGGAGATGATGCTCAATAAATTCAAGACCATGTTCTCTGAGGAACAGCGCTGGGAGTCCGTGATGACCGACGACGCGGAGCTCATACTCGTGGCCTACGGCATCTCCTCCCGCGTGTGCAAGACCGCCGTCCGCGAGGCGCGCGCCGCCGGCATAAAGCTCGGACTCATCCGCCCCATAACCGTGTGGCCCTTCCCCAGGAAGGCGTTTGAGAACCTGCCGGAGAGCGTTAAGGGCTTCGTCACCGTTGAAATGAGCATATCCTCCCAGATGGGCGAGGACATCATGATGGCGGCCAGAAACAGCAAACCGCTCTACGGCTGCCTCACCAACGTGAATATACCCAAGGCAAAAGAAATCGTCGACTTCTGCCTGGATGTCCTGGCGGGCAAGGTCGAGCCAATGGAGGTAATCTGAAATGCCGGTCTATAAAACACCTAAGTCCATAATCGCCCCCTCCGGCTGCTGCGGCGGCTGCGGACACGGTATAATCCAGCGCCTGATCGCCGAGAGCATAGAGGAGCTCGGGCTTCAGGATCAGGTGATCGCCTGCGTGGACATCGCGTGCTCCGAGTGGTCCCTGGATTGCCTGGATTACGATCACATCGCCGGCCCTCACGGCCGCATCGCCTCCGTCGCAACCGGAATCAAAAAGGTCCGCCCGGACAAGACCGTATATGCCCTCGCCGGCGACGGCAGCTCCTATGTCATCGGCTGGACCGAGACCACCTATGCCGCCGTCCGTGACATACCTATAACCATGATCGTCGTCAACAACGGCATCTTCGGCATGACCGGCGGACAGATGAACCTGGCCACCACCCTCATCGGGGACAAGACCGTCAGCAGCAAGGCCGGCCGCCGGCGCGAGACTATGGGCCATCCCGTGGACATGCTCCAGGCCATAAAGACTTTCGACGTCGAGTTTGCCGCCCGCGGCGCCCTCTACGATACCAAACACATCGACGAGACCAAGCGCTTCATAAAGAAGGGCTTCGAGAATCAGCGCGACAACAAGGGCTTCTCCATAATAGAGGTGCTCTCCCCCTGCCCCACCAACTGGAAGCTCGATCCCGTCGACGCCATGGAAAAGATCAAAAACGAGAACGAAAAGGTGTTCCCCGTGGGCGTATACACCGACAGAGGAGGTAACAAGTAATGGCCGATATCATATTTGCCGGCTTTGGCGGCCAGGGCATACTCACCGCCGGAAAGATCCTTATAGATGTGGCGGCGCAGCACGGCAAGAACATCTGCTGGACCTCGTCCTACGGCGCCGCAATGCGCGGAGGCACGGCCAGCTGCAGCATAATCATCTCCGACGAGGAGATCGGCAGCCCTTATCCGGAGAAGCTGGATATCCTCCTGGCAATGAACGAGCCCTCCTATCACAAGTTCATAGGCGACGTCAAAGAGGGCGGCTACGCCATAGTCAACGGCTCGCTCATGGGCGGCGACGTAGAATACCCCGCCGATGTAAACGTCTACTCCGTTGACGCCACCGACATAGCCAATTCCCTGGGAAACGGCCGCGCGGCCAACCTGGTGATGCTGGGCGCGATGATGAAAGCGACAGGCCTCATGGATGTTGACACCTTTGGGACCAGCCTGAACGATTATTTCGAGAAGAAGGGCCGCAACACCCCCGCGAACCTCGAGTGCTACAAGCTCGGTATAGAGAAGGCAGTAAAAAAGTAAGGTGAAAAACTGATGAACTCGCAGTCCATATCAAAAAATCAGGTAATCAGGGAATTGCTGCTAATCGTGGTCGGCAGTATCCTCTACGCGCTCTCCGTAGTGCTCTTTATCGATCCGATCCACGTGATACCCGGCAGTGTAACAGGCATCGCCGTAATAACCAAGGCTCTCTTCAACACGCCTATCGGGGTCGTGAACCTTGTCATCAACATCCCCCTGATATTGGTCGCGGTCTTTTATCTGGGCAAAAAGCTGCTCATATATACGGTGATAACCATTTTCCTTACCTCTGTGCTTATGGACTGGTGGGCTTTCCTTCCGGCTTTCACCACAGACATGATGCTCGCCTCGGTTTTTGGCGGGGTCGTCATGGGCATAGGCCTCGGGATGATACTCAAGGCCGGTGCTACGACCGGCGGCACCACAGTTGTCGGCCGCCTCGTTGTCAGAAAGCATCCCAATATCCAGATAGGCAATGTACTTATGGCCGGTGACTTTGTGATAATCACCGTCGGTTCCATACTGCTCAAGGACTGGGACCTCATGCTCTACTCCCTGATAAATCTCTATATCTGTTCCGCCCTGAACAACGTTGTCATATACGGCTTTGACCGGAAAGTCGCCGCGCTGGTTTACACCGGCTCGCCCGAAAAGGTCAGGGACGCGCTCCACGACAGGATAAGCTGCCGCACCATGCTGACGCGGGAAGGCCTGCTCTGCTGCTGCGCGAAGTCGTCCATGATGAAACTAGAGCGCATTGTGAAGGAGAGCGATGTCAACGCCTCATGCGCCGTCGCCGATGCGTGCTATACCTTCGGCGGTATCACTGGAGACAGCACTGCGGAGTGACGGAGGGCTCTGCCCCATCCGCCACGGGGATAAAAAAGGCTGCCCGGAAAACAAGCTTTTCCGGGCATTTTTATGGAAGGATGTGTAAGTATGGAAGTAGTGTTCCTCTTGGCCATAGCCTTTTTCGCTTCAGTTATCGGAAGCATCTGCGGCGTCGGCGGCGGTGTGTTCATGAAGCCCGTTCTGGACATGTTCTCGCTCGTCTCCGTCTCCACAGCCAGCTTCCTCTCGGCCATGACCGTGCTCGCCATGACCAGCTACACCACGGCCAAGAACCTCATGTCTAAAAACAAAGTCATCGCCGTGCATGAAGTTGCCCCCCTCGCCCTTGGGGCGGCCATGGGCGGCGTGGCCGGCAAGTATCTGTTCGAGCAGATAAAGGAGCTCCTTCCCTATGCCGACAAGATCGGCGCGGTCCAGGCGGTTTTCCTCGGCGTAGTCGCGCTGGGGGCGCTGGTCTACACGTTCAGCAAGAGCCGCATAAAGACCAGGCATGTACAGAGCCAGGCAGCTTCCGTCCTCATAGGGCTTTGCCTGGGAATAATGTCGAGTTTCCTTGGCATAGGCGGAGGGCCCATAGACCTGATCGTGCTGCTTTATTTCTTCTCCATGGACACGAAAAAGGCCGTACAAAACTCGCTGTTCGTCATTCTCTTCAGCCAGGCCTTCAGCCTTGTATACATGCTCCTGTCCGGCACCGTTCCGGAGTTCGAGCCGCTTGCGCTCATCTTTATGATCATAGGCGGCATCGTGGGCGGCATGTGCGGCCGCGGCATCTCGGCAAAAATCAGCAATTCCACCACGGATAAGCTGTTCATCGGCCTGTTGGCCCTGATAGTGCTTATCAGCGTATACAACTTCTGCAAATACTGATTTGCATACATAAATAAGGAGGCAATATGTCAAACGAACTCAACAAGAACCGCCTGGAGAAGCCCCTGAGCGGAGTAGTGGTGCTGGACCTCACCCAGGCGTACAGCGGGCCGTTCTGCACCATGCATCTGGCCGACCAGGGCGCGGAAGTGATCAAGATCGAGGTGCCCGGCAAGGGCGACCAGAGCCGCACTTGGGCGCCCTTCAAAAACGGTTACAGCGGCTATTACGCCTACATAAACCGCAACAAATACGGCCTCTCTCTCAATCTCAAATCCGAAGAGGGCAAGGAGATATTCAAAAAGCTGGTCGCCAAGGCCGATGTGGTCTGCGAGAACTTCCGTGTCGGCACCATGGAGCGCCTCGGCCTCGGGTATGATGTCCTCAGCGAGATAAATCCCGGCCTGATATACGCCTCTATCTCCGGCTTCGGCCTCGAGGGCCCGCGCGCCCAGCAGCCCTGCTACGACATAGTGGCCCAAGCGATGGGCGGCATGATGAGCATGACCGGCTTTGACCGCCTCACCAAAGTGGGCCCCGCGATAGCGGACAACTATTCCGGCACCTACCTCTCTCTCGGCATAGTTATGGCCCTCTACCAGAGGAGCCGCACCGGTGCCGGCAGGAGGATAGACGTCTCCATGCTGGATACGATTTTCTCCATTCTGGAGACCGGCGTGGTGGAGTACACCTTTGACGGCGTGGTCTCCGCGCCGCAGGGCAACCGCGACCCCGGCATAGCTCCCTTCGACTCCTTTATGGCCAGCGACGGGGAATTTGTCGTCGCCTGCGGCACCAACAAGTTCTGGTACGCGCTCTGCGATCTCATGCAGAAGCCGGAGCTCAAATCGGATCCCCGTTTCACCGACAACGCGCTGCGATGCCAGAACTACGCCGCGCTCAAGCAGATCATCGGCGATTGGGCGCTCCAGCACACGGTGGGCGAGATCGAATCGCTCGTGGTCGGCGCCGGTATCCCCTTCGGCCGCGTTCTGAAGATGGACGAGGTCTGCAGGCAGCAGGAGCTGAGGGGCCGCAACATGCTCTGGGACGTGGACGACCCCGGCGTGGGCGGCCATATCACCATCCCCGGCACCCCGATAAAGATGCACGGCTGCGAGGACAGGGCCCAGCGCCCCGCCCCCCTGATTGGCCAGCACAGCCATGACATACTCAGCGGCATGCTGGGCATGTCCGACGAGGAAATTGAAAAGCTCCGCGCCGGGGGAGTAATCTGAGTCCCGCCCGCGGATAAACAACATAAGCGCCCCACATGGTGGGGCGCTTATGTTTTATGTATGATTTTCAGCGGATACTATTTTTTCAAAAGCCCTGCCTCGACAAAGATAGTCCGCTCGTCCTCCAGAATAGCGCACACGAGGTCGACCGCTCTGTCTTCATCCCTGTCGACGATCGCCTGATAGAGCTCCCTGTGTTTGTCGTCCTGATGATGGGAGCCGCTGGACATCAGATATGCGCATATCTCATCCTCGATGAACGACAGGCACGATTTATAGAGGTCATACATCAGGCTGTTGTGGCTCTGCTTTGCCAGCTGCAGATGGAACTCCAGGTCTGCCCTGATAAAGTCATCCAGCGATATATCCTGGCTCTCGCGTTTCAGCATCGCCTTGTGCAGCGCGTCCATGTCCGCGTCCATGCTGTACCTGCACGCCAGCTGAACTATATTTACCTCCAGAGCAAGTCGAACCTCAAGGACATCCCTCGGTTTGGCATTGCGGAGTCGCCGGAGCATCGCGGCGTCGAGCCTGTCGGTGCTGATAACATAGGTTCCGTCGCCCGGGCGGGCCTGCAGCAGACCGGCGTGGACCAGCGAGAGCGTGGCCTCACGCACTGTATTTCGGCTCACCCCAAAGGTCTCCATCAGGTCAAGCTCACCGGGAATGCAGGTGCCAACGAGCCAAGTGCCGTCTTTTATGCAGCGTTCCATCTGCTCAACGATCTGAGCAGACAATGTCACCCTAGTGGGCTTTTGTAAACTGTCCATAATCTCAACCTCACATATGTGTATTATACAACAAGCCTTTTGCATATGCAAGGAAAGAAACTACGAAAAATTCCATTATTAATATCTTTCAGTGTGTAAGAATTAACCGCTATTCCTCGGCTATGACCTGCTCAAAGAGGTCTTTCATGTACTTCCCGGCCATCCTCATATTTTCCATCTGCAGCTCCATCTGCTCCTCCAGCCTGTCTCCCTCATAGAGGTAATAGTCCAGAGGGCGCACCTCGTCCGCAGGCATGGGGGGATCGATCACCTTGAAGGTGCCCGTGAACTCAGAGCACCCTCCGGTCCCCGCCGGGCGCTTGAATTTTCCGGTGTAGAGATAGCTGCTCTCAATGTTGAACCTCTGAAGTGTGGTGTTCTTCACGAGCTCGCGGATAACTCCCTTGAGGTCTATGGAGCCCCTGCCCGGGAGCATGGCGGTGACCACCGGCTGGTCTCCGTCCATTATAACAGCCGCGTCTCTCAGATGGGTCCCCAGGATATGGGGAGCGCAGACCTTGACGGCCTCCACGGGATCCTGCCAGGCGTTCATGAAATTGCCCGGATCATACAGCAGGCCTATCCAGGGGCTGTTTACCTGCTCGACTATCCAGTTCATGTCGGCCGCGGTCTCGTTCTCGTGGTTCTCCACTGCCAGGAAAATGCGCTTCTTCTCCAGCACCGGCGCGATCAGCTTCAGTTCCTCAATGCCGCTCTTGAGGTCGTCAAGGCAGAAGCTGCCGCCGAGGTTGCCGTGGCTGTAGGAGGACGGGTCGCCCATTATGAAAGTGCGCACCCTGTTGGCCCCCAGAAACTCGGCAATGTCCAGGACATGGCAGAGATGCTCATACCCGGTGCCGCGGGTGTCAATTTCGACATAGAGATTGTTCTCTCTCAGCTTATCACGGATCTTGGCCAGGTTTTCCGGCGTATCGACTCCCAACGTGGCCAGGCCATCGGTCTGGTTCTTCTTCTCTATTATGTTGAACACGATGCCGTCATAGCCGAATTCGACAGCCTTATCAATAAAGCCAAAGGCGTCCATGCGCTTATTCTGGAACCAGAGATGCAGAGTCTCTGTCTCAATGCCAAATTGCATCATTTCAATTGCTCCTTCTAGATTTGATTAATGGCTGTAGGGCAGGTGGCAGGTCATGCGCTCGGCGCAGATATTATGTCCTACATTACTACTTTCGGATATTTGATTATACTCTTAATAAAAGCGTTTTGTCAAGTAGGGCCGCTTTTTGGCACTTTCATTTGTTAAATCTCACAAATTATTCCCCATCATATTGTCATAAATAACGGCATGAAAAATCTTGACGCGGCGCTTTTGTTGTACTATCCTACAATTAGACGTTAGGGCAGATGCAGACTCGTGGCAGGTCTGCAGTCTGTAGTCCAGGGGCGAAGATACTTTCGGATCAGCTAACAAAGAAAGGGAGGAAGGAAAACTCAATGGAAAAGTACGAAGTAAAGGACGAGCAGCGCATCGGACCTGCTCACGGCCCTTATTCACAGGGCCTGGTCTGTGACAAGCTGTTCTTCACCGGCATCATCGGGTCCTACGGCCCCGAGGGCGAGCTCGATGATTCCGTGTATGAGCAGACCAAAAAGATCTTCGAGAATGCCGAGCTCCTGCTCGGGCAGGCTCACGGCTCTCTCAAGGATCTCGTGAAGGTAACCGTCTACCTGCTGAATATCTCCGATTTCGACGAGATGAACAGGGCATATAAGGAGTGCCTCACCGAGCGTCCCCTGCCCGCGCGCGCAACCATAGCCGTCAAGGAGATGCTCCCCGGCGTAAAGGTTGAGATGGAACTTGTCGCCTGCATCGACTGACGTTATTCCTGGGCAAAAGAGCACATCATATAAATAATATTGGAGGCTCATAAAGTGAAAAAGCTCATAAAAATAGCACTGTGGAAGAGGATCCTGGCGGCAGTTATCCTGGGCCTTATCCTCGGCTTTGCCTGGCCCGAAGGCGGCGAGGCGGTCTCTATACTCGGCGATATCTTCATAGCCCTTATGAAGATGCTCCTTATCCCCTTCGTGTTTTTCTCCCTGGTCGCCGGTGTCTGTTCGCTGGGTGACATATCCCTGATGCGCACCATCGGCCTGCGCTATGTCCTCTGGATAGTCTGCACCACCCTCTTTGCCGCCGCGCTCAGCGTGGGCCTGTGCATGATCTTCAACCCCGGCGCCGGCGTGGATATCGGCGCTTCTGTCGGCTCCGGTGAGGAACTCGCCGTCTCCTACAGCTTCGCCGAGACCCTGCTGAGCTGGATTCCCAGCAGCATCGTCGGTTCCATGGCCGACAACCAGCTGCTGCCCGTCATCCTCTTCGCCATTCTGCTCGGCTGCTGCATCCTCGCCGTGGCCAACAAGGCCCAGATAGTCATCCAGTTCACCAACCAGTGCATGGAGGTCTTCACCAAGATGACCAACTGGATTGTCCAGCTCTGCCCCATCGGCATCTTCGGCCTTGTCGCCCCCATGGTGCCCAAGTTCACCGGCACGATGATCGCCAACCTGGGCAAGTTCCTGCTCATAGACTTCATCGGCTGCGGCCTGCTGCTCATCGTGGTGTATCCCCTGCTGCTCATGATCCTGCAGAAGATAAACCCGCTCAACTACTACAAGAAAAACATCAGCGTCCTGGTCATGGCCGCCGCCACCGGCTCCTCTGCCGCCACCCTGCCTCTGGAGATGCAGGTCTCCCAGGAGCAGCTCGGCATTGACGAGCGCGTCTACAGCTTCACCCTTCCTCTGGGCAACACCTGCAACATGAACGCCGCCGCCGTCGCCCAGGCCTGTGTCGCTGTCTTTGCCCTCAATATCTACGGCTTCCAGGTGACGCCGCTGCTGGTGTTCCAGATAGTCATCATGGCCTGCCTGATGGCCGTCGGCACCGTCGGCATCAACGGTGCCCAGATCGTCATCTCCACCGTCATGCTCACCTCCCTGGGCCTGCCTCTGGACCTCGTCGCCCTCCTCAGCCCCCTGTGGGCCGTCGTCGACCCGGTCAACACCGCCACCAACTGCATGGGCAACATGGTCGGCACCGGCATCGTCGCCAAGTCCCTCAAGATGATGGACGAGGATATCCTCACCGGCAAGAAAAAGTTCGTCGCCGAGAAATAATTACCCAGCTACTACCCATACTCACACTCTCCATAAACCAGAAGCAAGCACTGCTCTCGCAGTGCTTGCTTCATTATACGTATAGCCACAGTTTCTGCCTGAAAAGGCGCGGCGATACTCCCCCAAGCAAAATCGCCGCGCAGCAAGCTCAGTTACTGCACGGCGACCCGTCCTGGAGCGGGTGAAGGGAATCGAACCCTCGTATTCAGCTTGGGAAGCTGATGTTCTGCCATTGAACTACACCCGCAAT
>CALWYL010000002.1 GCA_944385765.1 uncultured Oscillospiraceae bacterium
CAGACCGGCGGGGAGCTGGAGGCGAGTTACCTGGCCATGGGCCCCCACGAGATTGGCTATTATGAGAGCGGCAGCCTGAATTCCTTTGAGAAGTATGAGATGTATTACCCGCTGGACATCGCCCGGAGCGGGCCGCTGCCCGTGGTGGTCTTTGTAAACGGCACCGGCGTGAAGGGCTCCAAATACCCCGCGCTGCAAAAGCACATGGCCTCCTGGGGCTTCATCACCATCGCCACGGAGGAGGAATATGCCTGGAACGGCTTCAGCGCCGAGATGTGCGTCCGCTACCTCACCGCGCTCAACGGCTATCGGTCAGAGGGGGAGGAAAACATGTTTTACGGGAAAATAGACCTGGAGCGCATCGGAATAACCGGCCACTCCCAGGGCGGAACCGGCGTTATCAATGCCATTACCGACCAGAGGAATGCGGATGCCTATAAGGCCGCGGTGATTCTCAGCGGCGGCGGGAATAAAAAACTATCCCAGGAGGCGCTGCTTTGGGACTTTGACGAGACAAAAATACACGCACCGACCCTGATGCTGGCCTCCACGGGCGACGCCGAAATCGGCCTTGTGTCGCTGGAGGACATGCAGTCCCTCTTTGAGAACATCCCCGGCGGCGTTGTGAAAGCGATGGCGCGCCGCAGGGATATCGGGCACGGGGAGATGCTCTACTACGGGGATGGCTATGTCACCGCGTGGTTCATGTGGCTGCTCCAGGATGACGAAAAAGCCCAAAGCGCCTTCGTGGGGAAAAACCCGGAATTCATGTCCAATCCGCTGTATCAGGACCAGCGCGTCAGTCTCCCGGACAAGCCGTGATGCGTCAGGGTTGTTTTAAAACTCATTCGCCAGGCAGGAGGCATAAGAGGGACTGGTGTATATTCAGCTGTGCAGAGGCAATGAACCCCTGACGCCTTTCCAGATTTATCCGCTCCCCTCTCCACCCCGTCTTTCGGGTCCCTCCCCGCCGGATGCGGTGTAAAGCGGGCGTATTCCCAACGGCAAAGCCGCACGTCACCGTGCGGCTTTGTCATTTGTTCCCGGCGGCGCCCAGGGTACGGGCGCCCGCGGGCTCACTTCTCCGGCGGCGGCATATACGTCTGCCGGCTCTGGTACAGGCCCATGCGGGCGTAGAGCTCCGTGAGGGCCACGGCGCACTGGGCGGCCTCGAGGACGGGCACGTCATAGCCGTCGGCGCGCAGGCGGCCCATCATGTCGTCGTTCACGCCGACGATGCCGGTGCAGCCCATGACGAGGACGCTGACGCCGTCCTCCTCCACGGCCCTCCTGCACTCGGTGTAGAGATTCTCCATCAGCTTCCCGCGGTCGGCCAGCTCCAGCACGGGCATGTCCAGCGTGCGCAGGCTGGTGACGCGCCCCTCCAGCCCCGCGCGGGCGATGGCGCCGCGTATCATGGGCACGACGTTCCTGAGCACCGTGACGATGCCCACGGTGTCCCCCAGGCCGAGCGCGAGGTAAATGGCGGGCTCAAAGCCGCCAAAGACGGGCACTTTGAGCACCTCGCGCACGGCGCGCACGCCGGGGTCGCCGAAGCAGTTGACGAACACCCCGTCCACGCCGCCCTTTTCGGCCTCGGCCATGGCCAGCTTTATCACCTGCGGCGCGGAAAAGGCCTCGTCGTACTCGCACTCTATGGTGACGGAGCCCTCTTCTATCTGCACGTGGCGTATGTCGGTGCCGTCGGGCAGGAACCTGCCCATGTCCGATTTCATCTCCGGAGAGAGGATGCCCGGCGCGGTGACGGGCAGCAGGTCCAGTATGGTGAGTTTCTTGTCCATCTCCCCGCCTCCTCACGCCAGGTCGCCGGCGGCCTTCACGCGCACGCGGCAGGTGTTGCCGGGGTGGTAGGCCAGAGGCACGTCCTCGACCTCTATTATCTCGACGGTCTCCGGCAGCGCGCCGGCCTCCACGGCCAGACGCACCGCCTCGGCCTTGGCGGCGTCGAGGGCCTCGTCGCGCGGCGTCACGTTGTAGTCCACCAGCTGCTCGAAGTTGCCGGAGACCTTGGAGATGGCCGAGCCTATGGCGTTGGCGCAGCCGGAGTGCTCCGGGTCGCAGACCTTCGAGGCGCCCTTGAGCTCTCCGGGGAGGATGATGGCGCCGCCGCCCACGAGGACGACGTCCACGTCAGCGTTGGATATCTTCATGGCGTCAATGCTGTCCTCCACCATGCCGCGGATGGCCTCCAGGGCCCTGCGCGCGAGGCCTTCGTCCACTCCGGCCACCAGCGAGGCGTCGCCGATGTCGGCCATGCCGAGGCGCACGGCGATGTCCGTCGCGGTCAGCGTGTCCCCGCCGAAGCACAGCGCCTTTTTCGTAATCTCATAGCCCACGCTGTCGGGGCCCACGGTGACCGTGCCGTCGGGCCTCTCGCGGACGATGGAGCCGCCGCCCAGGCCTATGGATATGATGTCCGGCATGCGGAAGTTGGTGCGCACGCCGCCAATCGTGACTGCGACGCTCGACTCGCGGGGGAAGCCGTGCTGTATCACGCCGAAGTCCGTGGTGGTGCCGCCGACGTCGATGACTATGGCGTCGCTGAGGCGGCTGAGATAGCTCGCGCCGCGTATGGAGTTCGTGGGGCCGCAGGCGATGGTGAGTATGGGGTAGCGGCGGGCGTGCTCCATGGTCATCAGCGTGCCGTCGTTCTGCGAGAGGTAAATCTCCGCGTTGGTGATGCCCTCATCGGCGAGGGATTTGGCAAAACCCTCCGTAAAGCGGCGGGAGACATGGCAGAGCGCGGCGTTGAGGATGGTGGCGTTCTCGCGCTCGATGAGGCCCATGGAGCCTATCTCGCTGGAGATGGAGATGTGGATGTCCTCTCCCATCACCTCGCGGCAGAGGGCGGCCAGCTCCAGCTCCTCGTCGGCGCGCACGGTGGAGAACACGCAGGAGATGGCGATGGACTGCACCTTGCCCCTCATGCGCTCGAAAAACCCGCGCGCGGCCGCTCTGTCGAGCCCGGCCAGCTCCCTACCGTCGTACTCATAGCCGCCGCGTATCATGACGTAATCGGCCACGACGCCCTGTATGTCCTCCGGCCAGTCCACCATGGGGGGGATGCCGGTGGTAGCCGGCGCGCCTATGCGCACCAGCCCCACGCTGGCCAGGTGCTTGCGCTCCACTATGGCGTTGGTGCACTGCGTGGTGCCCAGCATGGCCTGGGTTATCTCGCTGCGCTCCACGCCGGAGGCGGCGAGCACCTCGCGTATGGCGGCGATGATGCCGTCATACACGTCGTCGGTGGTGGGGTGCTTGATGTCCGCCACCACGTTGAGTTCCCCGTCTATTATGACGGCGTCGGTGTTCGTGCCGCCGACGTCTATGCCCAGCTTATACATTGGCCGCGCCTCCCTTCACCCTCTCCTCGATGGGAATATAGTCCGTGTCCACGCCGAAATACCTGGGGCAGACCAGCTCCAGCCCCTCCGCGGTGCGCCACATCTCATAGCACTTGAGCCCCACGACCAGCACGCGCTTGCCGTACTTGAGCGCCTCGGTGGTGACGGGTATGAAGGTGTCCGTGTCCACCAGGCAGACCAGGTCCGGCACCGTGGCCAGGATTTCGCCGTCCACGGAGGCGTAGATGTTCTCGTTCTGGAAGCAGACCTCGGCCCTGTGCCCGCGCCACTCGCCTATGCCCTCGAGCTGCACGCGCCCCAGGTTGAACTTGCCATTTGTCTCGCGCAGCACGTCGGCTATCTTGCCCTTGAAGATGCCGTAGCCCTCGCTGGCGTCCAGGAAGGCCTGTTCCGGCGTCTTCTCCGGGTGATTTTTCACTTCGCGTATGGCCCTGCCCAGCATCTCGCTGCGGGTGACTATGCCCTTGACGCCGAAGGCCTTCATCGTGCGGCCCTCCATGACGTAGAGCGACACGGTGACGGAGCCGCCGCAGCTCATGGTGACGGCGCGGGCGAGCTCCTCCGTCCACTTGTTGGTGATGGTGTTGAAGATGACGCTGTTCCCCTTCTCGTCGGTGAGCGCCATGGGCGTGGCGCTGACGCCGCCTATGGTGAAGGTGACCATCTGCAGCTCGGGGAAGGCCCGCCCCATGCCGTCGCAGTCCACCATCGGCAGGCCCAGGCGGGCCGCCGCCGCGATGGGCAGCATGGAGTTGACCCCGCCGGCCTCCATGGGCATGACGGCATAGACCTGCCTGCCCAGGTACTGCGATACCATGTCGTATATCACCTTGTACTCGCCGCCGCCCGTGCCCTTCTCGCAGAGCACCGTGGGCGCGCCCATCATGGCGATGGGCATGATGACGGCGTCGTCCGGCACCTCGTCGGGGCTTATGAGCTCCACGGGGCCGTTCTCCTTGATGGCGCCTATGGCCATCAGCTTGCCGTAGTAGGGGTCGCCGCCGCCGCCCGCGCCCAGCAGTGACGCGCCGAGGGCGATGTCCTCAACCTCTCTGAGTCCGATTTTACGCAAGTTGCCATTCTCCTCTCAATATATTACGCGCGCTTCCCGCCCGCCGCGGCCATCACGGCGTACAGGAGCATGGATACGACTATGCCGTTGACTGGCCCGATGAAGAAGGGCAGGTCAAGGAAACTGAGGAAGGGTATGGCCGCGAAGGTGCCGCCTGTCATGCAGGCCACCAGCGCTCCGGCGAAAAAGCTGACCAGGCCGGGGGCGTGGAAGCCCTCCCGCAGTTCAAAGTTCTCCGCCCTGCCCCGGCTCAGTATCCAGTAGTCGGCTATCATGGTGCCCATCAGGGCGGGGACGATGGCCGAGAGCAGGCTGAGGAAGCCCTGGACGGAGTTGAGTATGCCCGCGGCGGCCAGCAGCGTGCCGATGACGCCGGCCACGGCGGTGGTTATCTGGCTCTTCTTCTCGTCCTGGCCCAGCAGCACGGAGAGTGAGAGGCCGCCGGAGTAGGCGTTGGAGACATTCGTGGTCCAGGTGGCCAGGATGAGGGCAATGAGCCCCACCAGCGGCAGCCCGGAGGAGGCCAGCACCACACTGATGTCATAGCTGCCCGTGCAGATGGCCAGCACCGCGCCGATTACCAGGATGCCGAGCCCTGCCGGCAGCACGCCGACGACGGAGGACTTGATGACGTCCGCGCGGCTCCTGGCGAAGCGGCAGTAGTCGCCGGAGATGGCCGCCGCCACCACGAAGGAGCCGATGGCGGCGCTCAGCGCGGCCACGAAGCCCATGGGCGCCGTGGGGACATAGCCCTTCAGCGGCTCCGCCCCGCCGCCGGAGAGCACGTCCACGAGCGTGTACACCAGGACGACCGCCAGCAGGGGCACGGCGATGTTGTTGAGCCACTTGAGCCCCGCGAAGCGGAAGCAGGCCGTCAGCAGCATTATGATGCCCCAGGCCACGCTGCTGGCCCACACGGGTATGTCCGCGCCGGTCATGTCCAGCACCATGGAGGAGAAGGACGCGCCGCAGACCGAGGCCTGTATGCCGAACCACCCGATGCAGGAGATGGCCAGGATGGAGCTTATTATGTACTTCGCGCCCTTCTCCCCCAGGGCGGACGAGGCCGCCACCGCCGTGGGCAGGCCCGTGTCGCAGCCCAGCATGCCCATGAAAATCATCAGCGTACAGATTAGCGCGTAGCCTATGAGTATCGCCGCGAACAGCCCGCCCAGAGTCATCCCCGCGCCGAGCATGCCGCCTATCATCAGCGCCGGCACGCATATGACCGAGCCTATCCAGACAAAGGCTATGGATATCCAGCTCTGCCGCTCCTCCGGCCTGATTTCAAACCCGCTGTGTTTTTTCATATCGTTTCCCCCCGTAAGCAGTACCGGGGCCGGCCCACGGCCCCATTGCCCTATTATAGTTGCGGGGGGCGCCTCCGTCATTAGACGGCGGGATAAGATTTCGGCCCGTCCGTTGTCCCAAAGGACAACGGACGGGCCGAAACTCAGGCCTCGTAGCGCAGCAGGCGGCGCAGGGCCAGGGCGTAGATGAGGTCTTTGGACTGCGGTATGTCCCCCACGCGGAAGCCCAGGATGTCGCCGGCCTTCTGCAGGCGGTACTTCACGGTGTTCTTGTGCACGAAGAGCGCGCCGGCGGTCTCCACCACGCTCGAATTACTGTCCAGCAGGTATACGGCCAGCGTGCGCGCGATGTCCGCCCCGTCGCGGCGGGCCAGTATGGGCTCGAGCTGCGCGGCGTACCAGCGCACGCGGCTCTCGCCGGCGGCGGCTATCTCCCGGCACTCGCGCACGAACTCCACCTCGGCGAAGCTGAACGAGCCCCTCTGCGGGAATATCCTCACCGCGTCGCGCACGCACTGGCGGTTCGTCTCATAGGCGTATTTGACGTCGCTCGTCTGCTGCAGCAGCGGGCAGCGGGTCACCGCCGCGCGCACTCCGCGCTCGGCCAGCAACCCCGCCAGCGCGGCGGCCCACTCGTCCGTCTCGCGCAGGCTGCGGCTGCCCACGGGGAAGATGAGTATGTCCTCCTCATAGCACTCGCACAGCACCACCTGCGCGTAGTGCGCGGACAGCTCGCGCACCTCGCCCAGCAGGGAGGCCAGCCCGCCGCCGTCCAGGCGGCGGATTATCCACACGTCGCTCAGCGAGGCCACGTCTATGCGGTAGATGTCGCCCAGGCGGCGCATTTTTATGGGTTCGTCCAGCACTATGGCGCGCACCAGCTCCGACATGTCCACCCTGTCGTGCTTTCTGCCCCACACGCCCATGCCCAGGCGCACGCCCTCCAGCGTCTGCCTCCAGAGCTGCGGCTCTATCCGCCCGCCCTCCGAACAGGCCAGCAGCTGCATGTCCCCGTGTTCCCCGCGGCCTATGCGCTCGCGGTAGACCCAGAGCTGCGAGCCGTCCGGCCGCAGCTGGCAGCTCTCCGCTCCGCTCTGCCGGGCGGCCAGCGCGGCCAGGGCCTCCACGTCCTCGGAGATGGTCCTGGGCCAGGGCGCGGCGCTGAGCACGTTGTACTCGGCGTCCACTATGGCCGTGGTGGCGCGCACCCTGTCGCTGGCTATGCGCAGGATGGTCTTCACCGTCTGGTGCGTCTTGGGCAGGCGCGACATCTGCTCCAGCAGGTCGAGCGCGAAGTTGGGGTTGCTCAGCTCGTCGCGCACTATGGCCCCCATGACCTCGCATATCACCTCGCTGTAGCGCAAACTGGGGTCGTTTTCCGGCATACAGATGAGCACGAAACCCAGCTCGTCCGCCAGGCGCACCAGCCTCTCGTCCACCCGGGGCAGGATTATCCCCACATAGTAGAGTATGAGCCCCACCTCGCCGGCGGCGGCCAGATAGCGCACGTTGTCGCACTGGGCCTCCACGCTGTCGGCCACGGAGCTGAAGGCCGTTATCACCAGCTCGCTGCCCTGGAAGTCGATGCTCTCATAGAGCCGGCGCTGTATGCCGTCCGGATTCGCGTACTCCAGCACCGAGATGGTGGAGACGATGCGCCCCAGCCCCTCGCGCCCGGCCAGCACCCTGGCGCCGCGCATGCTCGGCAGCTTCATGATATGCTCCACAGTCAGGCTCATTTCCCGCCCCCCTTTTGGGATATTGGGGGCATTATATCACAGCCCCCCGCGCCGGGCAACTCGCGCGGCGCGAAAAATCCCGCCGTGGGCGCGCCCGCGCCGGAGCCGGGCGTGACCCCGCTTGCCGCCGGGAATCAACAGCACGGCCGCCGTCTCCCGCTTGCATTGGGGGCGGCAAAGTGCCATAATTATAACCAAACAGCTATGATGGAAAGCCCGGTGTGAAAGCGTGGATAACAAAAGCAGCAAGCCCTCCCGGGAGGAGGTATTCCGCAGCCTGCCGCTGCCCCGCGCCCTGCGGATAATGATACTCCCCGCGGTTATAAGCCAGCTCATCGTACTCGTCTACAACATGGCCGACACCTTCTATGTCGCCCAAACCGGCAGTCCCTACATGGTGGCCGGCACCTCGCTGATACTGCCCGTCTTCAACATCACCACCTGCCTGGCCGGATTGGCGGGTGTGGGCGGCGGCTCGCTGGTCTCCCGTCTGCTCGGCAGCGGCCGGGAGGACGAGGCGCGGCGCGTGAGCGTGTTCTCCATCTACCTCGGCATAGCCGTCGCGGCGCTCTTCTCCCTGCTGATGGGCCTGTTCATGCGCCCCATACTGCTCCTGCTGGGCGCCGGCGGCGGCAATTACGAATTCGCCCGGCAGTACGCTCTGTGCGTCATCGTCGCCGGCGGAGTGCCCACAGTGCTCTCCAACGTGCTCTCCAACCTCCTGCGCAGCACCGGCCGCTCGGCGGCGGCCGGCTTCGGCATCATACTCGGCGGGCTGCTGAACATAGCGCTGGACCCGCTCTTCATGTTCGTGCTGCTGCCGGAGGGCCGGGAGGTGCTGGGGGCCGGCGTGGCCACCTGTCTGTCGAACTGCATCGCCTGCATTTTCTTCTTTGTCGCTCTCGCGCGCGGCGGCGCCGGCTCGGTGATTACCTTCGACCTGCGCGTGGGGCTGGCGGAGCGCGGCAGCATAGCCGGCGTGTTCGCCGTGGGCGTGCCCTCGGCCGTGGCCTCCCTGCTCTTCGACCTGGACTACGTGATACTGGACAAGCTGATGGTCTCCTATCACGACCTGGCGCTGGCGGCCATCGGCATAGTGCTCAAGGTGGAGCGCTTCCCGCTGAATGTCGGCGTGGGCATCTGCCAGGGCATGATGCCCATCGTGGGCTACAACTACTCCTCCGGCAACCGGCAGCGCCTGCTCGGCACGATGCGCCTCTCGCTCATCCTGGGGCTGGTCACGGCGGCGGCGAGCATCCTGCTCTACGAGCTCTTCGCCACGGACCTCGTGCGGCTCTTCCTGGACGATGCGCGAACCGTGGAGCTCGCCTCGTCCTTCCTCCGCGCGCGCGTGCTGGCCACGCCGCTGATGTTCATGAGCTTTTTCACCGTTTTCCTGTTCCAGGCCTTTGGGCGGGGCGACATCTCGCTGCTGCTGGGCACGGTGCGCTGGCTGGCCTTCAACATCCCCATGCTGTACATACTCAACGCCGTCTTCGGCATGTACGGCCTGGTCTGGGCCCAGGTGACCGCCGACACGCTCACCGTGGCCATGTCGCTCGCGGTCTACCTCCGCTTCCGCCCGCCTCTTCTCCGCCCCGCCCCCTGATATCCCCCAAATACCCAGCCCCCGCCGCCACTCCCGGCCGCGGGGGCTTTCATTTACTTCGTTCAGAGCGTCACCAGCGTTCTGATGCCGGTGAAGGCCACCATGAGATACACCAGCTTCTCCATCACGCTGCGGTTTATGCGCTTGGAGAAGCGGTCGCCGAAATGCGCGCCCAGGCTTATGCCTATTATGCCCGCTATCACGGCCGGTATCATGTCCAGCGGCAAAATGCCGTTGGAGGCCCTGGCGATGGTCTCCGTCACCGAGGAGGTCGTGGCCGAGAGCTGCGAGTTGGCCATATAGCCCTCCCTGTCGTCGGTTATGGCCAGGAAGTAGAGGGCTATCATGGGCCCTCCTATGCCGAAGAGCCCCGAGCAGGCCCCGCCCGCCGCGCCGCACAGCAGCGCCGAGAGCAGGCTGCCCTTTATCCTGAAGCGGTTCTTCGCCAGCAGATTGTAGACGGCTATCAGCACCAGATAGATGCCGAAGGCCATGGTCAGCCAGTAGACGTTGAAGCTCCTGGCGCAGTATATCATGGTCACGCTGACGGAGATGTAGGCCAGGGTGAAGGCGATTATTATCTTGGGGTTCATGTGCTTCCGGTAGCTCCACGCGAGCTGGAAAGACACGGCCACGGAGATAGCCGTCGACAAGGCCGGCGCCTGGATGATACCGAACATGATGGGGAACACCATCATCATCACTATGCCGCAGCCAAAGCCCGTCAGGGCCTGGGCCACTCCCGCCGCCACCGCTATCAGCGCAACATATACTACAGTCACCGCACATCCCCCCGACCAGACCGCGCCCGCGGCGGGGTTCCCGGGGCTTTGGGGCCCTCGCGGGCGTCCCCCGCCGCCGGCAGTTTTTTCTCTCTCAGAGCTTGACCCACTTCTCGTTGACGGCGGACTCGTAGACCGCGTTGCAGATTTCCACCTCACGGCGGCCGTCCTCAAAGGTGGCGTGGCTGGCCCCGCTGTGGTTGATGATATCGTCGTAGATGCGAATCATGTGGTGCTTCATGCTGTCGGCAAAGCCCTCGTTGTGCCCGCCGGGGTAGCTGGTGTAGCCCGCGGCATTGGGGTACATGAGGCTGGCGTCCCTGATGAGGGTCTGGTTGGCGCCCTCGCGGCTGCCTATCCACAGCTCATTGCACTTCTCGCTGTCCCAGGCCACCATGGCCTTGCTGCCGGCTATCTCGAAGTACAGGCGGTTCTTGCGTCCGGCCATGGTCTGGCAGGTGGTGCAGGAGCCGTGTATCTTGTCGCCCATGCGGAAGAGCACGGTGGAGTAGTCCTCGGTCTCCACAGGTATCTCCTCGTAGTCCCCGGGCTCGAGTATCTTGCCGGAGTAGGTCTCCACCGGCTTCAGCGGGCGCTTGCGCACCTTGTAGAAGGTGGCGAAGTCCGCGCAGACGGAGGTGACGCGCTGTCCGCAGATGTGCTCTATCATGTCGAACCAGTGGGAGCCGATGTCGGCCACGGTCCTGGTGCAGCCCGTGTACTTGGGCTCTGCGCGCCAGCTGTAGTCCGTGTCCAGGAGCATCCAGTCCTGGGTGTAGGAGCCGTTGATGGAGAATATCTCGCCCAGGTCGCCGCGCTCTATCATGTCCCTCACCTGCTGGACTATGGGGTAAGCCCTCATGTTGAAGTTCACCGCGCAGACCTTGTTCAGCTTCTTGCCCAGCTCTATGAGCTCGTCGCACTGCTCCATCTCCAGGGCCAGCGGCTTCTCGCACACCACGTGCTTGCCGGCCAGCAGGGCCTCCTTGGATATCTGGTAGTGGAGGTTATTGGGGGTGCAGATGTGCACGACCTCGATTTCGGGGTCGGCCAGCAGCTGCTTGTAGTCGGGATAGGCCCTGTCCACGCCCATCTCCGCGGCCTTTTTCTGGGCCTTCTCGAAGTTGTTGCCGCAGACGGCCACCACCTCGGCGACGCCGGTGCGCCTTATAGCCTCGACATGCACCGGCCCTATGAAGCCCAGGCCGATGACGCCAACTTTCACTCTGCTCATTTTTTCTCCTTTCCGTGGGCGCGCCCGCCCCGTCCGGCCGGCGCGCCCAGCTCACTCTCTCATCTTCCCAGCAGCGCCGCGCCTATTATGCCGGCCTCGTTGCCGAGAAGCGCTTTTTTCAGCGTTGCCTGCTTGTGCGTCCCCTTGGCCAGGGTCTTGCCCTCCACGGCCCTCTGCAGCGGGATGAGCAGCTCCTCATCCGGGGCGTTGCTTATGCCGCCCCCGATGCAGACGAGCTCCGGCTGGAACGCGTTTAGGCCGTTTATTATGCCCTGGGCCAGGTATTTCAGATAGTTGTCCCAGACGCCTCTGGCCGTCCGGTCGCCCATTACCAGGGCGTCTATGATGGTCTTGCCGTTCACGCCCTCCAGCCTGCCGCCGGCGGTCTGCCACAGCAGGCTCTCCGGCGCGCCGGACATGGCCTCGCGCGCGTCGCTGATGAGCGCCGTGGCGGAGGCATAGGCCTCCAGGCAGCCCCTGCGCCCGCAGCCGCACTGCCGCCCGTCCATCACCAGCAGCATGTGCCCGGCCTCCACGGCGGCGCCGTTCCAGCCGGTGTATATCCTGCCGTCCACTATGAAGCCCGAGCCCACGCCCGTGCCCAGGGTGAACATCAGCATGGAGTGGGCCCCGCCGCCGCAGCCGGCGTGATACTCGCCCAGAGCCGCGCAGTTGGCGTCGTTGCCTATGTACAGCGGCAGGGGTGAATGGGCCTTAAACAGCTCCCTTATGGGCACCTTCTCCAGCGGCAGATTGGGCGTGAACATTATCACTCCCTCGTCAGGGTCCACAAAACCAGGCATTCCGGCCCCCACGCAGGAGACCTTGTCCCAGGCCTTATTGCGGTCCAGCAGCCGGCGGCAGAGCTCCGCCATGGCCCCGGCCAGATACTCGCCGTAGTTCTCCGCTCCCCTGGCCGCCTCTATCTGCTCCTTGTCCACTATGCGGTAGTTCTCGTCCACCAGCCCGGCCTTGAAGCTGGTGCCGCCCACGTCGATGCCCAGATACATATTTCAGCTCCTTATAAACTGGCGCATGAAGTCCCTGGAGAGCAGTATAGAATCCAGCTTGTCCTCCAGGCAGCTCTCATAGGCCCTGTCCTCTATCTCCAGCACCACGGGGCCCTGATAGCCCACGTCGTTGAGCGCGGAGACCACGGCCCCCCAGTTTATCTCGCCCTGCCCGGGCAGTTTGGGGGAGTGGTACTCGGCGGTGGGGGCGAAGATGCCCACCTCGTCGTATTTGTCGTGGAAGAACTTGATGTCCTTCACGTGGAAGTGGATTATCTTGTCGGCGAAGTTGTAGATGGGCTTGAGGTAGTCCATCTGCTGCAGCACCTGGTGGGAGGGGTCGTAGTTGAGCCCGAAGCTGTCGCTCTTCACGGCGTCGAACATGTAGCGCCAGAAGGCGGGGTTGCAGGCCAGGTTGGTGCCGTTGGGCCACTCGGTCTTGTAGTACATGGGGCAGTTCTCTATGCCTATCTTCACGTTGTGCTCCTCGGCGAAGGCGATGAGCCCCGGCCAGACGGACATGAACTCAGCCTTGTTGTCCTCGGGGGAGAGGGCCATGTTGCGGCCGATGAAGGTGTTGACCATGCCCACGCCCAGCCTCTCGGCGCCGACGATGCACTTCTTCAGGTGGCTGACCGCCACGGCGCGCTGCTCCGGGTCGCCGGAGAGGGTGTTGGGGTAATAGGCGATGGCGCTGATAAATACGTTCTTCCTGGCGGTGTAGTCCTTTATGTGGGCCACCATGGCGTCGTCCAGGGCATCCATGTCGATGTGGGTCACGCCGGCATAGCGCCTCTCGGCCTTGCCGAGGGGCCAGCAGGCGACCTCGACGCAGGCGAAGCCGTTCTCCGCCGCGAAGTCGATTATCTGGTCAAAATCATACTCGGGCAAGATCGCAGTATTGAATCCCAGTTTCATATGTTTTCCTCCGTTCTTATTAACGCCGGCCTCTCAGAGCCGGGACCAGTCGATGAGTATGCCCGTCACCAGCGAGGGCTCGTCTATGAGCTTCATGTAGAGCCCGGGCATCTCGCCGGGGGCCACCACAGTGGTTATGAGGTCGTCCACCCTGAGCCTGCCCTGGCGGATGAACTGGTAATTCAGCTCATGGATGCGGTTCCAGGTGTAGGGGAAGAACTGGTTCTCCTCCTCCACGAACATCGAGGAGTGGGCGCCCATGATGGTCAGGTAGTTGCTTATCACGCCGGGGCCGAAGGCCTGCCTGTGCGGCTCCGTGGTGTCGCCTATGATGAGTATTTTGCCGTTCTTGCGGGCCATGACGCAGGCGCTGCCCAGCACCTCGGGGTTGCCCGTGGCGTCTATCACCACATCGGCCATGCGCCCGCCGGTGAGGCGGGCAATCTCCGGCACGGCCTCCTTCGCCCTGGCGCAGACCGTCATGTCGGCCCCGTGCTCCCTGGCCACCGCCAGGGTGCGCGGGTTGGAGGAGACGGCTATCAGCGTGCCGGCGCCGGCTATCTTGGCGAACTGCATGGTCAGCAGCCCCACGATTCCCGTGCCGATGACCACCACCAGGTCGCCCAGCTGTATGTTTATCCGCCGCGCGCCGTTCTGCGTCGTGCGCAGCATGGAGGTCCAGGTGGCCTCCCTGTCGCTTATGTGTTCGGGCAGCAGATTTACCTTCTTGGCCTCCACGTTGAAGTACTGGCAGTGCGGCGCGTGGGCAAAGACGCGGTCCCCCGGCCGGAATCCCTCAACGCCCTCCCCCACGGAGAGCACGTGTGCGCACATGCTGTAGCCCGGCTTGAAGGGGTAGCGCACCCAGCTCGCCCAGTTGGTGCCCTCGTCGAACACGCCCCTCAGGCAGCGCTCCTCGGTGCCCGCGCTTACCAGCGACAGGCAGGCCCGGCACTGCACCTCCCCCGGCCGGGGCTCTCCCAGCTCCTGCTGGGAGAACTCCACCTGCCGCGGGCCGGTGAACACCAGATCCCAAGATTTCATCTCGCTTGCTCTCCCGGGCGGCCCTTATATCTCGGGGATGACTATGTCGACTTCCTTCCCCAGCTCCGCGGAGCGGGTCATGCCGTCGAGTATGGCCATCTGATAGAGTATCTGCTCGGCGGGAGAGGGCACCTCGGTGCCGTAGTTGACGGCGCTGACGAAGGCGCGGACCTTCTTGTAGTAGAGCTCGCCTATGTCCTCGTCCTCGAAGGGCAGCACGGTCTGCACCTGCTCGCCGGCCACGTCGTGGTAGATGGTCAGCGGGCCGTCGAAGGAGCCGTTCCAGGCCGGGGTGGAGGGGATGCGCAGTCCTCCCTTCTTGCCCAGTATCAGGGCGTCGCCGGTGGTGTCCATGTGCATGGCCCAGGCTATGCGGAAGTCGAGGATGATGCCGCCCTCCAGGCGGATGAAGGCCGCGGCGAAGTCGTCGACGTCAAAGGCCTCGGCGTACTCGGGATGGCCCTTGTAGTAGTTGGGGTCCTTGCCGAAGAAGTCGCTCTTGTAGGCGGAGACGGTCAGCGGCTTGGGGTAGCCCACGGCATTGAGCAGCATGTCCAGGGAGTAGCAGCCGATGTCGCCCATGGCGCCGAAGCCGGACTTGGAGCTCTCGATGAGGGAGGTGCCGAAGGGGGTAGGTATGCCGTGGCGGCGGCCGCCGCCGGACTGGATGTAGTACACCTCGCCCAGCTCGCCGGAGCGCACTATGTTCACTATGTCCTGCATGTACTTGGTCATGCGGGGCTGGAAGCCGACGGAGAGTATCTTGTTGTTCCTCTTGGCGGCGCGGCACATGGTGACGGCCTCGTCAAGGGTGACGCACATGGGCTTCTCGCACAGGACGTTGGCGCCGGCGTCCAGGGCCTCCACGACCAGCTGGCAGTGGGAGGCGTTGGCGGTGCAGATGCTCACCACGTCGAGCTTCTCGTGCTCGTACATCTCCTTGGTGGAGTTGTAGACTTTGATGCCCCTGTCCTGTATGCCCAGGGCCTCCATGAAGGCCTCGGCCTTGCCGGGGACTATCTCGCACAGAGCCACCAGGTCGACGTCCTCGCAGCGCAGGTAGGAATCCACCTGGGCCTCGGCTATCCAGCCGATGCCGACGACGGCGGCGCGCACCTTCTTATTGGGGTCGATTATGCTCTTCTCCTTGAAGACGTTCTTCGTGAACTTGTCCATGATTACCTGTGCCATTTTTGTTGCTCCTTTTCTTATGATACTTTAACCTGTGTCAGATTGCAAATTCTTCTCGATTTTTCACATCCGTCCACGGCCCGCTCCGGCCAGCGCCCTCTCAGTGAGCGCGCGGATGTAGTCGAGCGACACGGGCCCGTCCCTCAGCCAGTCGGGCTCGTCGTGGCACTCGAAGGATATCCACTCCGCCGCCGTCTGCGCCACGCGGCGGATGAAAAACTCGTAATTGTAACCGTCGTCCGGCATGGGGGCGACGCGCTTCACGCCTATGGGGTTGTCTATGTGGGCGTGGATTATCTGGTCGGCGTAGCGCAGTATGTCGTCCGGCTCGTCCCCGGCCCTCACCAGGTGGCGGATGTCGGTGAGCAGGTAGATGTTGCTCTCCGCGCTGTCCTCACAGAGCTCCGCCGACTGCCGCAGCTGCGTCAGGTAGTCCGTGTAGTCGCCGCAGACCGTCTCCAGGGCTATCTTCACCCCGTGGGATTTGAACACCCGGGCCGTGTCCCGTATAAAGCCGTCTATGCGCCGCGCCCTGCGCCCGCTTTCGCTGTCGCGCCCCACGGTCCTGATGGGCCCGGCGGCGAACACCATGACCGGGCAGCCCATGCGCGCGAGGCGCTCGCCGTCCCGCTCGAACTGCTCCAGCCAGCCCTCGCGGTCGAAGGCCCCGTCGCAGATGTGGACGGTGTTCTCCATTATCCACGAGCAGGCGCAGGCCTCCAGGCCCAGGGCCCTCATGCGCGCTATCAGCGCGTCGAACTGCCCGTCGTCCAGCCTCCGCAGCTCGCAGCTGTCCAGCTCCACGCCGTCAAAGCCGAGGGCGCTGAAGGTCTCCAGCTCCCTGAGCTTGGCAAAACTGGCGAATTTCACTTCTCCGCTCCCGTCAGGCGTCTATGTAGCGCTGCATCATCTCCTGGTTGGCCCTGATGATGCCGAGGTTGTCCACGTCGAGGTCCCGCTGGTCGTGGAAGATGCGCTGGCCCTCGTACTCGGTGGCCACATAGCCGCTCCAGCCGTTCTCCTTGAGCACGCGGAAGATGGTCTCGTTGTCCACGCTGGGGTCAATGCCGTCGCGCATGTCCAGCACCTTGGCGTGCACGTGGGAGATGTAGGGTATGTAGTGGCTCAGCAGCTCCGGGTCGCAGTAGGTGTAGCTGTAGGCGGTCTTGGCCCAGGCCAGCTCCTTCTCTCCGGGGTTCATGTCCTTTATGCGCCCGAGCATCTCGTCGTAGCTCATGCGCTCGGCGTAGCAGCGGGAGATGAGCTTGACGGTGGCCTCGTCGGCGCCTCCGCGGATGGCCTTCTCCTCGTGGAAGGGCACCACGCTCCTGGTAAAGATGCCGAAGTCGGGTATCAGGCTGAAATACTTGGTGTTGGTGCGCTTGATGAAGTCCACGTACTGGTCCACCTGCGGGGTGCAGAGCCGGAAGGGCGGGTGGAGCTCTATGCCCATCACCACGTTGTACCTCTCGGCGCAGGGCAGGGCCCTCTCCACTATGCGCAGCGGTATGGTGTACACCACGCGCAGCACCTTGAAGCCCATGCGGGCCGCCAGCTTTATGTTGGTCTCCAGTATCTCCACCGCGCGGTCGTCGGGGATGTCCACGCCGTCGTAGAGCTGGCCGTCCATGAACATGTCGAAGGCCACGGGCTTGACGTGGTATTTGTCCATCCACTCGAACCACTGGTTGACCCAGCTCTCAGGCGGGTTGGGGAAATTGGGGATTATGGCCTCGGAGATTATCTCCACGCCCTCGGCGCCCATCTCGGCCGTGGCCCTGATCATGCCCTCAGCGTCCATCTTGCCCAGGTAGAGCTCGTCCTGGAAGCTGTAGAAGGATATGGCCCTCTTTATCTTGGCGGGCAGCTCATAGCAGCCGTTGAGCTCCAGCTCCTTCTCGTCCTCGGCCACGAACATCACCGGCGGAATCTCCATGCCGTTGACTATCCTTATCTCCTCGAACACCCTGACGCTGTGCCTGCCCTCGGCCAGGCCGCCGGGCTTTTTGATGTGCAGGTAGGCCACCTCGCCGAAGTCCCAGCGCACGTCGTCGCGCCCCACCATCTGCTCAAAGGTGAAGCTGCCGGCCTTCACGTTGAAGGTCATGTCCTCCTTGCCGTAGGTCTGGCCGTCCACGGTGACTCTCATGTCGTTGACGATGCCCAGCACTACTCCCCTGTAATAGCTGACCTTGACGCCAATCTGGAAACCCACGACCTGGCCGTCATCCACCACGTTTTTGAAGCTCTCGTCGCAAATGAAGTACTTGTCAAACATATGGGGCATGGATAACATCTTCTTTCCTTTATAGATTGCCTTATAAATCGAAGTATTCCCTCAGCCGGCGCAGCCCGTCGGCCGGCTCGCGGGCCGGGAAATACTCCAGGCCCACCCACTGGTCATAGGCTGTCCGGGCTATGCTGCGCAGGACATAGTCGTAGTTTATCTCGCACGAGTCCAGCTCGTGGCGCAGCGGCACCCCCGCCGCGTGGAAATGTCCTATCTTGTCCACATTGGGTATTATGCGGGAGAGCAGGTCGCCCTCGGATATCTGCTGGTGATAGATGTCGTAGAGCATCTTCACCCTCGCACTGCCCACCTCGTCCATTATCTGAAAGGCCTCGTCGGCCCCCGTGAGGTAGTTGTGCGGCCTGTTCACCCGGCGGTTGGAGGCCTCCAGCACTATCGTGACCCCCCGGGCCTCGGCCTCCGGGGCCACGGCCCTCAGCCCCTCCACTATGGACTCGTGCTGCCTCTGGCGGCACTCGCCCGTGTCGTCGCCGGAGAGGACGGTTATGTGGCTCGCGCCCAGCGTCTCCGCCACCTCGAAGGCCCTCCCCACGGCGTCCACAAAGGCCTGCCGCTGGTCCGCCCGCGCGAGGGAGACCTCGTCGGCGTCAAAATTCACCAGGTGCAGCCCCAGCTCCTCCATCAGCTCCCTCATCTCGCCCAGGTCCCAGGCGTCCGTGTGCCAGAACTCGAAACCGCTGTAGCCCAGGGACTTTATCTCCCTCAGGGCCACCGAGAGCTCCGTGCCCTTGTATATCGTGTCTATGCAGGGGGAAATATTCATGTCCCGACCTCCAGTCCGCCTTTTTCCCGGAGGAAGCTCCTCAGGGCGCGCACGCAGAGGGCGTGGTCCTCAAAGTGGACCAGCCCCGAGATGCACAGGGCCCCCAGCAGTATGCCGTCCCTGTCCTTCAGGGGGAAGCCTCCCCCGCGTATCACATAGTTCTCCGTGTCCTCATGCCAGGGCTCATGCCATCCGCTGAGCTCGGCCTCTATGCCGCAGCGCAGGGACGACCAGCCGCTGGCCATCACGCTGTTCTTCTTCCTGGTGAGCCAGACGATGTTGCCGCTGTCGGTGCCGGGCAGGAAGTAGCGTATCACCTCAAAGCCCTCGAACACCACCTGGCAGCAGATGCCCAGGCGCTCGGCGGAAGCCAACTCGTACACCGTGTGCGCGAGCTCCATGGCCCCCCTCCGGTCGAAGGACTCGAGCCTCAGCTCCCGCTCCTCCTGCCGCACCCGCTCAAGCTGTTCCGCGGTATACATGCCTCACCACCACTTTATGAGGTCGGTGACCCTCTCGCGGACCTCTATGAAGTCCAGGTCGGTGACGCAGCGGGGGCGCGGCAGCGGGTTGTGCATGCGCTCTTTTATCTTGGTGGGCTTGTTGGTCAGCACCAGGATGTCCTCGCTTATGTACACGGCCTCCTCTATGTTGTGGGTGATGAAGATTATGGTGGTCCCCAGCTTCTCCCATATGTTTATGAGCTCGTCTTCCAGCTTGAAGCGCAGCTCTATGTCCAGCTGGCCGTAGGGCTCGTCCATCAGCAGCAGCTCCGGCTTGGTGGCGAAGGCCCTGGCGATGACCACGCGCTGCAGCATGCTGGCGGAGAGCTGGTTGGGATAGTGCTTGCGGAAATTCTGCAGGCCCACCATCTCTATGACCTCGTCCACCGCCTGCTTCACCTCGCTCTCCGGACGGTGCTTTATGTTCAGTCCGAAGGCGATGTTCTCCTCCACGTTGAGCCAGGGCATGGTGGAGTACTCCTGGAAGATATAGGACACGTTGTGCTTGCGCAGGTTCACGGGCTCGCCGTCTATGAGTATCTCGCCCGCGGTGGGCTCGTACAGTTTGGTAATGCAGTTGAGGAAGGTGGTCTTGCCGCAGCCCGTGGGGCCGACGACGCAGAGGAACTCGCCCTTTCTCACATCGAAGGAGACATCATCAAGGACCAGCAGATCGCCGAACTTCTTGGTCATGTTCTTCACGCTGACTTTAATATTATCCACTGGATTACCTCCCTCTCAGAGCGTCTTGTCGACGACGCTTTGTATCTCGCTCCTCAGCGCCAGGAACTTGGGGTCGGTGTAGGACCTCGGCCTGGGCAGGTCGATTACATACTCACATTTCACCGTGGTGGGGCAGTTGGTCAGCACCACCACGCGGTCGGCCAGGAACACGGCCTCCTCGATGTTGTTGGTGACGAATACGACAGTGCGCTTCTCTTTTTCCCATATCTTCACTATCTCGTCCTGCATGAGGTACCGCGTCTGGGCGTCCAGGTGGCCGAAGGGCTCGTCCATGAACAGCACCACGGGCTCGTTGCAGTAGGCGCGGGCGATGCCCACACGCTGCTGCATGCCGCCGGAGAGCTGGTTGGGGAAGGAGTCCTCAAAGCCCCCGAGGCCCACCAGGTCGATGTAATACTTGGCCTTCTCGCGCCTCTCCGCCTTCTTTATCCCCTTCATGCGCAGCCCGTACTCCACGTTCTGCATGACGGTGTACCAGGGGAACAGCGCCAGGGTCTGATAGACGAAGCCCCTCTCCGGGTCGGGCCCCTTGACCTCTTTGTCGTTCACGATTATCCTGCCCTCCGTGGGGGTCTCGAGCCCCGCCATCAGGTTCAGCACGGTGGTCTTGCCACACTGGCCGGGCCCGAAGAGCACCACGAACTCGTTCTCCTTCACTTCCAGGTTGAATTTGTTCACGACGTGGTTGGTCGTGGTCTTGGTGGTGAACGTCTTGTCGACGCTCTCACAGGATATCATTGTCTTGCGTTTCTCGTCCATCATGTACCCCTCTTATTCCATCTTACGAGCTTGTTCTCCGCGAAGCGCATGGCGGCGGCCAGTATGTAGCCCAGGATGCCTATCATGACTATACCGGCCAGCTCCTGCAGGACGTTGTTGTTGTCGGTGCCGCGGATGATTATCCAGCCGAGGCCGTCCACGGAGCGTATCATCTCGGAGCCGACGACCTGGCCCCAGGCGGCGTTCAGCCCCAGCTGCAGCCCGGCGAATATGTAGGGCACGGCCCCGGGCAGCACCACCGTGAGAAACACGTTCTTGTCGTTCGCGCCCAGCATCTTGGCCACGCCCACCAGCTGCTGGTCGGCCGCCTTGGCGCCGTCATAGGCGTTCTGCAGCACGGAGACCAGGGTGGCCAGGGCTATCAGGAAGTACTTCGACTCGTCGTTGATGCCGAACCAGAGTATGGCCAGCGGTATCCAGGCGACGGGCGGGATGGGACGGACTATGCTGAATATGGGCCTCACTATGGCGTCTACAGGCCAGTACATGGCCATCAGCAGCCCCAGCACCACGCCCACGGCGGAGGCGCCGATGTAGGCGGGGATGATGCGCTTGAGGCTCATGAGCGCGTGGTAGGGGATGGTCCCCGGCCCTATCTTCTCCACAAAGTGGTCGAAGAAGAACTCCAGCGTCTCGATGGGTCCGGGCATGAACATGCCCACGTCGGTGAAGTTGGTCAGCGCCCCCCAAAGCAGTCCGAAGACGAGGAAGGCGATTACCGCGCAGCCCGCTTTGGTCAGGCTCTCTTTGAGTTTCTTAGGCATCGTGGTTCCTCCCCTTCACTATCTTTTTCTCCACCTGGCCGATGAGCCAGGTTATCAGGGAGCCCAGGGCTCCGATGCACAGCATGCCCACGATGATGACGTCGGGCCTGAATATGCCGCGGCACTGCTGTATCATGTAGCCGAGGCCCTCGGAGGAGGCGATGAGCTCGGCGGCCACTATGCTCATCCAGCACGCGCCCAGGGCGACCCTGGCGCCGGTCATTATCATCGGCAGGGCCGTGGGTATGGCCACCTTGAAGAGCATCTGCATCCTGGTCGCGCCGAAGGTCCTGGCCACCCAGAGGTGCACGTCCTTGGTCTGCTTGATGCCCGAGTAGGCGTTGAGCACGCAGGGCACCATGCCGGAGATGAAGATGGTCACGGCCTTGGAGGTGAAGCCGATGCCCATCAGCACTATCATCAGAGGCGCCCAGGCCAGGCCCGGGATGGCCTTCACGAAGTCGAATATGGGGCGGGCCAGGAAGTCCACCGGCCTGTACCAGGCCATGAAGATGCCCAGGGGTATGCCCACTATCAGCGAGAGGGCGTAGCCGGAGAGCGCCACCTTCAGGGAGGCCCACATGTGCGCCTGGATGGTCCCGCCGTCCGGCGCCGTGTGGTTGAGCTTGTAGAAGAACGTCTCCACCACCTGGATGGGGCTGGCCAGGGTGAGGTTGCTGAATATGTGGAGCACATCCGTCACGAGCTCCCAAATCAGCAGAAAGACCAGCAGCGACAACGCCGATAACAGCATGTATTTTTTCTTTCTGTTCTTATCAGTCATGATCTCAATCCTTTATCAAACGCTGAAAGCGATTTTTCTCAAAGACGTCTTGGCCGCAGCCATTTTCCGCTCCGCCTGCTTTTAAAAAGGGGGCAGCGCCGAAGTCACTGCCCCCAGAGCTAGTTGCTCAGGTATTTGCCCGGAGATATTACTTGCTGAAGGACTTGACCTCCACGCCCAGAGCCTCGGACAGGAGGGAGGAGTCGTAGTGCTCGTAGATGTTGACGTTCTCGGCGGCGATGGCGCCGGTCTCGCCGTAGAAGTCGGCGACAGCCTGCATGCCCTCGCCCATGTAGTAGTCCTCGCCGCTCACAACGTCGGTGGTGAAGAGGCGGTTCAGGGCGAACTCGTAGTCGACCTTCGCGTCGTCGAACTCCTTGCCGTTGTCGTTGTAGAACTCGTTGACGGCGGCCTTGTAGCTCTCGTAGTCGTCGGCCCAGTCATTTATCAGGCCGTAGATGACCTGCAGGAAGATGACGATTTCGTCGTGGCGGTTCTCGATGGCCTCGGGGGTGAAGAGGACGGGGTCGCGTATCTCGATGCCGGTGGCGTCCTCCACGCTGGCGGCGATGGTGTAGCCGCCGTCGGTGACGACCATGTCGTAGCAGTAGGGCATCTTGGTGCCGATGGCGTCGCCGTTGCCGGTCATGAAGGCCTGGGCGCCGGCGGCGTCCTCCATGTTGATGAAGGTGATGTCGTCAGCGGTGAGGCCGAACTGGGAGATGTACTTCTCTATGTAGAACTGATGGGCCTGGCCCAGCTGGCAGATGAAGCTCTTGCCGCGCAGGGTGTCGGCGCTGCCGTACATCTCGGGGTGCTCGGCGATTTCGCCCTGCACGGAGAGGATGTCGCTGTCGTTGCGGACGACTATGCAGTCGGAGCCGACGGAGTCGACCTCGCCGACCATGGTCAGCAGTCCGTTGGCCAGGGAGTAGACGGAGGCCAGGCCGCTGATGCAGCCGTCCAGCTCGCCGGCGCCCACAGCCTCGTTGATGGCGGCGCCGCCGGAGAAGATGGCCAGGTCGACGTTGATGCCGGCCTCCTCAAACAGGCCGTACTTGTCGGCGTAGTAGAGGGAGACGCCCATCTGGTGGGGCATGGTGCCTATGCGCAGGGGCTCCTTGTCGAGGTAGTTCTCCTCGGCGGGCTCTTCGCCGGCGGGGGTCTCGCTCTCGGCGGGGGTCTCGCTCTCGGCGGGGGCCGGGGTCTCCTCCTCGGCGGGCTCGGAGCCGCAGGCGCTGGTCAGGGACACGATCATCGCCAGGCAGAGCAGCAGGGCTAACAGTTTGGACGCTTTTTTCATTGTCTCATTCTCCTTTTTTATTTCTACCGTTTCCGGTATCTTACCGCATGGGCCCTGAAATTTGTCAAGGCAAAATGTAATATTTTTTCATTGCTTGTCAAATTTCTTGCTTTACTTATAGCACTTCGTACTTTCTTTGTCAAACACATTGTTTTATTTTGTGACTATGTTTAATTTCGCACCCGTCAAATTGTCTATATTGACCGGGATTTAGGGCTTTACAAGGCGTTTTCCATAATGTATAATTTTTTCATACCCCTAAAATACGCCGAAAGCTGGGAAACGCAGTGTACAAGAGGATAACCATAGAGGAAGTCGCGCGGCTGGCCAACGTCTCCACGGCCACCGTGTCGCGCGCTTTGAACGACTCCCCCGCGGTCAGGGAGAGCACCAAGCAGAAAATCGTCAGCATAGCCCAGAGTCTCGAGTCCCAGCGCTCCCCGTCCCCCAAGTCCTCAAAGATTCTGCTGGCCAGCTTCCCCGAGCTGACGAACCCCTTCTACTCGGATATCTTTCGCGGCATACTGGATTCGGCCGGCAACAGGGGCTACGAGGTGCTGTTCTACTCCATGAGGGACTACAGCCTGCCTGAGAGCTATTCGTTTTTCTTTGAAAACCGTTTCTATGCCGGGCTGATGATTTCACACGCCCTGCCCAACGCCCAGATACAGCAGAAGCTGCAGGAGCTGGTCCCCGTGGTCAAGATTTCCGAGTACTCCGACGACGACCCGGCCTACGTGGCCACCGACAACTTCAAGGCCGCCTATACGGCGGTGCAGTTCCTCATCGCCGCCGGGCGGCAGCGCATCGCCCTCATCAACTCCTCGCTGCGCAACAACTACGCCCTGCGGCGCGAGGCGGCCTACCGCGCCTGCCTGGCCGACAACGCCCGCGCCGTCAACGAGGACTGGGTGGTGCATCTGACGGACATAAACTACGGCGCCTGCCTGGACGCCGCCTCCCGGCTGCTGCGCCAGGAGGAGCGCCCCGACGCCATTTTCTGCGTCTCGGACGTCTACGCCGCCGCCGCCACCAAGGCCGCCGCCGGCCTGGGGCTCAACGTCCCGCGCGACGTGGCCGTGGTGGGCTTTGACAACGTGGACATGAGCATCGTCACCACCCCCGCCATCACCACCATCGCCCAGCCGGCCTTCCAGTTGGGCGCCCAGGCCTGCAGCATGCTGATAGACCGCATAGAGTACCCCTCCACCCCTCCCCGCCGCGTCCTCCTGGACGGCGAACTAATCCTCCGCGGCACCACCTGACGTACCCGTAGAAAAAATCCTCCGGCACTGTGTGTCCAGTTCCGGAGGGGTTCACCCTACAACGCCATATGACATGCAAAGGCCCCGTTTTCTCTCGAAAACGGGGCCTTATCTCGCTATTCCTTTTCTCTCAGACCACCTGGGCCTTGATTAGGTTCGTGCTGCCCGCGCGGCCGATGGGCACGCCGGCGGTGATGACCACCGTCTGCCCGCCCTCCACGGCGCCCTCCTTCAGCGCCGTCTGCACGCACATGGAGAAGAGGCGGTCGGTGGAGTCCACATAGCCCGCCAGCAGCGGCCTGACTCCCCAGGAGATGGCCAGCTGCCTCCTCGCGCGCTCGGTGGTGGTGAGGGCCACGATGGGACAGGCCGGGCGGAAGCGGGATATCATCCGCGCCGAGTGGCCCGTCTGCGTGGGGGTGAGTATGGCGTCGGCCGCCAGATCCATGGCCGTGAGGCAGCAGGTGTGGGTGACGGCCTCGTTGATGGAGCGCCCGGGCTTGAAGGACGCGCTCTGGAAGCGCTCCCAGTAGTCCGTGGCCTGCTCCGCCGCGCGGATGGTGTCCACCATGGTCTCCACCGCCTCCAGGGGGTACTTGCCGGAGGCCGTCTCGCCCGAGAGCATGACGCAGCTGGTGCCGTCGAACACCGCGTTGGCCACGTCGGAGACCTCGGCCCTGGTGGGCCGGGGGTTGCGTATCATGGAGTCGAGCATCTGCGTGGCCGTGATGACCGGCTTGCCTGCCATGCGGGTCTTGGTTATCATCTCCTTCTGCAGTATGGGCACCTCGCAGGCGGGGATCTCCACGCCCAGGTCGCCGCGGGCCACCATCAGCCCGTCGCTGGCGGCGATTATCTCGTCCAGGTTGTCCACGCCCTCGCGGTTCTCTATCTTGGAGATGATGCGCACGTGTTCGCCGCCGTGCTCCCTCAGGCAGGCCCTGATGTCCTCCACGTCGCTGGCCTTGCGCACGAAGGAGGCCGCCACGAAGTCGAAGTCCTGCTCCACGGCGAAGCGCAGGTCCTCGCGGTCCTTCTCCGTCAGTGAGGGGAGGTGTATGTGCACGTCGGGTATGTTGATGCTCTTGTTGCTGGAGAGCGGCCCGCCGCTGACCACGGTGCACTCTATGTCCTGGCCGTGTATCTCGCGCACCTGCAGCTCTATGAGCCCGTCGTCTATCAGCACCCGGCAGCCAGGCGAGAGCTCCTTGTGCAGGTCCAGATAGGTCACGGAGACGCAGCTCCCGTCCCCGGGCACCTCACGCGTGGTCAGGGTGAAGGCCGCGCCCTCTTCGAGCGTCACCGGGCCGTTTTCAAAGGTCCTTATGCGTATCTCCGGGCCCTTGGTGTCCAATATGGTGGCCAGGGCCACCCCCATCTCGTCGCGCACGCGCTTCACCTTGGTCAGCGTGGCCAGATGGCTCTCGTGCGTGCCGTGGGAGAAATTGAAGCGGGCGGCGTCCATGCCGGCAAGTATCAGGGCGCGCAGTTTCTCCTCGTCGTCCACCGCGGGTCCCATGGTACAGATTATCTTTGTCTTTCTCAAGGGATGTCCCTCCACGTATCAAATGTTCGTAACGTATTATACAACATTATGTCCGCTCTTACAAGAGCCCTTTGGCCAGGAGCGTGTAAAAAATATGTGAGGCCCCGCGGGCAGAGATATCCGGCCCGGAGCAGCTCCGGGCCGGATGATTCCGCCGCATCTCCCGCCCTCAGCTGTTCCAGCCGGGGATGGAGATGTCCAGCTCGCGGTAGTTCACGCCCTTGGCGGCGTCGCGCTGGTATATCACCCTTATCTCCCCCTCCGCCTCGGCGGGGAAGGTGAGGCCGGTGAATTCCGGCGGGTCATTCCAGTTGGAGGGGTACATGGCCTCCCCCGCCTCGAAAGCCACCATGAGCACTATCTCGGATTTGTCGTAGGTTGAGGGCATGTTGTCGTAGAAGTCCTCCAGGCGGTCCAGCACCGCCACCCGGCTCCCGTAGAAGTTGTAATTGCCCCCGTTGCAGTACTGGGTGAAGTCGAAGACGTAGTATTTGCCCCCGGTGTAGACCCAGCTTATGGTGTGGTTGCCGCCGCCTATCCAGCGCAGGGTGCCCACCTTCTCGTAGTCCCCCCTCAGCAGGTAGCTCACGGCGTTGGCATATCCGCCGCAGCAGCAGCCGTAATTCTGCTCCAGCTGCACGTCGCCCGGGGCGTCGAAGCCCCATATCTCGCCGCCTCTCCCGTACCATGGGGTGTAGGCCCCCGGCGCGTCGTAGCCGAAGCGGGCGGCTATCATGTACTGCAGCACGTCGCCCACGGTCTTCACGCTGTCGGCTATCCTCTGCGGGTCCTGTCCCACCAGGGCCAGCGCCCCGTCATAGCTCAGCGTGGTCTGTCCTATGGCCTGCGGCATGCCGTAGTCGGCTATCTTCAGCCCCCTGGCGTGCTGCGCCCAGCGCGCGGCCTCCTGCTCGGCCGCCTGCTCCAGCTCCTCCCTGTAGTCCTCCGCCGCCTCGCTGTCCGCCAGGTAGACGTACTCCACCCCGGGTATGTTGGGGAACGTCGCGCTGAACGGCTCGGCGGAGAACTCCACCTCTATGCGCCCGGTGAACAGCGGATAGGCCGCCACGGTGGCCAGCGCGGAGGCGCTGCCGTTCACCTCGGCCAGGGCCGCCCTCACCGCCCCCAGCGAGCCGGCGCGCACCGTGTGTATGCGGAAGGCCGGCATCCCGCTGCTCTCCAGGTGGTCCAGCGGGTCGGTGATGTAGTAGACGCCGCCGGATTTCACGTAGTTGAAGCTGATGTAGAACATGTCCCAGCCCTGCTCGTCGGTCTGGGAGACGAGCAGCAGCGTGCCCTCCTCGTCGTAGTCCCCCTCCACCAGGGTGTTTATCACCGTGGACATCTCCACCCAGGATAGCTCCCGGCCGGCGGTCCCGTTGGCCAGGCCGTACTGCGGCGAGCCGCTCATGCCGGTGGTGGAGTAGCCCTCCTGCGCCAGCCAGGCGTAGGCGTCGGCCAGGGTCTCTATGCTCTCCGCCGCCCGCTCGGGCGTGAGTCCGGAGAGGGCTGCGAGTTCGCCCGCCGACAGCCGCCGTCCGCCCAGCTCCTCCGGTATGGCGCCGCTCATATCCACCGTGTAGTCGTCCGCGTCCTCCGACTCCCCCGGCAGGGGGATGGACTCCAGCAGCGTCCGCTCGGAGCCCTTGAGCTGCATGTCCAGCGCGGCGGCGGAGATGAGGGCCACGTCCGCGCGCAGGAACTGCGCGCTGTTTTCCGCCCCGTACTCCCCGTCCGTCAGCCCCAGCTCGTCCGAGAACACCCAGGCGCTGTCCCAGGCGAAGTCCCCGGCTGCGTCGTCATAGCCCAGCGCGCGCAGGACGAAGGTGATGTACTGCGCGGCAGTGACGGGGTCCTCCCCGCCGAAGAGCGTGTCGGACGTGCCCCGCGTCAGGCCGTGCGTGTAGGCGTAGCCCACATAGGGCCGGGCCCAGGCGGCCACGTCCGTGAACGGCGTCTGCCAGCTGCCGCCCAGGGCCTCCTGTTCGCGCCCCATCAGGCGCACCAGCATGGTCACCGCCTCGCTGCGCGTCAGCGCCCGGTCGAGGTCGTATACCGGCTCCCCCGCCGCGTCCGTGCCCGTGCCCTTGAACAGCCCCAGATTGTAGAGCCGGTCGGCCGCCGCCTCGCCCTCCGCGCCGGCGGCCGAGGCCGGCAGCGCGCAGAGCAGCGCCAGGGCCAGCGCCAGCGCCGCGCATATGAGCCTCCTGCCGTGTGAAAAGCTCTTGTTGAGCATGTCTCCCGCCCCTTTTCCTCCGTTTTTCCCCCATTATACCGCCCGCGGCCTCCCCAATCAACCCGGAAATCTCCCCGCTCCGCCCCGGCCGAACAGCGCCGGCAGCTGGTCCAGGGAGCTTATCTCCGCGTCCGCCCCCGGCAGCCGCCTCTCCCCGCCCGTATAGGCTATGGGGCAGAATCCGCCCCTCCGGGCGGCCTCTATGCCGCTGGCGGCGTCCTCCACCACCGCGCAGCGCCCCGGCGGCAGTCCCAGGAGCCGCGCCGCCGTGAGGAACACCTCCGGGTCGGGCTTGCTGCGGCTTATCATGCCCCCGTCCACCACGGCGTCGAGCAGCGCCGCCAGGCCCAGCTTTTCCAGTATCAGCGGCGCGTTCCGGCTGGAAGAGGCCACGGCGGTCCGCAGCCCCCGCCTGCGCAGCTCCGCCAGGGCCCCGGCCGCCCCCGGTTCGGCGTCCGCGGGCGTGAGAGAGCCGAGCCTGGCGCGGTAGAGGCGGTTTTTCCTCTCCGCCAGCGCGAGCTTCTGCTCCGCCGTGAAGCGCCCGGCGCGGCCGCCGAGCACTATCTCCAGGCTCTCCATGCGCCCCACTCCTCGCGTGCGCTCCGCGGCGTCCGCCGGCAGGTTCAGGCCCAGCGAGGCCGCCAGTTCCCCCCAGGCCAGCAGATGGTACCTGTCCGTGCGGCAGAGCACCCCGTCCAGGTCGAATATGACCCCCTCCAGGCCCGCCCCGCCCCTCCCGGGCGCGCTGAACAAATGCGTCATGTACATCCCTCCATTGAGCTTTTCCCGTGGAAATTCATATTTCGGTTTATTTAAACGTTTAAATAAACCCGTGACTCCATATTACCCCAAGCTCGAAGGAATGTCAACGCCGCGCGAAAAAGCCCTGAAACCTTGACGTCTCAGGGCTTTTATGCGGATATCGCGCTGTGCGCGCGGCTCAGAGCGCCGCGACGACCTCTATCTCCACCAGCGCGCCCTTGGGCAGCTCTGCCACCGCCACGCAGCTGCGCGCGGGGAAGGGCGCCGGGAAGTACTCCTCATAGATGCTGTTCACCGTGGCGAAATTGGCCATGTCCGTGATGAACACCAGGCTCTTGAGCACCTTGGAGAAGTCGGAGCCGGCCTCGGTGAGCACGGCCTTCAGGTTTTCGAGCGCCATGCGGGTCTGGGCCTCCAGCCCCTCGCACAGCTTGCCGGTGGCGGGGTCCATGCCCATCTGTCCGCTGGTGTAAAACAGGTTCCCATAGGCTATCGCCTGGGAATAGGGCCCTATGGCCGCGGGGGCCTTGTGGGTGGATACCGCAGTTTTCATTTTTTTGCTCCTCTCTGTCGCGTTTTATGCTCAGCCCATCGTGTTGGGCAGCCAGGTGGCTATATTGGGGAAGAACCACAGCAGCACCAGCACCGCGCCGTACATGAGGATATAGGGCGCGCAGCCCACGACAATCTCCTTGAATGTGGCCGTCCCCTTCGTTATGCCGTGCAGCACAAACAGGTTCATGCCGACCGGCGGGGTGAGCATGGCGACCTCGACCAGTATGACGAGCACCACGCCGAACCACAGCGGGTCAAATCCGGCCAGGCTGACCAGCGGGAAGAGCACCGGGATGGTCAGATAAACTATCGAGGTGCCGTCCATGAGGCAGCCGAGCACGAGGTATATGAGTATGAGGAACAGGAAGAAGGCCACGGGCGAGGGGTTGAGCGCCACAAAGGCCGTGGTGATGCCGCGGCTGATGCCGGCCATGGTGATGATATAGGTGAAGTACTTGGCGCCGATGACTATGAAGAATATCATGCAGCAGCTCTTGACCGCCTCCAGGCAGGAGGTGGTGAAGTTCTTCCACGTCAGGTTCCCGAAGAGCGCGGAGAGGATGAGGGCCAGCACCACGCTTATCGACGCCGCCTCCGTGGCCGTGGTCACGCCCAGGTATATGCCGCCCAGGATGACCACTATGAGGAACACGAAGGGGAACATGCCCTTGAGGGCGCGCAGCTTCTCCTTGGCGGAGGCCTTCTGGCCCTTGACGGGGGCCAGCGAGGGGTTGATTGCCACCCTTATCATGACGTATATCATGAATATGAGCAGGCACAGCAGGCCCGGCACCACGCCGGCCATGAACAGCTTGGAGACGGAGGTCTCGGTGAGCGAGCCGTAGATGAGGAAGGTCACGCTCGGGGGGATGAGTATGCCCAGCGCGCCGCCTCCGCCCAGGGTGCCCAGTATCATCTTCTTGTCGTAGCCCATGGCGCTGACATCCTTGTAGGACACGCTGCCGATGGCGGCGGCGGTCGCCAGGGACGAGCCGCTTATGGCGGAGAAGATGCCGCAGGTGATGAGGTTGGTCTGCAGGAAGCCGCCGGGTATGCGGCTGAAATAGGTGGATGCGCTCTTGTAAAAGCTGCGGCTCAGTCCGCAGTGGACGACCAGCTCGCCCATGAAGATGAACATGGGGATGGCGGTCAGCTCGAAGCTGTTCACCGCGTTCCAGGCGACGAGGCCCGACGAGGCGAGTATCGACTCCTTGCCCACTATGTAAAAGCCGGCGATACTGACGACCCCCAGCGCAAAGCACACCTTTTCGCCGAGGAACAGCAGGAAGAACAGCAGTATGAGGAGTATCCAGAACGCTGTCATGTAGGTCATGTCTCCGCGCCTCCTTTGTCGTTGTCCGCCTGGGCGTCGCTCTGCTGAGCCGCGCCCGCTTCCCCGCCGTCAGCCTCGTATGCCGTCCCCAGCTTTTCAAATTCGCTCTCGTCGGGCATGGCCTCGCCCACCGGCTCCATGAGGTTCTTGCCGCCGGTTATGAACGGGTCGAACGTGCACACTACCATCTCCATGAGGAAGATTATCAGCCCCACGAACATGCAGCCCTGCGGGATGAACAGCGGCGTGCGCGATATGCTCGCCGAGCGGACGTCGCCCGTGAACGAATAGCTCGTGATATACCAGGCCTTGCTCAGCAGGAAAATTACGAAGGCTATGCCGATGAGATTGAGCACGAGGTCAAGCCATTTCCTGACCTCCGGCTTAATCTTGGCATAGAATATGTCCACATTTATAAACGAGCCCTGGCGGTAGGCCATGGCTCCGCCGAAGAAGGTCATGGCGACGCAGAAATAGCAGGAGTACTCATCCGCTATCATGGTCGATACGTTGAATATGCCCCTCAGGAACACGTCCACGGTCACCAGCGCCGCGGCCGCGCACACGGCTATGCCCCCGATGACCAGGCCAATCCTCACAAGTACGTCCGTGACCTTGCAGTAACCTTGCCAGATTTTCATTTCTCTCCCCTTTCTAAGAACAACGGTCGCTGTGGTTCATGGAAGGTTGAAAAGCGGGCTGCTCCGCGCGGCGCGGGGCGGCGCGGAGCAGCCGCACTGTATCAGTCGTTCACCGCGCTCATTTGCCGACCGCGGCGCGGACCGCGGCGAGGCAGTCCTTGGTGTTCTGATCGTAGTCCTGTATCCACTTATCCCAGTAGCCCTTGGCCAGCTCGGTCATCTCGGCGACCTCTTCCTCGGTGGGGAACACGACCTCGCAGCCGTTGGCCTCCAGCTCCTCTATGGCCGAGTCCACGGACGTGGCGGCGAATTCCTCGTTCGCCTTGGTGAGGTTATCCGCCTCCTCGAGGATTATCGTCTGTATCTCCTCGGGCAGGGAGTTGAGCAGCTCGGTGTTTATCATGACGATGTCCCCCGAGGCGCTCATGGGTATCAGATAGGCCCAGGTGCAGGTGTCGTACCACTTGACGTCTGCGGCGCCGATGATGCCGGTCAGCGCGCAGTCGATGACGTTCTTGGACATGGAGGGGAGGACCTCGGACATGACCATGGACACGGCGCTCATGCCGTAGTGGGCGACTATCTCCGGCTGATACGCGTCGAAGGTGCGCAGCTTGCGGCCGTTCAGGTCCGCCAGGCTGTGCGGCGTCTCGCCCACGCCGAACATCGTCTGCATCGGCGCGGAGGTGTAGCCCACGACCGTGATGCCCATGGCGTTGAGCTCGTTGTTTATATAGGGGTCGGCGGCCTCCACGGCGACGGCCAGCTCGTCGACCTCACCGGCCAGCAGGGGCCAGCCGACGACGCCGCAGGCGGGACATTCGCCGGATATGTAGGAAAACGGGGCGGCCGCCATCTCCAGCGTGCCGTCGCTCACGCAGCGGGCGAACTCCGTGCCCTGATAGGGCAGCTCGCCGGAGGCGTAGACGGTGATGTCCACCAGGCCGTTGGTGCGCTCGCGCACCGCGTCGGCGAAGTCGCACTCCATGAGGTAATAAGACGAGGTCGAGCCGGCGTGGCAGGCGAAGCTCCACTGCACGGGCTCCATATCCACGCCCGCGAGCTCGCCGCTGAGCTCGGCGCCCGGCTCCTCGGCCGTCTGGCCGCAGCCGGAGAGCGCCAGCGGCAGCAGCATGAGCAGCGCCAGGACAAAAGCAGCTGTTCTCTTCTTCATCTCTTGCTCCTTTCCATTGCTAATAAACTGTCGGGTCCGGGGCGGCCTCCGCTCAGGGATGGGTCATGGGCGTGGTGTCGTAGAACTGCGCGGTGATGGTGTAGAGCAGCTGCACCACGGCCTTCACGCCCTCCAGGGGGATGCCGTCGATGTTGGTGTTGGAGACGAAATGCCCGCCGTCTATCAGGCCCCAGGCCTTGCCCGCGCGGATGATGGTCTCCTCCATCTCCGGGGTGTGCAGGATGTCGAGGCGGCCAGTGGCGGCGGCCAGCGCGGCCACGGCGGCGTAGGCGCCGAAGTTGGAGACGTTGGAGGGCAGCAGATAGTCGGTGGCCCAGGCGCAGATGTTGCCCTCGTTCTTGGGGCAGCCGCACTTCTTGCCGTAGGGGCTTATCTCCCTGGCCTGCTCCCATATCTTGCCGAAGCCTATCTCATTGCCGAAGTCCCCGAAGCCCACGCTCATCTTGCCCTCGCTGTGCATTTTCGCGATGAAGGTGTCGAGGGGGCTATCCTCCCCGTTGCGGGGGTTGCCGGTGGAGTAGTGGTACACACCCTCGCAGGAGGGGCCTATCTTCTCCACGAAGAACACGCCGTCCAGGTCGTCAATGAGCTTGCCGTTCTCCTCGTCGCTGTCGCGGCGCAGGGCCACCACCTTGTTGCTCTTGAGCTCCAGCAGCTCACGCAGCTTCTCCATGGGCATGCACTCTTCCGGCTCCGTGATTTGCACCACCTCTGCGCCCAGCATCTCGAGCGCGCGCCCCAGGACAATGGCGCCGTAGGGGCCGTCAGTCTCGCCCACCGGGAGGCCGACCTCCTTGTACACCCCGTTCACCACGCCGAAGCGCTTCTTCCCGCTGTTTATGAGCGCCAGCGTGGCTTCGGCTATCTGCCCGGTTATGGGGTCTCCCCCCGCGCGCGCCACCTCATAGAGCCTCGGGATAAACCCGTTGTCCATCCAGGGCAGCCTTATCTCGGTCGTGGCTACGTGGTCGAGCGCCTCATAAACGCCTCTCAGTCTGGGATTCATCTGACATGACCTCCTTAAAAAATATGAATAATTTCTCAGCCCTCATCTGCGGAGAGCTGTATCGCGCGCCCATATATATGAAAGCGCCGTTGTACCAAGCCGGGTGTTTGACAATCCGGGCAATAGTAATGTATTCCGGATATAAGGCCGAACATTGGCGTTACCTGGCATGGACAACGGTTAAACTCAGTATGTATTTACTACTTATACTAACATCTATCTAACTGATAAACTATTTTATTACAAAATACCATTGAAATCCCCAACTGTAAATGTTATGCTAATACCATAAGTCGATTGGACTTTGTATTCACAATACAGGCGGTTTGAAAATTATGGAGCACGCAACAGACGACGCAGTGGTCAAGCTGCTGAACACCCTGTTCTTTTCTGCCAACCTGGAGCAGCTGGTCAACTGCAGCATTGACATAGTCAAAAATCCCATAGTAGTTTACGATGCCGGCTATTTCTGCATTGCTCAATCCGACACACGTGGTATCGACGACCCATTCTGGGTCCTGGGCAAGGTGGGCAGCAACTGCCTCTACGAGTTCGCCACCATCCTCAGCCACCTGGGCACGAAGCTCCTGCAGGATTCCGGCAGCCGGGAGCTGCTCTACTACGACATTGAGAATTTCAGCACCCACCGCCGGCGGATAATCCCCCTGGTGTTCTCCGACGAGCTGCTGGGCTTCCTCATCGTCCTCGAGCTGCGCCATCCCCTGGACGACATACCGGAGGCGGACTACCGCATCGTGGCCGGCGCCATGGTCAAGGAGCTGTCCGCCGAGCAGAAGATGCTCAACTACAGGCGGGGCGACACGCAGAAGAAGGTCATACTGGACCTCATGCAGGGGAACTTCAACAGCCGGGACATCTTCCAGCTCCGGCTCAGGAGCCTGAAGATAACCGGCAAGTCAACTTACTGCATAATCTCCGCCAACATGTCTGACTTCCATCTGGAGTCCCGCTATAACTACCTCGAGGCCCTGCTGGAGAGCATCTTCCCCCGCGCGTGGACCGTGCTCATGCAGAACCACTTTCTGCTGCTTGTCGACTGCGCTCTCGCCGCGCAGCTGCCCGGTGAGAGCCTGGAAAACCTGAAGAGCGTCATGGCGGCCACCGGATTGCAGGCCGGGGTCAGCGACTTCTTCTCGGACCTCTTCAAGGCCCCGCAGTACTGGCAGCAGGCCATTCTCGCCGCCGGGATGGCGAAAAAGCTGGGTCACCACTCCCCCGTCGTCTTTTTCGACAGTTACAAGCTCTGGCTCTGTGTCGACTCACTCAGCCCCCAGTCCCGCGGCGCATATATAAGCACCCTGGTCAAAAAGATGCACGAGCACGACGTGGCGAACGGCAGCCAGTATGTGGAGACCCTGTACCACTATCTCAGCTCCGGCAAGAGCCTGATAAAAACCGGTGAGGCCCTGCACCTGCACCGGAACACCATCGTGTACCGCCTCGAGCGGATGAAGGCGCTCTTCGGCCTGGAGTCCGGCGAGAGCTACGACGATTTGCAAAATTACCTGAGCTGCATGCTGCTGATACTCTCGGAGATAGAGTCCGGCGAACAAGAGGCCTGAGCCGGCCCAAACGAAAAAAGTCCTGAAATCTCACGATTTCAGGACTTTTTCTGGTGGAGATAAGCGGGATCGAACCGCTGACCTCTTGAATGCCATTCAAGCGCTCTCCCAGCTGAGCTATACCCCCACGCGGTGCGAAAGTTATATTAACAGATTCGACCGCTGTTGTCAAGAGATTTTTTTATTTTGCCTCAACTTCATTGGGGGCGCGCACCGTGAAGGCGTTTTCCTGCAGATACTGCAGCACCGAGGCCAGGCAGGAGTCAGTCCGCTCGCCGCACTGGATGCGCACATCCGCCCGCTCCGGGTGGAACTCGATATAGGCGGTTATCATGGAGGCATAGCTTATGCCGGCCCCGCCCTGGACCCCGTCTATGTCGTAGCCCCAATATACCAGCCCCGCCTCCGCCGCCTCGGAGCGGCACGCGTCGGCGTACTCAGGCGCGGAGGACACCAGCAGGGTCTTTACCCTGGCGGCCTCGAAGAGCAGCGCGGAGAACTCCTCATACTCCCCCTCCAGGTCCCCCGAGCTGAGCAGGCCCAGGGAGAAGCCCTCGCCCGCCAGCCGCCTCACAGTCTCCGGAGAGCTGCGCACATCCTCGGCTGTGAGGAAGAAGCCGGCGTTCACGCCGTAGTTGAGCAGCGTGTCGATGAGCGCGGCGGAGGGCAGGCCCTGGAAGCTGAGGTAGACGAGGTCGCCGCCGCCCATCTCCTCTCCGGGGACGCCGCCCGGCCCGTCGCCGGCGCTGCCGCTGTAGCTGTTGTAGAGTATCCTCATGTAGCTCTCCGCCGCCGTGAGGAACTGGCTGTCCGTGAGTATGTAGGAGCCGTCCTTGATGCGGCAGACGTCGCCGTAGCCCGAGCCCTCTATTATGGAGTAGCTGAGCCCGAACTGCGAGCAGACAAAGCCCACGGGCACATACACCTGGCCGTTGCGCTGGATGGCGGAGGTGTCGTAGTAATTGTCGTTGTTGTCGTACGTGAGCCCGCTCTCGAGCTCGAAGAATATCTGCTTGTTCGCGGAGAACAGGGTGGCCGTGGAGTTGGCCGAGTGGTACGAGTTATATATCCTGAAGCCGGCGAGCGAACCTATGGGCACATACACGTTGCTTCCGGAAAAATACGCCAGCGAGGACTCCACAAAGCTCTCGTTGAGCGCGATATAGCAGAGCCCCGTGCCGTCCGCCATCGCGCTCTGCGGGGCCGCGAGGCAGAGGGCGAGGCAGAGTATCAGCACCGCCGCGGCAGCTCTTCTCAAGCGCATCCCTCCCGGAATATTTCTGGCTGCATTTTAGCACAAAAAAAGTTTCGCCGCAAGCGGACAAATTTCAAAAACACTCTTGACAATCCCCCTGCGTTCTGGTATATTACAAAAGCCGCTTGTGGCCGAGTAGTTCAGTCGGTTAGAACGCTAGCCTGTCACGCTAGAGGCCGAGGGTTCAAGTCCCTTCTCGGTCGCCACTCCCCACGGGTCACCCCGTGGGGAGTTCCCCTCAGCGGAAAATGCTGCTGTAGCTCAGTAGGTAGAGCGCATCCTTGGTAAGGATGAGGTCCCCGGTTCGAATCCGGGCAGCAGCTCCAAAAAAAGCCTGAAACCTGCCGGTTTCAGGCTTTTTCTTTTTTTCTCTTCACTCGCTCGTCCCCTGGCAGCGGGGGCAGTAGACGCTGCTCCGCCCGCCGATTACCACGCGGAGGAGCGTCTCCCCGCAGCGCGCGCAGGGCTCGCCCGCCCGGCCATACACCTGCAGGTACGGCGTGTTGCGGTAGTCCCGCCCCCCGGTGAGCAGATACTCCTCCGGGGTTATGGCGTTTTTCTCGATGAAGTACTCCAGCCGCTCGGGTATGGCCGCGGCCAGGCGCCGCCAGTCCCCGTCCTCCAGGGTGCAGGCCGCCCGCCGCGGGTCTATGCGCGCATCGAAGAGTATCTCGTCCGAGTAGATGTTGCCGATGCCGGCCACCACGCCCTGCTCCATCAGGCACTCCTTCACCGCCCTCCTGCGCCGGCCCAGCGCTGAGCGCAGGTATTCCGCCGTGAGCGCGGGGTCAAAAGGCTCCGGCCCCAGGTTCTCCATGCCGCTGTACACGTCCCTCTCGCCCGGGAGCAGCAGCCAGAGCCGCCCAAAGCGCCGCTGGTCGCAGAAGCGCAGCTCGCGGCCTCCGCTCACGGCCATCACCGCCCGGGTGTGCCTCTCCGGCGGGTATGACGCCGGGCAGAGCAGCACTCTGCCGGTCATGCGCAGGTGGACCACCAGCCTCGCCCCGCCGCCGAGGCGGAACACCAGGAATTTACCCCGCCGCTCCACCTCCTCCACGGCGCGCCCCTCCAGGGCCCGGCAGAAATCCTCCGCGCCCGGGTGGGCCGCCGCCTCCGGGCTCAGCACGGTGGAGCGGCCAAAGCGCGCGCCCGGCAACTGGGCGCGGAGCACCCGCCTCACCGTCTCCACTTCCGGCAGCTCAGGCACGGCCTCCGCCCCCCTTCCCGGCGGATTTCTTTATCCGCTCGTGGTAGAAGTAGTTGACGACCACCGGCGTGGCCTCAAACGGCCGGCGCATGCTGTCGTCGTCCGTCACATAGTCCAGCCCCAGGCGGGCGCAGAACTCCCGCAGCCGCCCATCCAGCAGCTCCCAGTAGCCCATGTCTCCCCGCTCATAGATGTCGCGGTAGAGGCTCAGCAGCCGGGGCTGCCTCCGCCCTATGTAGCCCATGATGTCCCCCTTGAAGCCGCCCCTCAGGTTGAGGTTCTCCAGCCAGATGAGGTTGCAGTGCTCCCGGGCCCTCATGATTATGGCCTCCACATCGGTTATCCCGGGGAATATCGGCGAGATGAAGCAGGTGGTGCGCACTCCCGCGCGGTGGAACTCCTCCATGGCGGCAAACCTCCTCTCTATGCTGACGGCGCGGTCCATGTCGTCCTTGAATCCCTCGTCCAGGGTGTTTATGGACCAGGAGACGCGCGCGCCGGGGAAGGTCCTGATGAGCTCCAGGTCCCTCAGCACCAGGTCACTCTTGGTGGCTATGCTCAGCTTGACCCCGCTGCCCGCGAGCTGCTCCAGCAGCGCCCTCGTGCGTCTGTATTCCGCCTCCTGCGGCAGATAGGGGTCGGTCACCGAGCCCAGGAATACCTCTTTCCCGGCGTACTTCTGCGGATTCCCTATCTCCGGCCAGTACTTCACATCCAGGAAACCGCCCCAGGGCTCCTGGTGGTTGGTAAAGCGCTTCATAAAGGAGGCGTAGCAGTACCGGCAGCCGTGTGTGCAGCCCACATAGGGGTTTGCCGAGTAGTCGCTCACCGGCAGGTCCGATTTTGTCAATATCCCCTTGGCCTCCACGGCCCTGATTATCGGCTCCAAGCCGCACCGCCCCCCTCTCCGTGATATGCCCGATTTTATCACCGCCCCGCGCGCGGCGTCAAGCGCACGCCCCATTTGCAAATCTCCCCGGCTCCTGCTACAATGTCCACGGGAGGGATGACCATGAGCGATATATTGCGCGGCCTCAGCAGCGCGCAGCGCGAGGCCGTGACATCCACCGAGGGCATGGTCCGCGTGATAGCCGGCGCGGGCTCCGGCAAGACGCGCGCGCTCACCGCCCGCTTCGCCTATCTGGTGAACGAGCTCGGCATATTGCCGGGCAACATCCTCTGCGTCACCTTCACCAACAAGTCCGCGAACGAGATGAGGGCGCGCATCCACGGCCTGACCGGCGACAATGACACCGGATATATCAACACCTTCCACGGCTTCTGTGTCTCCGTGCTGCAGGAGGACAGCCACGCCGTGCAGTACCCCAAGAGCTTTCTCGTGCTGGACAACTCCGACATCGACGCCATGCTGCGCATAATATACGAGGAGCGCGGCCTGACGCTGAGGGACATGACCTTCTCCGCCGCGCGCGACATGATAGAGATTCTCAAGCTCAAGGAGCGGCCGGACTACTATCTGGACATGCTGGCCATGTCCCCGGAGGCCCTGCGGGAAAAGTACGAGGAGGCCACCTCCCCCCGCGACATCATCTTTTACGGCTATCTCTACCAGGAAAAGCGCTGTTTTGCCCTGGACTACAACGACCTCATCATTTTCACGCTGCACATCTTCAAAGAGCGTGAGGACATCCGCCTCAAGTGGCAGCAGCGCCTGGAGTACATCATGATAGACGAGTTCCAGGACATAGACGAGCCACAGTACCGCCTGATGGAGGTGCTCTGCGCCTACCACGGCAACCTCTTCATCGTGGGGGACCCGGACCAGACCATCTACACCTGGCGCGGCGCCGACGTGCGCTTCCTGCTGGACTTTGACAGGAAGTTCCCCCAGGTGCGCACCATCATGATGATGGAGAACTACCGCTCCACGCCGGAGATACTCGCCGCGGCCAACTCCCTCATCTCCGCCAACAGCCAGCGCATCCCCAAATCGCTCGTCCCCACCCTGCCCTCCGGGCGGCGCGTCGCCTGCCACCTGGCCCCCTCGGCCCAGGCCGAGGCCGAGTGGATAGTCACCCGCATAGCCGCCCTGCGCGAGGAGGGCGTGGCCTTCCGCGACATCTGCCTGCTCTACCGCGCGCACTATGTGACGCGTGAGCTGGAGGAGGCGCTGCTCGCCGCGCAGATGCCCTATTCCATCTACAGCGGCACGCAGTTCTTCTCCCGCGCCGAGGTGAAGGACGCCCTCAGCTATCTGCGCATGGCCGCCTATCAGGACGACCTCTCCTTCCTGCGCATAGCCAACGTCCCCCGGCGCAACCTGGGCGAGCGGCGCATGCGCTTCCTCAAGGACTACGCCGCGGAGAATGGCTGCACGCTCTACCAGGCCCTCAGGCGCACGGTGGACGAGCCCATATTCCGCGGCACCAGGGCCCGGCAGTTCATCTCGCTCATCGAGCTGCACTCCGGGAGCTGCTCCGGGCGGCGGATAGCCGAGCTGCTCGGCGAACTGCTCAGCGAGAGCGGCTACGAGGAGATGCTGCGCACGGAGGGCAGCCAGGAGCGCCTGGACAACCTGGCCGAGCTCAAGCAGTCCATCCACGACTACGAGACCAGCTGCGGGGAGGAGAGCACCCTGGAGCACTACCTCGCGCACGTGGCCCTCTTCACCAACAGCGACGCGTCGGACAGCGGCGACCGCGTGCGGCTGATGACGGTGCACTCGGCCAAGGGCCTCGAGTTCCCCTATGTGTTCCTCTGCGGGCTGAACGAGGGCGTGTTCCCCTCCCGCCGCGTCCGCACCCTGCCCGGCATGGAGGAGGAGCGCCGGCTGGCCTTTGTGGCCGTGACCCGCGCGCGGCGGGCGCTTTTCCTCTCCGCCGCCGGCGGCCGCGCGCCGGACGGCGCCCCGCGCTACCCCTCCCGCTTCATCCTGGACATAGACCAGTCCCTGCTGGACTACACAGCCCCTCCCCGGGAGGGGCTGATAGAGGAGGCCCGGAGCTATGTGCGCCAGGCCGCGGAGCGCCTGCGCCGGGAGGATGAGCGCGCCGCCTTCTGCGAGGGGGACCGGGTCCTCCACCGCGTCTTCGGCCCCGGCACCGTCCGCTCCCTGGACTACGACCGCCGGGCCTACCTGGTGGAGTTCGACCGGGTCAAGACCCCCCGCGCCATCGCCTTCAGCGCCCCGCTCTCCCCACTGGAGGGCGCCTGAGCGCCCCCCGTTTTCCGCCGCCATCCACCCCAAACACAACGGCTCCCCCATTTCACGGGGGAGCCGTTTTCACTACTTTATGTCGGAGGGCGAATAGCCGTAGTACTGCTTGAAGCACTTGCTGAAATACGAGGCGTCCTCAAAACCCACGGACCTCGCCACCTGCTGTATCTGCATGTCCCCCTCCTCCAGCAGCTTTTTGGCCGCCGCCATGCGCGTCTCCTTGAGCACGGCGGCCGGCGACTTGCCGAAGGACGCCTTGAATATCCTCCGCAAATAGCCCTCGTGGAAGTGCATCATCTCCGCCAGGGTGCTCACGTTGAATTTGGGGTCGGGGTAGTACTTCTGGATGTTGTAATAGGCCTTGTCCGTCACATGGGTGCTGTTGGGCTGCGGCCTGTTCGCCAGCGCCGCCGCCGTGCGGCTGCACAGCTCGAACAGCGTCTGGTTTATCGTCTCGGACAGCACCGCGCCCTGCACCGTCTCCAGCAGCTTCTGCCGGTCGTTCAGCGGTGACGGCGCCTCCTCCGCCGGGTCCCCGCGCAGCAGCTCGAAGCACAGCAGCGCCGGGAAGGCGTCCAGCCAGAAGATGTGGTTGTAGGGCGCCGGCCGGCGGTCCACCGCCAGCAGGTACTGGGTTATGGCCTCGTTTATGTGGTAGACGTCGTTCTCCCGCACCCGCTTCACTATGGCCGACGCCAGGCCGAGGACCGACTGCTCCGCGGCCCCCTCTTCCAGCAGCTCCAGCGCCGCGGGTTCCCCGGAACCCATGTAGCCGCTCATGGCGGCGGCGGATATCCGCTTCGCCCAGTGCTCGTTCACCGCATTCTCCAGCGCCAGTTCCAGGGCCCGCCGCGGCATGGGCTTGAGCAGGATGTCCGTCACGCCGTACTTCGCCCCGCTCTGCGCGTATTCAAACTCGTCGTGCCCCGTCACCAGCAGTATCTCACAGCTCTGGCGGCTCTCCCGGAGACGGGCTATGCAGTCCAGGCCGCTGGGCCCGGGCAGCTCCACATCCATTATTATGATGTCCGGCCGCAGCTTTTCCGCCAGCTCCAGCGCCTCGTCCCCCGTCCTGGCGCGGCCGGCGAGCTCCGTCTTTATGGTCTCCCAGTCCACGCATCTCTGGACATAGCGGGCGAAAATATCGTCATCCTCAGCCAGCAGGGCTTTCAGCACTCTTCTCCCCTCCTGTCGTGGTCGCCGCGCCATAACCGGCTATCTGCCGCGGGTCATAGCGCAGCGTTATCTCCGTCCCCTCTCCGGGGGCGCTCCTCACGTCGAGCCTGAAGGACTCGCCGCAGAGCAGTTTGAACCGCTCGTTCACGCTGTATATGCCGAAGTGGCCCTCGCTCTGCCCGTGCAGCAGCCGCTCCCGCGTCTCTCTGTCCATTCCCTCTCCGTTGTCCAGCACGCTTATGGCGGCCCGGCCGCCCTCGGAGCGCGCCCGGACCTCTATCCTGTTGCCCCTGGAGAGGCGGAAGGCGTGCTTCACCGAGTTCTCCACCAGCGGCTGGACCGTCATTTTCGGTATGGGCGCGCGCTTCACCGCGTCCTCGCAGCTGATGCTGTACTCCAGGGACTCGCCCCGGCCCAGCTTCACTATCTGCAGATACAGCTCGACGCAGCGGAGCTCCTGCTCCAGGGTGACGACGTCCTTGCCGTCGCTCAGCACCCGCCGGTAGTACTGCGCCACCAGCATGGACATGCCGGAGGCCTCCTCCAGCTGCCCCATCTCGCAGAGGGTGGAAATGGAGTTGAGCGCGTTGTAGAGGAAGTGCGGCTGTATGCGGTTCTGCTGCACGGCCAGCTCCGTCCTCAGCTTCTCCTGCTGTTCGCGCTCTATCTGCCCCATCAGGGTCTCTATCCTGTCCAGCATGCTGTTGAAGCTGGAGGCCAGGGCGCCTATCTCGTCGTCCGACTGCAGCTCGCACCTCATGTCCATGTTGCCGTCCCTTATCTCGTCGGCGTTTTTCGCCAGCTCGTTGAGCGGGTTGAGCAGCCGCCTGGCTATGCTGCCCGACTCGAATATGGCCAGCCCCAGCCCCGCCGCGGCGGAGAGCAGTATCAGCAGTATCGACGCTATGCTGTCGCGGTAGAGCTCCAGCACGGGGAACATGAGCACTATGGTGGCGTTCAGGCTCTCGGAATAGGCCTGCCGCCTCAGGTACAGCCGCCCCTCATGCCTGGCGAACACCCGCTCGCCGTCCAGGCACGCCGCCTCCAGCACGCTGCCCTCGGCGGACTCCTCCGTGGATGAGAGCACGGTGCCGTCGTCCGCGCAGAGGAAAATCTGCTGCCCCTCGGTGATAATCGACTCGGCGTACAGCGCGTCCAGCAGCTCGTGGTCGGCCGCCACATACAGATACCCTATCGCCCGGCTGTTGTCTATGTAGCGCAGCAGCTTGCCCGCCAGGAGCACCGGCCGCTCGGGGTCTATGGCCGGCACCAGGCGCAGCCCCAGGCTGAGCGTCCTGCCGTGCGCATCCTCCAGCGCCTCGTGCAGCCCGGGGTCGAAGTCCTCCCTCAGGCTGTCCTCCATTATGTTGTTGCCCGCGTATATCTCGCCGTCCGCCCCGAAGAGCACGGCGGACTCAATGTCGTCGTAGACCTGCCTGAGCAGGTACAGGCTCTGGGTTATATTCCCGTATTTGAGCACGCTGTTGGCGTTCTCGTCGAACAGCAGCGCGCCGTCCAGGTCGTTGAGGTCCAGGAAGGCCGTGTCCGCGGCCTGTTCCAGATAGTCCATCTGGCTGTTGAGCCGGTTCTGCAGCTCGGTGAGCTTGCTCTGCATAGTCAGCCTGATGTTGGGCAGCGTGCTCAGCCATATCGTCAGTAGGAAGCCGGCCAGCATCAGCACGGCCACCGCGACAATCAGCGAGAGATACGACCTCGTCAGTTTCTGATGTATGCTCGTGTGTCTCATCCGCGCCTCCATAAGCCGTTCAGAGGGGCTTTCTGGCTATCTCCACGCTGTCGTGATACATGGTTATCTCGAATTTGGAGCGCGAGCTGGGCATGACCGACACGGTGTACTCTATCAGCCTGAGCTCGGCGTCCCAGGTGGAGCGCTTGAGCAGGAACGCCGGCTGCCCCTGCTCGCACTGCAGCGCCTGGCTCTCCTCCTTGTTCAGCACCACCGCCTCGTAGGTCTCCACGGCCTTGTAGAGCTGCAGCCCGTAGTGCTCGGAGAGTATGGTGTAGAGCGCGCTGGTCTCCAGCCGCTCCCACGAGAGGTCCGGGCAGAGGTCCACCGGCAGGTAGGTGCGCTCTATGAGCATGGGCCTCCCGTCGGCCAGGCGCAGGCGCACCACCTCTATGAGGCGCTCCGACTGGAAGCGCTGCATGGGCAGCAGGCAGTCCGCCCTGTCCACCAGGCGGTAGCTCATTATCTTTGAACTGGGGGTCATCCCCAGCTTTTTCATGTCGTCCGTAAAGCTGTACAGGTTCCCCAGGTGGCGCGAGACCTTGGGCTCCGTCACATAGGTGCCCAGGCCGCGCTTGCGGGTGATGAGCCCCTGCTCCTCCAGCTCCCTCAGCGCCTGGCGCACGGTGGTGCGGCTGATGTGGTACGCCTCGCAGAACTCGTTCTCCGAGGGCAGCATGTCCCCCGGCTCGAGCTTCCCGTCGCCTATCTGGCGCGCTATGATGTCCAGCAGCTGCAGGTATATGGGCCTGGGCTCCCCGGGGTCTATCCTGGCGGCAAAATCAAAAGCCATGTCGTCCCTCCCGGTCAGTCTGAGACTATGTCGAACTCTATCTCCGCGGAGAAATGGCTCTGGTCCGCGCGGTACTCCGGCCTCAGTTCCGGCCCGCAGCTGTTGGAGCCCACCCCGCTTTGGGCGAAATCTATGCACAGCACGTTGTGCTCGCAGCGCTCCAGCTCGAAGTCGTGGGCCTTCGCCGCCAGCTCCTCCTGGGTGTACTCGCAGAAGCTGAAGGAGAAGGGCGAGCGCGAGTTTATGCGCACCAGGCGCACGCCGTCGTCATCCCTCAGTTCCAGGCGGCTGCAGTTCCAGTGGCTCCCGCTCTCCTGCGGGCGCAAATAGTGCTCAAAACTCCCGCCGGCGCGCTCCTCAAAGCAGCCCAGCCTGGCGGCCTGGTGCTTGTCCGCGTAGCTCTCCATGGGCCCGTAGCCCTGATAGGCGGCCCGGCTCCAGAAGCGCGGCACGAACAGCCTCAGCCCGAAGCGCGGCAGGTAGGGCAGGGCCGTGTTGCGCTCCGCCTCCACGCTCAGCGAGACCCGCCCGCTGTCGTCGGCCCGCCAGAGGCAGTCTATCTCCATTATGTTGCTGAGGCTCACCGCGCAGAGCGAGACATGGGTCCTCAGCTCGAGGGTGGAGCCGTCCCTCCTCCACCCGAAAGCCTTGGCCCGCTGGATGACCCGGTCATAGCCGGCCCGCTCCCAATCCTGCCGGATGTAGCGGTCGTTGTCCGTGGGCGCGCGCCAGATGTTGAAGCTCATGGGCGCGCTGAGCAGCGTGCCCATCGCCAGCGGCATGCCGGTCTCCCGGCTCCACACCAGGCTGCGCACGCCCCGCGTCCCGGCCGACAGCGTGCGCTCGCTCTCCTCCGCCTCCATGGGGGCCACGGGCCCCCGGCGGGGGATGCTCCTCACCTGGTCGCGCAGCACCACCTGGTCAAAGCCCAGCTCCAGGCCCTCCACCGGGGCGCGCTCGCCGCGCCAGGTGAACAGGATATAGGCCAGGTCTCCGCTGAGCTCCGGCAGCGCCAGTTTGATGGTCCGCCTGCCGTGGGGCGCGATGTCCACCGCCTCTCCCCGGAGGCTGCCCGAGAGCAGCTCCTCTCCGTCCTGCACCAGCGAATACTCCAGGCACAGGTCGCTCCGCGGGCTCACAAAATCCCGCACGTTCTCGAACGTAAATTCGCCTTTTCCCAAATCGACCGCCGCCAGGCGCACGGGACGGAGGACCTGCCTGTACTCCAGCAGGCCCGTGTGCGCCCTTCGGTCGGGATATACCAGTCCGTCCATGCAGAAGTTCCCGTCGTGCGGCTGTTCGCCGAAGTCGCCGCCGTACAGGTACCTCTCTCCTCCGTCCTCCGCGCGGACAAGCACGGAGTGGTCGCACCACTCCCACACAAATCCGCCGCAGAAAGCCGGATAGCGGCGCATCAGCCGCCTGTAGTCCTCCAGGTCGCCGGGGCCGTTGCCCATGGCGTGGGAGTACTCGCATAGCACCAGCGGGCGCCGGGGCTGCGAGTTCAGGTATTCCTCTATCAGTTCCAGGCTGGGGTACATGCGGCTGTAGAGGTCCAGGCAGCTCATGTCATACTCCCCGTCCCTGTAGGGCCAGATAGAGGACTCATAGTGCGTCAGCCTGCTGTGGTCGGTCCGCTTGGTCCAGCTGAGCGCCTCGGCGAAGTTGCGCCCGTAGCCGGACTCGTTGCCCATGGACCAGATGAGCACGCAGGCGTGGTTGCGGTCGCGCAGCACCATGCTGCGCACCCGGTCCAGTATGGCCTCCCGGAAGCGCTCGTCGTCGGCCAGCCGGCCTATCTGCGCCTCGGCGCCGTAGAGCGCCTCGGTGCCGTGGGACTCTATCCCCGCCTCGTCTATGACGTAGAAGCCCAGCTCGTCGCAGAGCTCCAGCATCTCCGGCTGCGGCGGATAGTGCGAGGTGCGTATGGCGTTGATGTTGTGCGCCTTCATCATCAGCAGGTCGCGCAGCAGCTGCTCGCGCGAGCAGGCGCTGCCCGTGGCGGGGTCGCTGTCGTGCCGGTTGACGCCGTTGAAGGTCACGCTCTGCCCGTTCACCCTCACGCTGAGGTCCTCCGCTATGCGCACCTCCCTGATGCCCACGCGCTGGGCGATATACTCCGTGCCGCAGTGGAGCAGCAGGGTGTAGAGCTCCGGCGTCTCCGCCGTCCACAGCCGGGGCCCGTCCACGGTGAGGCAGAGCCCGCCGCCGGAGGCCTCCCCCTCCGCCAGACGCTCCCCCTCGGGGGAGAGCAGGGCGTATCCCACCGCCGTCTCCGCGCCAGGCCGGGAAAAGCTCCACTCCGCGCCTATCTCCGCCCTGCCGCCGCGTATGGCCGTGGTGATTTTTATGTCCCGTATGTGCCGCTCGTCCCGCTCCAGCAAGTACACGCTGCGGAAGATGCCCGAGAAGCGGAACTTGTCCTGGTCCTCGATATAGCTCCCGTCGCACCACTTGAGCACCAGGAAGCACACGGTGTTCTCCCCGTCCGCCAGATAATCGCCCACGTCGAAGCCCACGGTGTCATAGGCCCCCTGCCGGTAGCCCACGAAGTGCCCGTTTATCCAGATATAGCCGCAGCTGTCCACGCCCTCGCAGTAGAGCTCGTAGGCCTTCCCCGGCCGCTTCTCCAGATAGAAGGAGCGCACATAGACCCCGCAGGGGTTCTCGTAGGGGACATACGGCGGGTCAAAGGGGAAGGGATAGCGTATATTTGTGTACTGCGGCCGGTCATAGCCCTGCGTCTGCCAGACCGAGGGCACCTGCATGGGCACAAAGCCCTCCGGCTCCGCGCCCTCCAGCCAGAATTCCCGCTCCAGCAGCCGCACATTGGGCTCGTAGCGGAAGCGCCACGTGCCGTCCAGGCTGATGAAGCAGCGCGAGTTCTCCCGCCTGAGCAGCGCCGTCTCCGCGTCCTCGGCGGGTATGAAATAGGCGTGCGCCGGCAACGCGCCCACCTTCAGCACCGACGTGTTCTCAAAATAATTGGGAATCAGCATATCCGTACCTCCGATAATATATATCCGCCTTCAGCGCGGCCGTCCCGCCGCCGGCGCCGCCGGAGCGGCGTCTTCACATTGGGGCGGGGCCCGTGAGCCGTGCCCCGCCCCGTCTTAAGCGCCCTGGCGCGCCTTACTGCTCCTTCAGCCCCAGCACCACGGGCGTGGAGCGGTAGCCTATGCCCATGCGGTCTATGCCCATGTCAATGAGGCGCAGGAAGTGCTCGCGCGTGCGGATGCAGCCGGAGCCCTTGACCTTGGCCTTGCCCTCGGCGTTCTCCATCATCAGCTCCACGACCTCCTCGGTGGCGCCCACGCAGGGCCCGCCGGTGTAGAAGCCGGTGGAGCTCTTCACGAAGTCGGCCCCGGCCGCCACCACGGCCTTGGTGCCCTTGATTATCTCCTCCTTGGTGAGGGCGTCGGTCTCCAGTATGACCTTCACGGCCACGCCGTACTTGTGGCAGACGTCGCAGACGGCCTTCACGTCGTCGCGCACCGCGTCCCACATCCCGCTGCGTATCCAGCCGTAGTTGGCCACGACGTCCAGCTCAAAGATGTCGCCGCGCTTGCAGTACTCCTCGGCCTGCAAGCACTTGGAGGCCGTGGTGGACAGCCCGAAGGGGAAGTCGCAGACCACGCATATCTTGGTGTCGGTGCCGGCGCAGAGCTCGGCGGCGATGTCCAGCGACGCCGGGTTGATGCAGACCGTGCGGCAGCCGTAGTCTATGCCCTCCTGGATATACTTGCGTATATCGTCCTGCGTGAACTCCGGCTTGAGGACGGACTGGTCGATATAGGCGGCCAGCTCCTTGACCGTCATCTCACTCGCTTTTTTCTCAGGTTTCATGTTCGCTTCCACATGCCGCCGGCGGCGGCATTTTTCTCCTTTCCACATTATACTGTTAGATAATACAACCTCGCCTCACAGCGGCTCACTTGTATGTTAATGTATTGTTTTATGTTTGTCAAGATGGTTCTTTTATGTCCCATCTTGTTTGTGGGGCTCTCCCGCGCCGCGCCCGCGGCCTCCCCTCGTCAAAATTGACATATTTGCATTTTTGATATTGTACAGTTTCACGATATTACACACATGAGGTGTCAACAGGTTCGTTTTTTACTAGAAATGTTTCATTTTTACCTGTACATTCCACAGCCATTACCTTATAATCCTTGTATCATACAACTCATAGAAGTTGGACGGCCGGCGGGAGATGAGCCCCGGCGGCAAAAAACAATAAGGAAAAGGGAGGCAAAAAAATGAAGAAGATCCTAGCATTTCTCCTGGCAGCCGTGATGCTGCTGAGCCTGGCAGCCTGCGGCTCCGAGCCCGCAGAGGAAGAGACTCCGGCCCCCGCCGAGAGCGAGGCCCCCAGCGGCGAAGAGCCCAGCGGGGAGGAGCCCAGCGGCGAAGGCGAGCATGAGCCCGTGACTCTGCGCGTCTATGTGCGCTACTCCGACGACGACACCATCCTGCCCTACGACTACGCCGTTGAGTGCCTGGCCGAGGACATGCCCTGGGTCACCCTGGAGCTCGACCCCATGCCGGCTGACGACGGCGTGAAGCTCAAGTCCATGGTCGCCACCGGCGACATGCCCGACATCTTCGCTGTCGGCTCCGTCGATATACTTGATTCCATGATAGAGGCCGGCGCGGTGCAGGACCTCACCGAGGAAGTCACCGCCAACGGCTTTGTGGAGAAGGTCCTGCCCGCCGCCTACAGCAAGTTCTATGACGAGGACGGCAAGATTTACACCCTGCCCTACACCGGCACCGAGGTGGGCCTGCTCTTCGTGAACAAGACCATCTTCGAGGAGAACAGCGTGGAGATTCCCCGCACCATCGAGGAGTGGATAGCCGCCGCCGAGACCTTCTCCGCCGCCGGCATCACCACCCTGCCCATCTTCGGCAAGGAGCAGTGGATATGCAACGCCCTCTATGACGCCCTGGTCACCCGCTACATCCCCGACGGCCTCAGCAGCCTGCACGACGGCAGCCACAGCATCCGCGAGGAGGGCTACCTGAAGGCCGCCCAGGACCTCGAGGCCCTTGCCGCCGCCGGCGCCTTCCCCGACGGCGTCACCACGCTGAACTACGAGCAGGCCACCAACCTCTGGTACAACGGCCAGGCCGCCATGTTCCTCAACGGCCAGTGGGAGATTCCCACCACCGAGCAGTACCTCGGCGACGCCGCCGACTGGATTCCCATCCCCGCCGCCTCCGAGGAGGAGTATGAGACCTCCCAGCACGCCTTCATCGGCGGCACCGGCACCCCCGCCGGCCTGAGCGTCTGCACCTGGAGCGAGAACTACGACGTCGCCATCGACGTGGCCTGTTACCTGGCCGAGAAGTACGCCGAGTACAACTACACCCAGCGCGGCTCCACCACCATCGCCGTCCGCTGCGACAAGCCGATGGAGGTCGAGCAGTCCGCCATGAACGCCAAGCTCTCCGAGGCCATCCAGGAGGCCACCAGCACCACCGTCATGGCTGGCAGCGGCACCAACACCGAGCTCTACACCGTCCTCGGTGAGGGCACCCAGAGCCTGCTCGCCGGCGTTATGACCGCCGAGGACTTCATCGAGAGCATAGCCCTGGTCACCGGAGACTAGTCTCCCCTTATCGGACGATCCACGAAGGAGGGGCCTCACGGCTCCTCCTTTGGAATAAAGAAAGGGGCGGCAAATGAAAAAATACTTAGGCAACAAAGCGATGATTCTGGCGCTGATAGCGCCCACCATGATACTGATATGCGTCATGGTCCTCTACCCTCTGGTCATACTGTTCACCAAGAGCTTCACCGAGTGGGACGGTCTCAACCCCTCCACTTTCAAGGGCATGGACAACTACATCCGGCTCTTCAAGGACCCCATCTTCTACACCGGCTTACAAAACGGCATCATCTTCGCCCTGGTGCAGACCTGCATCCAGATTCCCGTGGCCACCCTGCTGGCCTTCGCCGTCAAGGACTCCGGCAGATTTGAGAAGAAGTTCTTCCGCATCACCTACTATCTCCCCGCGGTGCTGTCCATAACCGTTGTCGCGCAGCTCTGGCTGTCCATGTACAACGCCGAGTACGGCCTCATCAACAAGATTTTCGAGCTCATGGGCCTCGAATACCGCCAGAACTGGCTGGGCGACGGGGACTCCGGCATCGTGGCCATCGCCATAGTCAACACCTGGCAGTTCACCGGCTACCAGTTCATTCTTTTGCTCTCCGCGGCCAACTCCATCCCCGAGCACTACTTCGAGGCCGCGCAGATAGACGGCTGCAGCAAGTTCAAGGCGCATCTGCGCATCACGCTGCCGCTGATGCAGGAGAGCTACAAATACTGCCTGATAATCGCCATCACCGGCGGCCTCAACGCCTTCGCCACCATGAACATCATGACCGGCGGCGGTCCCGGCACCTCGACATACACCCTGACCTACCTCATGTACCGCTCCGCCTTCAAAGTCGGCAACTACGGTTACGGCTGCGCGTCCGCGATTATGCTGGTGGTCCAGTGCCTGATCGTCTCCATCATAATCAACAAGGCGGTCGCCCGTGAACGCATAATATACTGAGGAACGGGGGTCGCTGCAATGACATTACAACATCATCACCGCAAACATTTCACTGTCGGCACCGTGTTCTTCAAATTCGTCCTCTACATATACGCGGTCGTCAACCTCTACCCCATCATCTGGATGTTGTTCTACTCTTTCAAGGACAACATGGAGATTTTCACCACCAACCCCTTCGGCCCCCCGCAGACGCTGCGCTTTGAGAACTACGTCAAGGCCTGGGAGACCTTCAACCTGCCTGTCTACTTCATGAACAGCGTCAAGGTGACGGCGGCCGTCATAGTCTTTGTCATAGCTTTCTCCACCATGTTCGCCTACGCCACGGCGCGCATGCGCTTCCGCGGGCAGACCTTCCTGCGCGTACTCACCATGATAGGCCTCTTCCTTCCCCTGCAGTGCATCATGATACCCATAGCCGTGCTGGTGCGCGACCTGCACATAAACAACACGCTCTGGGCCGTCATCGTGCCCTATACGGCCTTCAACCTCTCGTTCTCCATCATGGTGCTGTACGGCTACATGCGCAGCCTGCCCTTTGAGCTCGAGGAGTCGGCCTGTCTGGACGGCGCGTCAATCTGGACCTGCTTTTTGCGGATAATCGTGCCGAACGTCAAGTCGGCCATAGCCACCGTGGCCATCTTCGTGTTCATGAGCGTCTGGAACGAGTACAACCTGGCGCTCATCCTGCTCACCCGCGACGAGCTCAAGACGCTCCCGCTGGGCCTGCTCTTCTTCCAGGGCGAGTACACCACCGACTGGGGTGCCATGGGCGCCACCATGGTCATCGCCAGCATACCCACCGTACTCGTCTACACCCTTTTCAGCGCCCAGGTTGAAAAGGCGATGACTGTAAGCGGCGCGGTCAAGGGCTGACACGCCCCGCGTTAAAGAAAAAATAAAACACAAGGAGGAAAATCCTATGACTAAACTCGGTATCGGCGTGGCCGGCTGCGGCTCCACGGGCATACAGTCCGTTTGCCAGCACACGGTATTCCCCGATGAGTGCGACCTGGTCTACACCGCGGCGGTAATGGACCCCGTGCCCGGGCGCGCGAAATACGTGGCTGAAAAGTTCAATGTCCCCCACTACTACACCAGCTATGAGGAGCTGCTGGCCGACCCCACCGTCGATATCGTCACCCTGGCCTCGCCCATCGGCGTACATTTCGAGCAGGGCATGGCCGCCATCCACGCCGGCAAGCATGTGCACTTCAACAAGACCATGACCGTCTCCACCGAGGAGGCGACCATCATGATTGAGGAGGCCAAGAAGTACAACGTCAAGCTCGTCTCCTCCCCCGGCCAGATGACCTCCCCCGCCCTGCGCCGCATGCGCAAGGCCATACTCACCGGCGAGATAGGCATCCCCAGCTGGACCATAGGCGGCTCCGAGGGCGTGCTCCTATGGCACTGCTGGCAGCCCAACCGCGACCTTGGCGAGGGCATGCCCAAGATTGACCCCACCTGGTACTTCAAGCAGCCCGCCGGCGGCCCCATCTGGGACTGCACGGTCTACGCCCTGCACGCCATGACCGGCATCTACGGCCCTGCCAAGCGCGTCACCGCCCTCTCCGGCCAGCGCTACCACGACTATGAGTTCGACGGCAAGCACATCGACTCCGAGGTCGACGACTCCACCCAGATGATACTCGACTTCGGCGACGCCTTCTTCGGCGTGGTCTACACCTCGCTCAAGGGCGACTTCGGCAACCACAACGGCTTCAGCACCATCACCTTCGGCACCGAGGGCCGCATCATGGACGGCAAGATTGTGGGCCGCAACGGCGAGGTCCAGCTCTACGATCCCCAGAATCTCGATTTGAAGTTCATCCGCGACAACATGGGCATGCCCCACCTGAACGACCACCAGGTCCGCCTGGGCGAGTCCCACATCTTCGAGGACATCAACCAGCTGGCCGACTGGATACTCAACGACATCCCGCCCTACGGCACCGTCGAGCACGCCCGCCACGTGATAGAGATTATCGAGGCCGCCTACAAGTCCGCCGAGACCGGGCACGTGGTCGACCTGCACACCACCTTCGAGCCCCTGCCGCTCGAGAGGCTCTGAGAGGCACCGGGAGGCTGAGCCGATGAACAACAGCTTCAATTTCAAAGTTGGCTTCCAGCAGTTCGCCAACCGCTGCCCCGAGAGCCTGAAGCCCGGCCGCGACTCCTTCATCTGGTACATAGAGGAGTGCAAGCGCATGGGTGCCCACTCGCTCTCCATGATGCCCGTGCCCCGTATACCGGAGGACGAGAAGTACGACGGGGGCTACCTGGCCTTTGAGGACATGGGCTACGTGCGCGAGATGGCCGCCCTCGCCAAGGAGGCGGACGTCCACTACGTGGTCTACTGCATTCCCGGCATGAGCCTGGCCGGGCTGCCGCACCCCGCCACCGGTGAGATGGGCATGCCCCCCGCCGAGGCCCGCAAGTATCTGGACAAGATAATCGAGATTTGCGAGATTTTCGGCGCCGACACCCTGGGCGGCGGCTACGGCAAGCTGGAGGTCAAGTACAGCCGCTACAACAAGGACGTCAAGTTCGAGGATGTCAAGAAGTTCGTCGTGGCCAATATGCGCGAGCTGGGCCGGGCCCTGGAGGGCACCAACATCATGATGGCCTATGAGAACCACTGCGACTTCACCGGCAAGGAGATAGCCGGTATCCTGGAGGAGATAGACCACCCCAACATCGGCGGCATGTTCGACATCGGCAACGGCGCGGTAATCTGCTGCGACCCCATGGCCGACGTGGAGTATCTCGCCCCCTGGGCCGTGGCCGCGCACTTCAAGGACTTCAAGGTCGTGAACAACCCCGTGTTTGAGCATCTCTGGCAGGACATGCCCATGATATTCAAGGGCTGCTGCCTGGGCGAGGGCATCATCGACTTCGACGTGATAATGCATGCCATCTGCGCGCAGGCCAAGCGCAAGGAAAATATGATACTCATGGCGGAGCCCGCCTTCATCCTGCCCGAGCAGCACTACAACTGCCTGGAGGAGATGCACGAGTTCGACAGGAAGTGCACCTATCAGTTCGTGAACTTCATGCAGGAGCTGGTAGCCCGCTATTGAGCCCCGGAGGTAACTATATGAAAATAATCCAGGTGGGCTATGGCTACTGGGGCGAGAGCTGGCTCCAGTTCATAGCCGACGACCCCAACTCCGAGCTGGCAGCCCTGGTCGTCAGGACGCCGGAGACGCTGAAAAAGGCCCAGGACAAGTGGGGCCTGAGAGACGACATGTGCTTCACCGACTATGACAAGGCCCTCGAGCTGGAGGCCGACCTGGTGGTGATAGTCATGCCGCATTACGCGCACATCGACTTCGCCAAAAAGGCCGTGCTCGCCGGCAAGGACGTGCTGATAGAAAAGCCCCTCTGCGACGACCTCGACGAGGCCAAGGAGTTCGCCGAGTGGATGAAGGGCCGCAAGGAGCGCGTGTTCGTCAGCCAGAACTACCGCTACCGCGACGAGCTGTGGCAGATTCGCCACGGCATCAACAACGGCGAGCTGGGCGAGCTGCAGTTCGTGGAGCTGGACTACAGGACAGGCATGACCACCGACCCGCAGGAGCACGTCTGGAACATCCAGGGCTGGCGCGGCAAGCAGGCCTGCATGCAGGCCTATGAGGTCTGCATCCACCACTTCGACATGTTCCGTTTCCTCACCGGCTCCAATGTGAAGAGCCTCTATGCCGACGGCTGGAACCCCAAGTGGGCCATCACCCACGGCCCCGAGTCCTTCTTCGTCAACCTGGAGTTTGAGAACGGAGCGCACATCCTCTTTTCCAACCACATGAGCTCTGTGGGCGCGCCCACCGAGTTCCAGGGCAACTGGCAGGTCCAGTGCAGCCGCGGACTGGTCACCTGGCGCGGCCCCGAGGGCCTCAAGCTCTACCCCGCCTCAGACCATCCGGGCGTCATCCCCAGCGCCGCCGAGAGCGGCTGCCCCGGCTTCGACCGGGCCGGCGTCCTCGCCGAGCTGCACAAGGCCCGCGCCGGGCAGCCCTCCACCCTGCCCACTCTGGAGGACAACCTCTACAGTCTGGCCATAGCCACCGCCGTGCTCCTCTCCGCGAAAGAGCACCGCGTGGTGGAGATGTCCGAGCTGATTTGAAATCACCGGGAGGTCATAGACGATGAAACTTGCCATAATAGGCGCAGGGCTCGTAGCCAAGACCTTTCACATCCCCGCGTTCCTCAACTGCCCCGGGGTGGAGATCACCGCGATCTATGACCGTAAGGAGGCCAAGGCCCAGGCCTTGGCCTCTCCCCTGGGCGCCGCGGTTTACACGGACTACGACAGGCTCCTCGCCGAGAGCGGCGTGGACGCCGTCTCCATCTGCACCCGCACGGACATGCACTGCTCCATGGCCGTCGCCGCCGCCAAAGCCGGGAAGCACGTCTTTCTGGAGAAGCCCATGGCCATGAGCGCGGCCGAGGCGGAGGAGATTTGCCGCGCCGTGGAGGAAAACGGCGTCATCTTCATGCTGGGTATGCTCAACCGCTTCCGCACGGAGGCGATGATAATCAACGACCGCCGCGAGCGCGGGCTGATGGGCGAGATTTACCACGCCGACGCCCGCTGGATACGCCGCCGCGGCGTCCCCGCCAACCCCTGGTTCTCCCAGAAGGAGCTCTCCGGCGGCGGCGCGGCGCTGGACATAGGCGTACACACCATAGACCTCGCCTGGTACCTCATGGGCTGCCCCCGCCCGCTCTCCGTCAGCGCCATGGCCCACAAGCGCCTCGGCGCGGCCCGGGCCAAGGGGCTCTCCAGCTGGGGCACCGCCGAGCCGGCCTCCGGCGCCATCGACGTGGAGGAGGCCGCGGCGGCCTTCATCCGCTTTGAGGGCGAAAAGAGCATGACCGTCACCGTCAGCTGGGCCATAAACGGCCCCGACGAGGACTTCAACTTCAAGCTCTACGGCACCCGCGAGGGCGCCAGCCTAAACCCCTTCACCATCTACAGCATGGACGACGGCTACTGCACTGAGATAAACCCCGTATTCACCCGCGAGGACGCCTGGGTGGAGGGTTTCGCCAATGAGACGGCGCATTTCGCCGACTGTGTGGCCCGGCATTGCCAGCCCATAACCTCCGCGGAGAACTGCCTCAGCGTCCAGCGGATGATAGAGGCCATATACGAATCTGACCGTCTCGGCCGCGAAGTGCGGCTCGACTGAGGAGGACAAGAATGGAACTGAACCGCCACTGGTGGAAGGAGTGCGTATTCTACCAGATTTACCCCCGCAGCTTCCAGGATTCCAACGGCGACGGCATGGGCGATTTGCGCGGCATAATCAACCGTGTGGACCACCTGGTCGAGCTCGGCATAGGGGCCATCTGGCTCGGCCCGGTGTTCAAGTCCCCCAATGACGACATGGGCTACGACATCGCCGACTACCGCGACATCATGGAGCAGTTCGGCACCATGGCCGACTGGGAGGAGCTGCGCGACAAGCTGCACGCGAACGGCATAAAGATACTCGTCGACCTGGTGGTGAACCACACCAGCGACGAGCACCCCTGGTTCGTGGAGGCCCGCAAGTCCAGGGACAACGCCTACCACGACTACTACATCTGGCGTCCCGGCCGCGACGGCCGCGAGCCGAACAACTGGGCCTCTTTCTTCACCCCCTCGGCCTGGGAGTACAACGAGGCCACGGATGAGTACTATCTGCACCTCTTCTCCAAGAAGCAGCCCGATCTCAACTGGCACAACCCGGCCGTCCGCGAGGAGGTCTACGACCTCATGTCCTGGTGGCTGGACAAGGGCGCCGACGGCTTCCGCATGGACGTCATAAACCTGCTCTGCAAGACCGACGGCCTGCCCGACGCCTCCGGCCCCGTGGACATGAACGGCTATGTGTTCCCCACGGAGCACATGTGCGACCGCCCGCCCATACACGAGTACCTGCAGGAGATGGCCAAGCGCGTCTATGCCGACAAGGACATCTTCACGGTGGGCGAGTGCATAGCCCTCACCACCGAGGAGGGCTGCAGGTACACGGCCGGCAAAAAGCACGAGATAGACGCCGTGTTCTCCTTCGCCCACATAGACATGGACGGCCAGCCCCTCGGCAAGTGGTACTACCGCCCCTGGAAGCTGCCCGAGCTCAAGAGCCGCCTCTTCGAGTGGCAGCACGCCCTCAAGGACGGCTGGCTCGGCCTCTTCTGGTCGAACCAGGACCAGCCCCGGGCGCTCTCCCGCTTCGGCACCACGGGCAAATACCGCTTCCGCTGCGCCAAGATGCTCGGCATCATACTGCACAACCTGCGCGGCACGCCCTTCGTCTACCAGGGCGAGGAACTGGGCATGGTGAACGTCCCCTGGACCTCCACCGACCAGCTGCGCGACGTGGAGAGCCTCAACTTCGTGGCCAACTGCCGCCGCACCGGCGCCGGGGACGAGTTCATGTGGGACGCGGTGCACCGCAAGGCGCGCGACAACGCCCGCACGCCCATGCCCTGGGACGACTCGCCCAACGGCGGCTTCACCACGGGCGAGCCCTGGATAATGCTCAACCCCGATTATCCCCAGGTCAACGTGGCCGCCGCCAAGCGCGACCCCAACTCGGTGTTCTACTTCTACAAGAAGCTCATCGAGCTGCGCAAGGGCAACCTCATCATGCCCTACGGCGAGCCCACGCTCCTTCTGCCGGAGGACGAGCAGGTGTTCGCCTATGAGAAGCGCCTGGACGGTGAGCACTGGCTGATTGCCGGCAACTTCAGCGACGAGGCCGTCGAGCGGCCTCTCAGCTGCCTTGTTCCCGGCTCCGAGCTGATACTCTCCAACGTCTCCGAGAAGCTGGAGGCCGACGGCGTGCTGCGCCTGCAGCCCTGGGAGGGCGTCATCATCCGCCTGTCGGAATAACCTCCCAATATAAATGCCCCGCCCGTGCCGGGCGGGGCATTTTTTGTCCTCTGTCCGCGCGAGAGATATGAAGAACACCGGCAGGCGCTTCAAAGCGCCTGCCGGTGCGTTTTATCTGTTCGTCCCTCTCTCAGTCGCCGTAGGCCCCGGCCCACTCGGCCTCCAGGGCGCTCCAGTTGAGCTCGGGGAGTTTTTCAGTCCACTCCTCCGTCTCCTCGTCCTCGTCCAGCCAGTCGTAATCGTGGTTGTTCGTGGCCTCCTGGATGGCGGCATAGTACCAGGCGCCGGTGTCGGCGTTGTCGGACCAGACGTTCATCTCATCGGCCGGCAGCAGATGGTCCACATGCGGGGCCCTGCCCAGCGTGCGGTTCACTATGGTGCAGGCCTCGGCCCTGGTGATGCTGTTGTTGGGCAGGAAGGTGCCGTCCTCATAGCCGCCCACCAGGCCCAGCTCCACGCCGTTGGCCACGGCGGAGGCAAACCAGTCGTTCGCCCTCACGTCGCTGAAGCTGCCGTCGTAGGCGGCGTCCGCCTCGGCGAAAAAGCCGGTGGCTATCTTGGTGAACTCCGCGCGGGTGATGCTGGAGTCGGGGTGGAAGGTGCCGTCCTCATAGCCGCCCAGCACCCCCATGTTGCAGAGCGTGGACACGGCGGTGTTGTACCATGCGTTGGGCGCCACGTCTTTGAAGTCGTTTTTGTCGCTCCAGAACTCCTCCCGGGCCTCGTCGGTGAGCAGGCGGTAGAATATGGTCGCCACCTCGGCGCGGGTGATGTTGCCCTGCGGGCGCACGGTGCCGTCCTCATAGCCCACTATGTAGCCAAAGTGGTCCTCCGTGTTCAGCGGGAACTCATCCTCCTCGACGGGCACCACGATGACCGGAGTATCGGGCACCACAGGGTCCCGGAAGTCCTCGGAGCCGCCCGTTATCTCGCCGGTGATGCCGCCGGCATCGGCGGCAAAAGCCGCCGTGCCGAGGCTGAGGACGAGCGCCAGCGCCAGAACTATGCTTGTCAGATATCTCAGTTTACGCAAGTGCTGTCACTCCTTTTCGTCTGTCAGGTATTTAGTCTTGCACGTAGAAGATATAGCCGGTGGCCTCGAGGCCGTAGCGCACCAGGTAGCCCCTCAGCGAGGCGTGGTTCAGCTCGTAGTAGGCGTAGCGGCTGCTGTCCCAGCTGCTGTCCCATCCGGCGTCGCCCTCGTGCAGCTCGGTCATCGCCGTGGCCGGCACCAGCACCTTGCCGCTGTCCGGGTCGACGGCCGTCACGGTCAGCCGCAGGTCGGCAATGCCGCCGGCGGGCTCGACATAGGCGGAGGCGCCCTCGGGGGCGATGGTCCTCTGGAGCTGCAGCACCGTGCGCGTGGGGGTCTTGACGATGAACTCGCCGTTGGCCGTGATATTGCCGATGACGACGGTTATCGTGCTCTCATTGGGGTCGAGGTAGTAGTTGGTGTTCGCGCTAATCAGCCTCACCGTCTGCTCTCCCGCGCCCGCGGAGGTGTTGAGCCCGCTCACGCTCAGCAGCAGGTCCCTGTAGTCGTGCTCCAGGTTCGCGGCCAGGCCCTCTATCTTCAGCTGCGGCCCGATGATGGTCATCAGGTCCTCGGCCTTCGTGCCGGCAGGCACGGCCACGGTCACGTTCTCGATGGATACCGGCCTCTGCGTCACATCCTGGCGGCCGTTCACCACCGTGACGCTGTAGTTGCGGGAGTTGGTCTGGCCGGTTATCACGTAGTCCGCCTCATCGATGGCGGGGTCGGGCACTATCAGCTGGTGGTCCAGCGTGCCGTGCTCGGACGTAATCTTGCCGCCGTTGTACTTCTCATTGGCCGCCGCCTCGGCGCTCAGGTCGTAATCCACATTGAGCACCGCGAACTCGGCCTGTGCCCTGCCGGTATCCCAGAGGTCGGCCACGGAGTCGCCCCCAATCAGGCCATTTCCGCCTATCTGGTAATCCAGCACCTGGTTGCGCTCGCCGAACACCCTGTCGCCCTCGTTCTCAAAGGCGGCCTCAGGCAGATTGGTGTAGAGCCCGGCGAGCTCGTTGTCGTTCTTCTCGCGCCACTGGTTGGTGGCGCCCTCGGTGTCCGTCAGGCTGCCCACCGTGAAGGTGAGCTCCCTCTGGGTTATGTCGTAGTCGTTGTCCGCCATGCCCGCGTCGTAGTGCGCGTAGGACACGTTGTAGTTGTAGCCCTCCGTGCCGCCGGCCACGAGTATCTCATAGCCGTCCACGTCGCTGTTGTAGCGCGCGTCCGCCTGCACCACGCCGCTGGCGAGCACATCGGCCAGGCTGTCGCCGGCCACTATCGGCGCCGCCGTGTAGCGGTCCTCGCCCCTGCCGGGGAAGGTGAACACGTCGCCGTACACGCTCGTCTGGGCTATCGGCGTCACCGTGCTGTTGACGCGGTGTATCGCCAGCAGTCCCCTGCCGTCGCCGACGTTCTTGCTCGCTCCGGTGATGCTCGCGCTCACCGGGTACTCGCCGGATTCGCTCTGCGGCTGGCCGGTTATCGTGCAGTGGTCCGCGCTCAGCGGATCCTGGCTCTCAAAGAGAGTGCCGTGCATCATGTAGTAGAAGCTGTAGTTGACCTCCGCTATGCTCTGCTCGCCGGCGTTGTAGGGCACATCCTCACGGGCTATCACCACGTCGTTGCGCCTCGGCAGCGCCGTATAGGTCTCAGACTTGGATATGGCCGTGTTGGGGTCGTCGCCGCGCGTGCCGGTGATGGTGAACTCGCCCACGCCCTTGACGGTGATGTTGCCCTGGGCGTCCACCTCTGCTATGGCGGGGTCTCTGCTCGTCCAGGTCACCTTGCTGGCCTCGTTGGTGATGACGGCGCCGTCGCCGTCCAGCTGCCCGCTGCTGCCGTAGAGGAAGGCCTGGAACTCGTCGCCGTAATAGATGGTGCCGGGCACGCCGCGGATTTCCAGGGCGGGCCAGGGCGCCTGGTTGTTTATGGCCGCCTCGCCGTCCACATAGCTGACGGCGTAATTGCGGGCGTTCACGTCGGACATGTGTATCGTCAGATAGCCCACATGGCTCAGCTCGTCGTTGCTCAGCTCGCTGTTCTCGCCCAGGCGGAAGGTCGGCATGGCTATGAGGTCGCGCAGCTCGCTGTCCGCGCCGTAGTCTCCGTCCACGAAGCCGTCATAGGTGGCGGTGAACTTGGACTGGGTGTCGAACAGCTCAATATAGGTGTCCTCGCCGTAGATGGTCAGAGGCGCCTTGGTTATCTGGTACTCGGCGGAGGCCGTCAGGGCCACGGTGTTGGCCGTCTCGGGCACGTGCGCGGTGACCACGTAGGTCCCGTAGGCCCCGCTGGTCACGCTGTCGTCGTACGCCCCGTCCGCCACATAGCTGACATCGCGCGGGGCGTTGTAGCTGTAGCCGGTGATGCTGCCGCCGACAAAGGTGTAGTAAGTCTCGCCGTAGATGTGCTCCAGATTGTCATGTCCGGCGTTGAAGGTCTCCACCGCGAGGTCCGGAGCCCCGTCGTAGCGGTGGCCGCTGTAGACGGCGCCAGTCGCCGTGAGCGTGGCCTGCGGCTCGCCCTTGACTATGGTCATGATGCCGTAGGCGACGTTCAGCAGCTCGCCGTTGGCCCCGTTGCCCGTGTAGGCCCGTACCATGTACCTGCCGGCGTCTATCGGCTGGACCGCGCTGTAATTGCCGTCGGCCCCGGCGTACTCGACGGTGACGCTCTCGCCGGTAGTGGCGGTGGCAGTCACGCCGTGGGGCTGGCCGTCATAGACGTAGTTGGTGTCGGTTATGTCGATGAGCGCGCTCGCTGCGGTCCTCTCGACGCTGCCCTCCTTGACGGCCTGCGCCGCGTTGGGGTCTATCCACAGCGTCAGCGTCAATCCGCCCTTGTAATTGGTCTCGTTCATGCCGATGACCACGGTGTACTTGCCCGCGGCGGCGGTCGTGTCGACCGCCTCTATCTCGTTGCCGCTGTGGTAGTAGTAGGTAATCTGGGCCCTGGCGGCGCCTATCTGGTTGCCGCTCTGGTCAATCATGTAGAAGTCGTCGTCGCTTATCCGGTAGCCGGGGGCCGCGGTGATGACGTCGTACGCGTCACCGTAGAGCTGGCTGCGCGACACGGTGAAGCTCTCGGTGTAATCCGTGTTCGCTATCACATAGTTTCCGGCGTCCGGGCCGGCCAGCGCGGCGTTCATGAGGCTGAGCGTCTGATCGCCGCCCGCGGCCGCGTTGAGCCTTCCGGTGGCCGTGACGTACACGCTGTCGCCCTCGACCACGCCGGTTTTGCCGCTGGGCAGGCCGGTCGCAGCGTCGGTGGCGCTCTGCCCGAGCTCTATCGTCTGGATGTTCACGCCGGCCACGCCGTCGTAGGTCTTGGCCTGCGCCGTCACGTCCGCTATATCTACCGCGCGCTTTTCAATGGTGTAGGTGCCCCAGGCCTCGACGTAGCCCCAGTACATGGTCTCGGGCAGGTAGGCCTTCACGCTGTAGGTGCCGGCCTCGGTGGGCTCGGCCACGCGGTCGCCCTCCCCGTCGAAGTACTGGAAGGTCACGGCCTCGCCGGCCAGAGCTGCCCATTCGGTGTAATCGCCGAAGCCGCTGATGGTGACGTCGCCGCCTGAGAGCATCTGGGCCTGGCCGTTGTAGGTGGCGGGGGACGCGTGGATGCCCATGCTGAGCACGCCGGGCACACCCGCCTCGCCCGTCTGGTCGGCGGAGGTGAAGCGGACTATGTACTGCTGCACATTTTCCTCGGCCTTGAAGCCGTTGTTGCCGCTGAAGCTGGTGGTTATGGTGTACTCGCCGGGCTCCGCGCCGCTCCAGGTGAAGGTGGTGCCGCCGTTGACGTTGTTGCGCGTGTCCTCAAACACCAGATTGTCAAAGCGGTCCACCACCTTGACGGACAGGCTGCCCACCGGGGTGGTGCTGCCGCCCATCATCAGGGCGTCGATGTATACGGTGTCGCCGTTGGCGCTGGCGGAGCTGGCCTTGCGGATGTTGGCGAAGAGCCTGCCCTCGGCGTCGCCCACGGTGAGGATGTTGGAGTAGAGCACGCGCTCGCCGTCCACGGCCTCCGCGCCGTAGTTGTCGAACTCGGCGTAGGCCGCCCGGGCCTTGGGGGTGTCCAGGAAGGTTATCTTGGCCCTGAAGGCGTAGCTGTATACCTGCTTGATGGCGCAGGTGTCGCTGGAGGTGGAGGTGTCCATGGCGGCCCAGTTCATGCCCTCGTCGCTGCCGCTGAGGAACTCCTCATAGGCCTCGTAGGTCGAGCAGTACTGCCACTCCACGGTGTAGTCCACGTTCAGCTTGAGCTTGTAGATGTCCTCGAGCTCCCCGAGCTTTTCGGCTCCATCGTAGCCCGGTATGGCCGCCTCCCTGTCGGTTGCGTCGAGCGTGTAGATGGGGTGCAGCGTCAGGGTCGTGTTGGTGCCGTCGGACACCAGGTCCTTGCTGCTGATGATTATGCCGTCATAGCCGTCGCCGCTGGCGGAGCCCTTGCTCCAGGCGGTGACATTGCCGTTTCCGTCCACGCTGATGCTGTCGAGCACCTGGTTTTCGATGTTTTCCTTGTCCTGCAGCGCCACGGAGGAGAATACCGTCACCACGTCGCTGCTTATGTTCACGCTGCCGTTGATATTGTCATTTGCCGCGTAGGTCTGGTCGCCGGTGTACACGGCCCTTATCACCATCTGCCCATAGGTGCCGTCCCCGGCCACCGGCAGGCCGGAGGTGGTGATGCTGGCCTGCATCACGCCGTCTTTATCCGTCCCGGAGCTCACCTTCACCAGCTCGGCCACGTTGGTGGGCTCGTCGCCGTCGGAGACCACCGGCAGCCACTCGCTGACGCCCGGCACCTCGCCGGCGCCGGCGGTGTAGCCGCTGTAGTCGCCCTCGGCGGAGCCGTTCTGGGCCCAGCCGTAGTAGAACTCCACGTGCCCGCTGGGCTCGCCCTCGCTCACCGGCGTCACGGTGGCGGTGAGGGTGATGGGGTTGAGCTGATAGACCCACTCGTCCACTCCGTTCACCGGCGTCCCGGCCTCGGCTTCGACGGCCACGGTGACCTCCTGCAGCACGGTGTCGATGTTGTCCTCGGAGTACTCGAAGTCCACCAGGCTCGGCCTCAGCTCGTTGTAGAAGCTGTTGGCGGTCGTGACCTTGACCATGTACTTGTGGTCCTTGGTCTCGGGCGTCACGGCTATGGTGCGCCCGTCGATGTTGGTGTACTCGGTCAGGGGCAGCGGGCTCCAGGTCTCGCCGCCGTCCTCGCTCTTGAACCACTCCACGGTGATGTCGCCGGAGTTGTCGTGCATGAATTCCAGCTTCTCGCCGCTCTTTGTGTAGATGTCCCCCACTTCGAGCACGTACCTGCTGTTGGCTATGAGCTCATCGCTCTCATACGCATCGCCCTTGTAGTTCTCGGCGTCTGCGTCGTACTCGTATACGCTTATCGTCACGTCGCCGTAGCCCACGCCGTCCGGGTAGTGCTTGGGGTCGCTGTAATCCGGCGTGTAGCCATCGCCGGGCACGCCGCCGATTTCGCTCTCCGGCTCATGCGCCGGGTTGCTTATCTGCACGGACCAGAGCTTGAAGCTCCGCTTGGCCATCGGCGCGTCGCCGCTCTCGTTGTACATGTCCTCGGGCGTATAGGCCCCGTAGAACTCGTCGCCGCTGTAGCTGAAGCCCACGCGGTCGATGTTGAAGGGCAGCTCTGCCGTGTCGACCACCAGCTCGGCCTCCGCCACCAGCTCGTTCTCGTGCGCGTCCTTCTGCGTCAGGGTCACGGGCTCGCCGAGCTTGACCCACTCAGCGGGCGTCCTGTACCAGAACTGCACCGTGCCGGTGGGCAGGGCGTTGGTGCCCTCCGCGCCGCTCACCGTGGCGGTGAGCGTCACCTCGTCGCCGTAGTGCGCGCCGTCTATCACCTGCACGCCGCTCACGACCGCGGTGCCGTCAGTGGTGGGGGTGAAGGTGTAGCCCGGGTCGAGCGACACCACGGGCTCCGCCCTGCTGCCGATTACGGCGTGGTGGGACTTGGCCCCGGTCAGCATGTGGCCCGCGGGGGCGAGCTGCACGCTGAACTTCTGATATACGCTGTTCGCGTCCTTGGTGTAGCTCACAAAGGTGGCGCCGTCTATCGCCCTGTCGACGTAGGTCTCCCAGCCGCCCTCGGCGACAGTGGCCTCCTCACGGTACCACTGTATGCTGTAGTCCTCGCCCTCGGTCAGCCAGCGGCCGTCGGCGGCGGTCACGGAGTATCCGCTCGCGGCGCTGCCGTCCGATTGTATCAGGGCAAAGTTTATCTCCACCGCCGCCGGCAGGCCGGTCAGGTCGCTGGAATTGGTGGTGGTGTTGGCGCTGTTATCGCCGTTCACGCTGGTCTTTATCCTCGGCGTCTCTATGGCCGTGGAGCGGACGTACACGTCCTGCAGCCCGGTCACATTGCCCTCGGCGTCCGCGCCCTTGGACTCGGACGTCTCAAACACGCTGGTGCCCTCGTAGACGGCGTAGTACCTGTCCACATTGCCCAGCACGCCCTCATCCGTATCCCAGGCGCTGGTCTCCACCGTCAGCGCCGCCACGCCGTTGGAGTCGACCACTATGCCGACCTCGTTGAGCAGCTCGTCGCTGGCCCCGTCCACATAGCGGTAGAAGTAGACGTTGCCCTCGTAGACCTTATCCGTGCCGTCGGCCTCGCTCACGGTGGCCGTGAGCACCACGGTCTCGCCCTCGTACTCGGTCATGTGCTCGCCATCGCCGAGAGCTTCAAACGGCGTGCCTTTATTCACGCCCTTGGCCGCTATCACCACGTCGTTGTCCTCGGCCACGAAGTCGCTGACCTCGAGCGCAGTCACGGTACCGGTGCGCACGGTGCTCTCGGTGGGCTCGCTGGTGAGCACGTTGGTGGCCGTGAGAGTGCCGAACGCCACGTCCATGGCGAACTCATATCCGCCGCCCTCTATGGGGCTCACCACCGCGCGGTAGCTGTACTCCACCTCGCTGCTCGCCACGTAGAGCGTGTCGCCGCCGTTGCCGGTGGGCACGGTCTCCCAGCCGGTGGCCGTCGCGCTGCCCTTGAGCTGCCTCTGCCAGTCCACGGTGTAGTGCACGCCGTTTTCCAGCTCAGCGCCCGTGCGCTCGTTCGCGGTCGAGATGTCGCCGGCGTATATCGCGGGCAGCACCAGCGTGTAGTCCTGGTTGGCCTCCATCCCGGTCACTGCGGTGCCGGTGGTATCAGTGCCCTCGTATATCGCTATCTTCTTCGCGCCCTCAGCGAAACCATCATAGGTTCCGCCCCAGGTGATGGCCGCGGACTTCAGCGTCACGAAGTCCTGCCACTCGACTTTGCTCGGGGCATAGTAGTCGTCCCCGCTGAACTCGGCGAAGAAGTTTATCTGGTTGCTCTGCGCGGAGGCGTCGTAGCTGTACGCCGGCAGCGTGACGGTGAACACGGCGTTGCCGTTGGCGTCCACGTCGCTCTCAGCCGGGCTTATGGCTATGTCCTCGCGCACTTCAGTGCCATTGACTCCGTCGTAGCGGAACACGGTGAGCGTCACGGTGCCGTCGGTGCCGCCGAGATGCTCGTCCGGGCTCACGGCGTCCACATTGACCACGACCCTGATTTCGCCGCCCTCGAACACGCCGGAGCCCTGGTCGCCATGGTCAAGCGCGGTGCCGTCGGCGTTCTGCAGCGTGATTGTGATTTCGGTATTGGCCTGTCCGACGCCCACCTCGTTCGAGAACACGCCGGTGGAAGGCCCGGTCCAGCCGCTCTCCGTCACCGGATAGGCCGCCAGGCGGTACTTAGTATTCACGGAGTCAAAGGTGACCGTCAGCTCATCGGCCGCACCGCCGGCGTTCGCCACCGGCGTCCAGGTCTGGCCGCCGTCCTGCGACACCTGCCACTCGTAGCGGTAATAGGGGTTGGTGCTGTCGCTGTTGTGCTCGTCGTTGACAGCGCCGTTGTAGGCGGACTCTCCCGCCACGTCCACCGAAGCGCCCTTCACGACGTACTCCACGCCCACCTCGGGCCCGGTGACCGCCGTGTCGCCGCTGTAGATGGCCAGCGTGCCCTCCATGGCGATGGTGTTGTTCAGCACGGCCGCGTTAGCCGTGGTTTTGTCGCTGCTGCTCGCGTCGAACACCTCGTTGGTCTGGAACTCGGCGTAGAACGTGTAGCTGTCGCCTACGGCCGGAGCGGGCACGGTCAGCACGGCCTGGCCGGCCGGATCCAGGTTCATGGACCCCAGCTCGACGTCGCCGGCGCCGTTATTATGGTAGAACTTCACCACGCCCGCCGCCGGAGCGCCGCTGTCCGCCCTCGTGACGGTGGCCTTTATGGTCACGTCGCGGCCGGTGGGGTAGATTTTGATATTGCCGCTGCTGGTGTACTCGTTGCCCAGCTCCACGCCGGTGATGGTCGCTATCAGGGTGGGATCGGTGTTGGTCACCACGCTGATGCCGGTGGCCGGGTAGCGGTAGTGCGTGCCGGAGCCCACCAGCGGGTAGGCCGTGGCCCTGTACTCGGCCTCGTCCGTGCCGAACACGGCGCCGGCCAGCGTCTTTCCGCCCGCCGTTATGTCGGACTGCACGACCTCCCAGGTCCTGCCGCCGTCCTCGGAATACTCCCATATGTAGTAGTACTCCTCGCCGCAGGCAAGCGCCCCGGCGTCAACATTGCCTCGCTCATAGACCTCCGGCGCGGTCAGCGTGTACTGCGCGCCCACCGCCGGCTCGCCCGTGAGGATCGTGCCGGTGCCGTCAGCTATGGTTATCGCCGCGTCCGCCGCGAAGGCTATCGTCGCGGACTTGGTGTCCTCGCCGTTCTGCCAGCCGGAGCTGGAGCCCTGGTACACCTCGGTGCCCATGTAGGCCGCGAAGAACTGCACCCTGCCCGCTATCTCAAAGGAGGGCAGTGTGTATTCCAGGGCGGCCTCGCCGTTTTTATTCAGTCTGGCGCTGCCTATCTGGTTCTTCACCACGTCGCCGCCGGCCTTGGGAGCGTACTGCGCGTAGAACTCCACCTGCCCGTCCAGCACGGCCTCGCCGCCGGCGTCCCTCACCGTGGCGGTGAGCATGACGCCCTCGCCCTCGTACCAGCTGCTCTCAGCCGCCAGGGCCGTGGTGGTCTCTATCCTCTTTACTCCGCTGACCACGCCCGCGGCCGCGCCCTCGGCGGGCTCGCTGTAGTTGCTGCTGCTCAGCGGATACACCACGGCCGCCAGCTTGCTGTTCTCGTTCGCCGGGGTGTAGAGCAGATTGCCGTTATCGGCATACTGCGGGTCGGCCAGCTCGTTCCAGCCGCTGCCGTCATCGACAAGCCACTTTATATAGTAGTGCTCGCCGAGCGTGAGCACAGTCCCCTCCGCGTTCACGACCACGGGCAGGACTATCTCAGCCTGCGTGCCGGCCGTGAGCGCGCCGCCGACAACACTTACAGGTGTCCGGACACTGATGGTGACGGAATGCACCTCAATTTCAGTTTCAACGCGCTCGGCCGCGGCGTAGACGTCCGTGCCGAGATATTCCGCGCTTATTTTGGCGGTCTTGCCCTCATAAACCGTGTAGCTCATGACGGCCGCGCCGCTCACGACCTCCTCCATGCCGATTATGCGGCCGGTGCCGGCCTCGTCATGGGCCCTGAACACGATGTAGCCCTCGTCGATGGAGGAGCCGTCCTTGGCGGTCAGGCGGGCACTTATCTCCACCGCGTCGCCGTCGAAGATGTTCGTGCCGCTCTCGGCGCGCCGGACGTTCAGGGACTTGATTTCCGTCCCAATCTTCCCCGCTGCCTGCACCGGCTGGGAGGTCAGGCCCTGCGCGGGGTACATGTAGTCCCCGTAGGGCATGGCCACCACGCGGAAGGAGGTCTTGCTGCTGCCCACCGTCACGCGGACGGTCTTGCCCGTGCCGTCGCCGGCGTCAGGCGCGCTGAAGTTGAGCCACGTCGCCGTGTACTCGCCCGCGCCCGCCGCGTAGTCCGTGCTGTACTGCCACTGGTAGTAGAAGTCCACTCCCGGCTCCAGCTCATTGCCGTTCTCGTCATATACCTCCGGCGCGGTGAGCTCGATGGTGTCCCCCGCCGTGTAACCCGCCTCGGAAACCACTATAACATCGCCGGCGTCGCCGAACTCTATCTCCCTCGACTTCACCGTCACGGTCACAGTGCCGGCCGCGCTGTCATATACCCCGCTCGCATCGCTGTAAGCGGCGGTAAATTCGGTCGTCGCGCTCAGGCCGGTGACGGTGTGCTGCACCGTGCCGTTTGCGCCGACGGGCAGGGTGATAATTTCAGTATTGCCGGCTCTCAGCGTCACGCTGCCGCCGGTGACGGGCACGCCGCCGTTGGTGGTGTCGGTCACGACCGCCGTGAGGGTGACGCTGCCGCCCTCAAAGACGATCGCCGGCTCGGCGGTGAGCGCGACCGAAGTCTCGTTATAGGTATCCGCCGCCACCGAAATGGCATTGGTATAGAGGCCGTTGGCGGGCTTGGTGTAGTCGCCCATCGGCATCACGAGCGCCCTCACCATCCACCGGTTGTCGGTGGGGGTGATGGACAGCTCAAGGCTGTCGTCGCCGGGCTGGTAGCTCCAGCTGAGGCCGCCGTCCGTGGATATCATCCAGGAGTAGGTGAAGTCCTCGTCGAATGTGTAGCCATCGGCGCTCAGTATGATGGTGTTCTCAACGCCGGGCACGAGGCTGGTCTGCTCGCCCGCGTCGGTGCTGTTGCTCAGGCTGAAATCTGTGCTGTCGAGCGTGGCGGAGAAGATCTGAAATCCGGTGCCGCCGCCGCTCCGGCCAAGGTGCGCAAACACGCCGGGGACGCCGCTGTACTCAACCCATATCGAATAGTTGCCCGCCGGAAGGCTGGAGGAGGCCAGCACGAGCATGGCCGTGTTGTTCACGACCGAGGCCTCGCCCAGATATATGACATCAGACCCGTTATTCACTCTGGCGTAGAAGCGCGCGACGCCTCCATTGACCGGCACGCCGCTCGCGCTCTGCAACGTGGCGGTGAGCGTGAGTCCCTGTCCCTCATGTATGTGGCTGCCGTGGGTGAGGCTGACCAGACTGACATCATCCTCCACCGGGCTATTGCTTATGACAAAGCTGAGCTCGCCGATATAGCTCCCCGCGCCGCGCACGACGGCCATGTAGCTGGTGTTCGTGCTGCGCGGCGTCACGCTCATGTTGCCGCCGGTCTGAACGCCCATGGAGGCCCAGGCCCCGCCGTCCTCGCTGCGGAACCACTCTATCGTATAGTCATTTCCGTAAGTCAGGTAGGTGGTACCGGCCACGATTGTGCCGCCCAGCCGGAGCGTGGCCGTCTGGTTGACGGTCAGCGTCGCAGCCGCGCCCGCGCCGTCCACGACCTCAATGCCCGCGCCGGTCCCGGCGGAGATGGTCCTCGTGGCGAAGCTCGCCGCCGCCGCCGCGCTGGCGCTGCTCTCGTACTCGCCGGTGCCCACGAAGCTCGCCGTGACCTGGCCGGTCGGGTTATCCTTGACAAACTCGTCCGTGACGGTCCAGGTGGCTGTCGCCTCGCCCGTGTCGTCCACGAAGCCGCTGACTATCGTCCCGTCGGGCATGGTGAAGCTGACCACCGAGCCGGGGATGTCCGTCAGGGCGTTGCCGTCCTCGCCGTTCACGGTGGCCGTGGCCGTCAGCACGTCCCCGGGCATGTAGCTGGTATTATCAAGCGTCACGCTGACGCTGGTGGGCTCCTTGGCCGTCGAGGCCGTCGTGACATGCACCGTGACCGTGGGGGCTGCCGCGCCGCCGAAGTCCTCGGGGATGTAGAAGTAATACCTGTCCCCGGCGCTCTGCACGGTCAGGCTGCGCTCGCCGTCCGTGCCGTAAGTATAGGTGGCGTACACGTCCGCCACGGCGTTCTCGCCGACCGGCGTCACGGTGAAGCTCACGTAGTCGCCCGGCCTGTACGGGTTGCTGAATTCACTGACGGTGGCCGTCGTGGCGTCCGGGCTGACGGAGGAGTTGACCGTCACCTCGGTATCATCCACCGGCTCGGTGAGCAGGGTTATCTTCACATAGGGCGCGCTGGTGCCCGCGTTGCTGTCATCCGGCAGGGTGACGGTGTAATACCCGCCCACATCGACGCAGGGGCCGCTGCTGAAGGTGCTGCCGTCGCTGTCGTGATATGTATAGTAAGCGCCGGTAACAGGGCTGCCGTCCTCCGCCGTGGCACTGAAGCCGAAGCTGTTGGAGCTGGTGTAGAGTAGCGATTCCGAGCCCTCGAGGCCGTAGACATTGGAGAGCGTGCCGTCTTTGCAAGTCACCGGCACGCTGCCCGAACTGAGGACGTTGAGCACTATCGGCTCGGCATCCGCGCCGTAGCGATTGTTAGTAGAGCTGCCATAGAACCCGGAGTCTCTCGCAGTATTCGGTGTTAAATTCCACCCACTGTCCACAGCCGCATGGTACGTTTTCGGGTAGAACTCATATCGCGCAGGAGCGGTTACGGTGATTGTACCGCTAATCCCTTTATAGCCCATCCGCTTACTATTATCTAGAGTTACAGTAACTCCATCCTCTTCCACATCTTCCCAAGTAAAAGCACCAGAACCCCAGAAGTAACCCAGCCCATAATAGCCTTCAGGTATTTTATGTTCCCCTCCGGTCATACCCTTTTTAATGGCAATTCCCTCTATCGCGGCGTTGTTGTCTGTGCCTTCAGCGAAGCATATCAGCAGGGCAGGCCCCTTAGGTTCTTTGTTAAGATCAACTCCGCCGGAAATTTCCCAATTGAAGTTGATATCACCCGCATAGGCGTAGTACTCGCCGTCCACCAGCGTGGCGCCGTCGGTCAGCTTGAACTCCTTCGCCAGGTTATACGGCGGCCCGGACGCCAGGGCGCCCATGGGCACGAAGCTGACGCAGAGCATAAAAGCCAGCAGCAGCGCGAGCGCGCGCCTGCCGGCCCCCCTTGCGTTATTACTGTTCCTTTGCTCGTCGGTGTTTCCAACACCGACGAACGCCCTGTACAGGGCGCCGTTTTTGTGCCTCATAGATGCTCCTCCTTGCACGCTTCTCTACAAGATGTCCCCGCCCGCTCCTGCCCGGCGGTTACTATTCTGTTACAGAGTAATTTATACCCTCCCCTTCCCCCTTTTGCAAGTGTTTTTTTGAAGAAATGGGTTGGGAACACCCCTAGGCACGAGCGGCCTGGCAAAAGAAAAAGCTGAGCCCGGAGCGCGAAACGCGTCCAGGCACAGCTTGGTGCCGGTGACGGGGGTCGAACCCGTACATCCTTGCGGATATGGGATTTTAAGTCCCAGGTGTCTGCCAATTCCA
>CALWYL010000003.1 GCA_944385765.1 uncultured Oscillospiraceae bacterium
CGTCCGCCACCACTTCGCCCAGCATGTTTTCGTAATCGGCGAGTTCCCTGACAAACTGCAGGATGAGGGGCGTGTCCTGCCTCTCGGCATTCCTGAAGCTCAGTTCAGTGTCCATTTTGATACCTCCATGCGTTGGATTTTGCTGGACCACTATACTGCCGCCGGCCTCTGAGGAAGACATACGGCGCAAAAGCGCCTTGCCCGAAGCCGTGTGGCCTAAATAAGCAAAGAGTGAAACCCTTTAGAGCGTCACTCCTTGCTATGGCCTATAGATTGTGAGAAAGATACAAAAGCAAAATAAAGAGACTATGCGAATTTTTAACCGTCGTCAGGGGAAAAGCATGCGCGGTAAACACAAACCCATGGCTCATAAATGCTTAAGTAATGCTGCTATGCATAAGCTCATATTGAACTCATGAATTATAGAGATTTTCTAGAATCTTGATCTCAATCTTTGTATGGAATATCTCTTTTTCCGGAGGAATGCCCATTCCCAAATAGTCTAGAAGAATGTCCAGCGGCTTTGCGCCTTGAATGAACGGCTGCTGCTCAATAGTTGCGACAATTGATCCATCCTCTATTAGTGAGCAAGTGGATGGGATGGTGTCGTGGCTTATGACCTTAATCTTGCCTTTTCGGCCGAGATCTGATACTGCCCTGCATGCGCCGGATACACCGGCAGCTGAAAGATATAATGCGTTGACCTCCGGGTGCCGCTCCAGGAAGTCGCGAGTTTTTGCATAACTCTCTATGTCATCGCTATGGTTGACTATGGTTTCGACTACGCGAAAACGGGAGCTCTCCTCCTGTATCCGGCTTTTGAAACCTGATACACGTTTTTCATCACACAAAACCCATGGAGAGCCGATTATAATCCCGATACTGGTGTCTCCGGGAGATATGAGCCTCATGAGCCCCCCGGCCGTTTGGCCACTTTTGTAGTCATCACTGCCAACATAGGCTATTCTACCGCAGTCGGGGATGTCATTGTTGGCTGTGACAATTGGCACGCCCTTAGATGAGAGGTCTTTTAACTTATCAACAACAAGGGGGTGGTTGATCGCGATAATTGCGAGGCCGTCAAGCCCCCCGCTTTCCAAGTCTTCAATGGCGGAGATTTGGCTCTCCGGAGAACTCATCTCAGTTTGCCTGATGTCCACCCTTATGCCGTAGTTGACGAAGGACTCACGCCTCTCCTCAATGCCTGAAACCACGTCTTTGAAAAAGGGATTTGTTTCCGTGTCGAAAAGAACATACCCGAATCTTAATTGTTTTTTGGCGATTGCAAGCCTTTTGCCGGCCAAGTTCGGAGTGTAATTCAGCGCGTTGGCAATGTTGAGAATCCTTTCGGCGGTTTCAAGATTTACAGAACCACGATTGTTCAGAACCCGGTCAACGGTTCCTCTGGAAACTCCGGCAATTTGCGCAATTTCTTTAATCGTCGGCAAAACAACACACCCCTCTCTAGTGCTACATTCCATTATAGGTATACAATCGTATTTTGTAAAGAGCCATTTTGATAATTTTGCTCGAGCACGAAATACGCCAAATCGATAAATGGGCTGTTCAATTATTACAAATTATTATGCAGTGTAATGTTACTATTTCATAAATTAATCGCTGCTAATGACAATGTTATTGACAAACTAATGAGTTTACCCTATTCTATACTCAAGAACGTGCTCGAGCACGTTAAGTGAGAAAAATCAACTTGAAAGGAGGAGAATGTCAAGTTTTGTTTTAATGTGAAATGTGGGCATATTACATTTGAAATGGAGGGTAAAAATGAAAAAAGTATTAGCGACAGTGTTGGCATTGCTCATGGCTTTCTCTCTGTATGGATGAGCCGCAGACGAACCGGCAAATGATACACCGAGTGCTGGTGAGACACCGGAAGAGGTGAATGAAGGGACAGAAACTGGTACGTTGGTAGGTGTTTCGCTTCCGACCAAATCACTGCAGAGGTGGAATCAGGACGGAGAGTATCTGCAGAATGCGCTGGAAGAGATGGGCTATGAAGTAGACCTTCAGTTTGCTGAGGACAAAACGGAGCTCCAGGTATCGCAAATAGATAATTTGATTACCAAAGGTGCAAAAGTGCTGATAGTTTGCCCCATTGACGTGAGCACTCTCACAAATGTTTTGGAGACGGCGAAAGAGCAGGGGATTACTATTATTTCTTACGACCGCCTGATAACGGATACTGATGCGGTGGATTACTACGCGACGTTTGATAATAACATCATAGGCAAAATAATAGGTGAATATGTTGTGGACGAGCTGGGTCTGGAGGAGGGAAACGGCCCGTTCAACATGGAGATAGTCTCTGGCCCCAATAGCGACGCCACTCGTGTTTTGTTTGAAGCCGCTGTTGGAGAGGTTCAGCCCTATATCGATAACGGCCAGCTGGTAATTCGCTCGGGTCAGACAGACATGGAGCAGACAGCCACGCCGCTTTGGCAAGAAAAAGAGGCTCAGGCCAGAATGGACAATATCCTTACCGCATTTTATGCCGACGAGCATCTCGACGCTGTACTTTGCCTAAATGACTCGACGTCTTTGGGCACGCAGTCGGCGTTGAAAGCTGCCGGATATGGCACAGAGGACAACCCCATGCCCCTTATTACAGGTCAGGACTGCGACATTGCCAATGTAAAAGCTATCATAGCCGGTGACCAGTCCATGTCCGTGTTCAAAGACACCAAGATTTTGGCTGCAGCTGTTGCAGAAATGACAGATCAGATCCTTAAGGGGGAAACTGTCATGGTAAACGACACTGAGAATTACGATAATTTTGCGAAGATTGTTCCCTCCTATTTGATTGAGTCTAAGTTTGTGGATCAGAGCAACTGGGAAGAGCTGCTCGTTGACGGCGGATACTATACGGCGGAGGAGCTCGAGTAAATCTTGCTTTCAGCACGTATGTACACCGAATAAGAATCACATCTAAATAAGAAAAGCCATTTTGCTATGGGACAACCATAGCAAAATGGCTGGCATTAAACTGACTGATTTGGGAGTACCAGAGATATGAGTCAAGCACTTTTGAAAATGGAAAAAATCACAAAAGCATTCTCTGGCGTAAAGGCCTTGAATGAGGTGGATCTAGAAGTGCAGAAAGGCTCCATACATGCTCTCGTTGGAGAAAATGGAGCAGGAAAGTCCACACTGATGAACGTACTGAGCGGAGTTTACCCCTATGGAACATACTCTGGGACAATTACTTATGAAAATGAAATTGCACGGTTCAGGACGATACATGACAGCGAGTCAAAGGGAATTGTGATAATTCATCAGGAACTTGCCTTGATTCCGGAACTGTCAATTTACGAAAATATATTTTTAGGACACGAAAAATCGAGACTGGGCATTATAGATTGGAACCGGGAAAAGGAGGAAGCCAGATACTTTGCTGAAGAGGTAGGCTTACAGGAAGACATTTATACACCCTGCAAGTATCTTGGCGTCGGCAAACAACAGCTGGTAGAAATAGCGAAGGCTCTCTCCAAAAGCGTCAAGCTGTTGATAATGGATGAACCTACGGCGGCATTGAACGACAATGACAGCGAAGCACTTCTGGAGCTGATAGTTAAGCTCAGGCGTGAACGCGGAGTGACCGTCATTATAATCTCCCACAAGCTTAATGAGATTTTGAAGGTTGCAGACCGTATCACTGTGCTTAGAGATGGGAGCACTATCACTACAATGGAGAATGATGGCACAATCTCGCAAAATAATGTAATCCGCAGCATGGTGGGACGGGATATGACAAACCTCTATCCGCCACACACAGCGGAGAGAAGAGATTTGGCCTTGGAAGTGAAAAACTGGGAGGTATATTCTCCCACTGTCGAAGGAAAGAAAATTGTCGATAGAGTCAGCTTCAAACTCCATTATGGAGAAATCGTTGGCATAGCTGGATTGATGGGAGCGGGAAGAACTGAACTCGCATTGAGCCTGTTTGGCAAAGCCTATGGAATAAATATTAAAGGGGAAGTATTTAAAGATGGCAAGCTTTTGCGTCTGAATTGCGTGAAAAATGCCATAGACAATGGCATTGCCTATATACCCGAGGACAGAAAATTGTCAGGCCTCATCTTGGATGAGGATACTGTGACAAATATAAGCCTACCTAATCTAGAGCGGTTTAGCAAGCGTGGGGTTATGAATCATGCCGCTGAGGTAAGGGCGGCTGAGCGATATACTGAGGAGATACACATAAAGTCTACTTCCGTGTTTCAAAAAACGCGTATGCTCAGTGGAGGAAATCAGCAGAAAGTCCTTGTGGCCAGATGGCTCTGTAATAATCCGGATATTCTCATACTGGATGAACCGACACGCGGTATTGATGTAGGAGCAAAGTATGAGATATATACCATCATTCAAGAGCTTGCAGCGTCTGGCAAAGCGGTCTTGTTTATTTCTTCTGAGCTGCCGGAAGTGATAGGTATGAGCGACAGAGTTTATGTAATGAACGAAGGTCGCTTTGTGGGTGAGCTTTGCAAAGAGGACATATCACAGGAAAAAATAATGCAGCTCATCATTGAAGATAACGGAGGTGACAAAAATGAGACGTGACATAATAAAGCGACTACGCGGAGACACGAAAATAGATTTACGTCAGCAGTCGATGCTGATTGCCCTGATAGCTATCTCGGTCTTGTTTCAAATTCTAACAGGCGGAATAATCTTTAAGTCTGTAAACGTATCTAAACTAATCATGCAGAACAGCTATGTTCTTATACTGGCTGTGGGCATGCTGCCATGTATAATCACGGGGAATGTTGACCTATCAGTGGGCAGCGTATTGGCGCTTGTGAGTGCCATAAGTGGCAAAATGATTGTTGAATGGAATCTGCCCGTCGCTATCACTATACCAGTACTTTTGTTGATAGGCATTGCATGTGGAGCATTTCAGGCGTATTGGATAGCCTACACGAGGTTGCCGGCATTTATAGTTACCCTGGCGGGCCAACTTATATTTCGCGGCCTTACCATGACGCTGTTGGAAGGAAGAACTTTAGCCCCTTTTCCGGAGTCATTTTCATGGATATCGGCTGGCTTCCTGCCGCAGTACAAAATAGGTAATGTTGATGTAATAGCCGTGGGCCTAGGCGTCATCTGTTCGATCATACTGGTTATGATACAGGTCCACTCTAGAATGAAGTCGGCAAAATATCATGCGAAAAGGTCCCACACAGGCTTTTTTGTCGCAAAAATGGCCGTTCTGGTTTTCATTACCATCTTTTTTACGTATTGGCTTGGGACATACAATGGATTGCCGAGCGTGCTGATACTGATGGTTGTCCTCATCATAATATATCAATTTATAACAAGCAACACTGTGCTGGGCAGGAGACTCTATGCCTTGGGCGGCAATGAAACAGCGGCAAAACTATCCGGTGTCAATACTAATGGCATACTGTTTTTGACATATGCAAACATGGGGCTTATGTCTGCGGTTGCCGCCATTGTGTTCACTGGAAGGCTGAACGCGGCGACGCCTACTGCCGGCGTGAGCTTTGAGCTGGATGCGATAGCTGCGTGCTATATTGGCGGCGCATCTGCGACAGGCGGCGTGGGGACGGTTATAGGCGCTGTTATCGGGGGACTTGTCATGGGTATCCTCAATAACGGAATGTCGATACTGGGCATAGGAAGTGACTGGCAGCAGACCATCAAGGGCTGTGTGCTACTTGCGGCTGTTGCATTTGACGTGCTGTCAAAAAAGAACAAAAAATAATCCCAATACTATACTATTTCTATATGACGAAGGAGAGTGCCTAAGATGAACGAACAGAAGCAGAGAGTTATGAAGTGGATCGATGAGCACGAGGAAAACATCGTTGAGTTTCTTCGTGACATGGTGAAAATCCCGTCGGTGAACCCGGGTTTTGAGGAGGGCGAAAACGGGAATAAATCGGTGTGCCACGAGGGCGATTTGCAGAGATACATAAGGGCGCACATGGAGAAACTGGGTGCGGATATAGATATGTGGGTACCCGATGTGGAGCATTTGAGAAAATATGAAGGGCAACCCAACTTCTATGATTTCCATGTGTTTGACGACCGCCCGAATCTCGCTGCCAGGCTGAAAGGTACTGGCGGCGGCAAAAGCGTCATGCTGATGGGCCACGTTGACACCGTTAAAACGGGTGCCGGCTGGGTGCACGATCCATTCTCTGCAGATGTGGAGCAAGGCGTAATCTATGGACGCGGAGTGGTCGACATGAAGGGCGGCATTGCCTCCATGATAATGGCCACAGAAGCAATTATTAAGTCGGGGCTTAAGCTGAAAGGCGATGTTTGCGTCGGGACTGTGGTGGACGAAGAGACCGGTGGTATGGGTACGCTCGATTTTGTGGACCGTGGACACCGGGCGGACGTGTGCATAATGACAGAAGCTACCAGACAAATAGTTGCGCCACTTTGCCGCGGTATACTCTGGGGCAATATAGTAGTGGAGGGCAGAAGCGGACATATTGAGCTTCCCCAAAAGGACTGGCGAGAGGGCGGTACGGTTGACGCTATTCGCAAGGCCCGTCTGATAATGGACGCGATAGACTGGCTGAATGAAGACTGGGCTCTGAGCAAGACTCATCCTCTGCTCAAGATACCTAACCGGATAATCATTGGGCAAATCAATGGCGGCGAGTGGCATTCTACATTTGCAAATAAGTGTGATATGGCCTTCGATATCCAGTATCTTCCCTACGAGCGCGATGAACTGGGTGGGGGCGGCCGTGTAATAAAAGAGTTTGAGGACTTTATCCATGCGGTCGCACAGACGGACCCGTGGCTCAAGGAGCATCCGCCGGTTATCACTTGGTGCGTGAACTGTGATTGCGGCGAAACGCCCATTGACCACGAACTGGTACAGCTCTTCCTCAAAAATCAGGTGGAACAGGGATTGCCCTCTGTGGCCGAGGGGTGCTATTTCCATACGGATATGGGTTGGCAGGAAAAGGTCGGCATGCCCGTCGTGAACTACGGCCCGGGAGACCCCATATGCGCCCACCAGGACAATGAGTCTTTGAGCATATCAGATTTGATTCAGTGCACAAAGGTTCTCGCGCTTACAATCATGGATTGGTGCGGGGTTGAAGAGTAATTGTTGATGTAATAGCTTCCCGGATGAATAAAAGTCCGGGAAGCATGTTTTAAATGGAGGGGAAGAAATGAAAAATGTCGTGATAAAAGAGTGCCCGGCACGTATCATGAATGAAACTTGTGAAACACCGGTGGAATTGTCACCAGGTGTCTACCTAGACCGCCTGCTGAAGCTGCAAAGGCGCATCATGGATAGAGGATTAGATTATGCCGTGCTATATGGTGACAGAGAGCACTTTGCCAATATTGAGTATTTCACACGCTATGACTGTAGATTTGAAGAGGCGTTGTTTATTTTAGGGGCGGACGGCTCCCGCAGCATCGTGGTTGGAAATGAGGGGGAGGCGTATTGCAGATACATACCGTATAAAGTAAACGTCATTCGCTATAGAGAATTCAGCCTGCAGGGGCAGCCCCGGGAAGGCTCCCCCCAACTGAGCGAAGTGTTCTCAGCTGCTGGAATAGATGAGGGGGCACATGTCGGCCTGGCGGGATACAAATACTTTGAGGATGAGAATTTATTTGATGTGCCAGAGTATATAGTCAATGAACTTCGCAGGGCAGCGGGCGAAGAAAATTTGGTTAATTTCACTCGTGAATTGACAGGATTACCAGATGGGCTGCGCATGACTGTCCGCACCCCTGAGGAAATATCGGTTATTGCTTACCGCAGCGCAAAGGTTGCCAATGTCATGAGAAGGCTACTGAAATCTGCCGTGCCTGGAATGACGGAGGAGGAGCTGTCCGGACGTGGCGGTATAGACTTCTCGCCGCAGCAGACTCACTCCATGGTGAACTTCGGTGAGGAATCAATAGCAATGGGGATCAAGAGCCCCAGCCCTTTTGTGCGTTTGGTTTATGGCGGGCCTATGAGCATCGCATATTCCCTGAGGGGCTCTCTTATGTGCAGAGCGGCTTTTGCCGCAGAAGACATGAGTACGATACGGCCTGAATTGCGCAAATACCTCGAGACGCATGTCATGCCATATTGGGCTGCCGTTGCACTTTGGTATGAAAAGATAGGCGTTGGGTGCTGCAGCGGAGAATTGTATGATTCTATCCACAGCATCATAGGCGGCCCAAGCTTTGGGTTTAGTTTAAACCCAGGGCACTATATCGGAGGAGACGAGTGGGTGAATTCAGCATTTGCGCATGGCTCCCCAATTCGCGTACACAGCGGTTCGCACATCCAATGCGATATAATAGCCGCGTCGCCCAATCCTGTGCTGAACGCGATTTGTGAGGATACGGTCGTTATAGCTGACAGCGGACTTCGAGCGGAACTGAAAGCGGAGTATCCGGCCCTTTATGATGAAATAATGATGCGTAAAACGTTTATGTGCGAATCGATGGGTATAGCGGTCAATGAGGATGTGTTGCCCATGAGTAATATGAATGCCGTGATGTTCCCATATATGTTGAACAGCAAACTCATGTTTGCACTTGAGTGAAGAGAAAATTATATTTAGGTAAAATGCTATGGCTTATTATATAGGAATTGACCTGGGTACGTCATCCATCAAGCTGCTGCTGATGGATGAAAAGGGCAAGATATACAACGAGGTATCAAGGGAATACCCGCTGAGTTTTCCCCAACCCGGCTGGAGTGAGCAAAATCCTGAGGACTGGAAAAACGCCGTTTTCAAAGGCATTCCACAGCTTATGGAGGGCTTTGACTCAGCCCGGGTCGCTGGTATAGGTGTGGGAGGACAAATGCATGGGCTCGTCGTGCTTGACAAGAACGATAAAGTCATCCGGCCCGCGATACTGTGGAATGACGGGCGCACTGCGGTTGAGACAGACTACCTGAATGGGACCATAGGCGAAAAAAGAATAGCGGAATTCACAGCTAATATGGCATTTGCGGGGTTCACGGTGCCAAAAATCCTATGGCTCAGAGAAAATGAGCCTGAAAGATTTCTGAGAATAAGAAAGATAATGCTGCCCAAAGACTATGTTAACTACATATTGACAGGAGTGCACAGTTGTGATTTCTCGGATGCCTCTGGCACGCTGCTTCTAGACGTCAAAAACAAGAAGTGGAGCCAAGAGATGTTGGACGTATGTGGCGTCTCGATGGACTGTCTGCCGGAGCTTCATGAAAGTTATGAGGTAATAGGCACGCTTCTGCCTGATATTGCCGAGAAATTGGGATTGCCCAAGACGACTAGGGTGTGTGCCGGGGCTGGTGACAACGCGGCTGCAGCTGTAGGCACGGGTATTGTGGGGGATGGCGGATGCAATATTTCCCTCGGAACATCGGGCACTATCTTCATATCGTCAAGGGACTTTATAGATTTAAGCAATCATGCGATACATAACTTTGCTCACGCTGACGGCGGCTGGCATCTCATGGGCTGCATCTTGTCAGCAGCCTCCTGCTACTCATGGCTTATGGATAGGGTCTATAAGTCACCTGACTATACTCTGGAACAAGTGCCCATAGTCGATGAGATGCTTGGCAGAAACCGTGTATTCTTTTTGCCGTACTTGATGGGCGAACGCAGCCCCATAAATGATGTTGATGCCAGAGGAACATTCATTGGGCTTGCAATGGATACTGGACGCGCTGACATAACACAAGCGGTTATGGAAGGCGTTGCTTTTGCCATCCGTGACTGTGTTGAAGTTGCGAAATCATTGGGAATCAGCATCTACCGGAGCAGACTATGCGGCGGTGGGGCACGAAGCGAGCTGTGGCGGAAAATATTGGCGAATGTTCTGAATATAGAATTAGAAATTCCGAGACTTGAGCAGGGGCCCAGTATGGGCGGCGCAATACTGGCAATGGTGGCCTGCGGAGAATATACAACTGTTCAGACTGCTATAGCCAAGCTTGTGCATGTTGAAAACACAATCAAACCGGAGCCTGAGCTAGTATCCAGATATGAGATATGCTATCGCAATTTCAAAAAAATATATCCTGCGCTGAAAGAACTGTACAAAGAAATACGATAAGGAGGGGAAAATATGTATTTTTCAAATATTCCGGCCATACGATATGAAGGACCCAATTCCAGGAACCCTTTGGCATTCAAATTCTATGATGCTGACCGCGTAATCATGGGCAAGCCAATGAGAGCGCACCTGCCTTTTGCAATGGCGTGGTGGCATAATATGTGTGCTTGTGGGACAGACATGTTCGGCGGAGACACGGCCGACAAGTCTTTTGGCGCAGAAAAGGGAACTATGGCACATGCTCGGGCAAAAGTTGATGCGGGATTTGAGTTCATGCAGAAACTCGGCATACCGTATTTTTGCTTTCATGATGTCGATTTGGTCCCGCCGGCAAAAGATATCCGGGAAACTAACAGGCGGCTTGACGAAATATCCGACTATATGCTGGAAAAAATGCAGGAAACCGGTATTAGATGTCTGTGGGGTACGGCGAATATGTTTGCAAATCCCCAGTACATGAATGGAGCGGGCTCATCCAACTCAGCTGACGTGTTCTGTTTTGCTGCAGCTCAAGTCAAAAAAGCTTTGGATATTACAGTAAAACTGGGCGGAAAGGGCTACGTGTTCTGGGGTGGCCGAGAGGGTTACGAGACGCTGTTGAACACTGATGTGAAATTCGAACTGGAGAATATCGCGTCTCTTCTGAGAATGGCCGTAGAATACGGCCGCAAAATCGGCTTCACTGGAGACTTTTTTATCGAACCCAAGCCTAAAGAGCCAATGAAGCATCAATATGACTTTGATGCGGCGACGGCGATAGGTTTCCTGCGGCAATATGGCCTTGATAAGGACTTCAAACTGAATATTGAGGCCAACCACGCCACGCTTGCGGGACATACGTTCCAGCACGATCTGAGAATTGCGGCCATCAATGGAATGCTGGGCAGTATCGACGCAAATCAGGGCGATCCTCAGCTGGGATGGGACACAGACGAGTTTCCGTTCAACGTCTATGAGACCACTATGTGCATGTATGAGGTGCTGAAGGCCGGAGGCGTGGCAGGGGGTTTCAATTTTGACGCAAAAAATCGCCGCCCTTCCTATACCGATAAGGACATGTTCTACGCATATATTTTGGGCATGGATGCCTTTGCATTGGGCTTGATAAAAGCGGCAAAGCTGATAGACGATGGTAGAGTTGACTCGTTTATGGCCGAACGCTATTCCAGCTATAGTAGAGGTATTGGCCTGAAAATACGTTCAAAAAACGTTTCGCTTGAAGAACTGGCGGAGTATGCCGAGAGAACCGGAAAGCCGGAACTGCCGGGGTCAGGCAGGCAGGAATATTTGGAGAGTATTGTGAATTGCATTTTGTTTTCTGAGTGACCCTCACTCATACACAATGCGAGGTTGCCCAAATACGGCGCCTAAAAAGGCGCACAAGAAATGGGCGGAGCTATCATGGGGCAAGAAGGCCCGCAGAGATGCTTGCATTGGGACACAATTCGCAGAAAATGAGGCAAAAGTGATGGAGCCGCATAGCGGCTCCATCACTTTTGGGCTTACAGCAAAAATGCAAATTATATTGTTGTCTTCATTTAGATGAAAGGAGAATCGGTGGAATAGGAGCGGCATACGGATATCGAACGCATAAAGGTGCTTATTGACGGCTCGATTGGCCACACATTAGTCTTGAAGGCTTGCATGTAGCGGATAACAGCGCTTTGCTGACAAATCAAATATTGGGGATCGGAGAGACCGGGCCCCTATGCGCTGCGCATGTGCATCAGGGGGGTGTAGGCGCCCGGCCGCTGCTTTACCTGCCCTCGTGCCGGGTGTAGCTGTAGAGGGCCAGGAGGGAGAAGAGGGGGGCTTCCAGCAGGGGGATGGCCAACGCGGCGAAGGGCGTCCACACAGCTACGGGGCCCAGGGTGAGAAACTTGCCTGCCTGGATGTCAACTATCATACCCGTACCCAGGCCGAGCCCGCCGCTGGGCAGCAGCAAACGGAGCCAGTCGCCGAGGGGCATGCCTCGCAAGAGCACCATGAGGAAGGTTGGCGACATGGCCACGGCGAGGGAGACGGCAAGCACGGCGACGGGGCGTCTCATGTGCGCGGAGAGCCAGAGCGTGAAGGCCGTCATGGCGAGGACGCTCAGCAGACCGGCGACTAGAGCAAGCAGCAGAACGCCATTCATGGTGAGATTTCCCAGAACCAGCGCGTCGAGCGCAAGCTGCGCCGAGGTGCCGTCCGGGCCGAAAACCGCGAGCGTTATCGCCACAAAGGCGGCCGCGCAGGCGGCATAGAGCGCCGCGCTCAGAGTCAGGGCCGCGAGGACGCGCGTCCCGCCAAGCCGTTTCCGCCCGTAGAGCGCGCAGCGCTGGATGTCATCCGCGCCGCTGTAGTAGTCGGAGGCGAAAACCGGCGCGCAGATAACGCTGCACACGACTGCGACAGCGAAGAGGCAAACAGGCAGGCTGGACGCCGCGTCGCTGCCGGTGCCGAAGCCGAACTCGTACTGGAAGGGCTCCGTGGTGCCATCGTCCAGCTTCAGCGCTGTCTCGGCAGCTGCAGGGCCGTAACTCAGCACCGTGGCCTCCTCAATGTAGGCCTTGCGTTGGCAGTAGTAGTCCGACGCCTCCTCGGGCGAAATCGTGCTGCTATCCGCCACGCCGTAGACCTGCGGTATGCGGGAGATAAAAGTGTGGATATACGGCTCGATGCTCCGCTTTTCGGCATCAGTGGCTGTGTCGTGATGCTCTCTGACGTGTGCGACCTCGGCAAAAGCATCGCTTATGCGCTCCGGGGTCCACTCGCCCTTACAGGCTGTTGCGAGGGTGCGCTTATACTCTATGGCTGCCAGCCCGCGCATAGTGACACCACTGCCTATACTGGTATAGTAATAGTTGTCGAAAATATTCAGAAGGGCGAGAAAAATGGAGAAAAACATCGCAATTACCGCCAAAATCACTGTAGAGCGCGTTTTGAGTATGCGTTTTAGCTCCAGTCTATACATCCTCGTGCCTCCTCTCGTCCTTGAAGAGCCAGAGGTAGAGGTCCTCCAGCCGAGGTTCGGCAAACTCGCTGCCGCGCAGGAGCGGCGCGTCGGCCACGTAGCGCACAAGCACCTGTGCGCCGTCCATGCCCTTGAGCGAGACAACCCGCACCTCTTGCTCCGCGCGCGGGAGCTCCGACTCCGGCACGAGCGCGGTGAATACCTTGCCCTCCACGGCACGCAGCAGCTCGGCGGTGGTGCCGAGGCCGATGAGCCGGCCGCCGCGCATGACGGCACTTTTGGCGGCGATGTACTCCACGTCGGAGACTATGTGAGTGGAAATCAGCACGATGCGCCCGCGGGCAAACTCGCTCAAGAGGTTCCTAAAACGCACCCTCTCCCCGGGGTCGAGCCCGCTGGTGGGCTCGTCGAGTATGAGCACCTGTGGGTCGTTTAGCAGGGCCTGAGCTATGCCAACACGGCGCTGTGTGCCGCCGGAGAGGTTGCGGATTTTGCTCTTGTACACGCGCTCGAGGGAGAGCGTGGCGCAGAGCTCGCCGATACGCTCGCGGGCCGCGCGCCTCTCGAGGCCCTTGAGCGCGGCCATGTAATCGAGGTAGTCCGCGACGGTGAACTCTGGGTAGTAGCCGAAGTTCTGCGGAAGGTAACCCAATATATCGCGCCAGGCCTCGCCCATCTCGCGCGTGTCCGCGCCGCCGCAGAGCACGCGGCCCGACGTGGGAGTAAGTATGCCGGCGAGCATGCGCATGAGGGTGGTCTTGCCCGCGCCGTTGGCGCCGAGGAGTCCCCAGACGCCGCTGGTGAGCGTGAAACTCACGCCGTCCACGGCGGTTTGGGCACCGAAGCGTTTGGTGAGGTTTTGTATCTCAAGTTCCATATCCTAGCTCCTTCTCGATGTGTTTTTCAGATGTGCTGAACCGGTACTCCCAAGCGAGCGCCAACACTGCGGCGGCGCATACGGCGAGCGCAGCGGAGGGCGAGACGCGCAGCAGCCCCTGTGCGAAACGCTGGGCCAGAGTCCAGTAGAGTGCCGCCAGGGCGGCGGATAGCCCGACGGCTATGAACGGCGAGCTATCTCGCTCCGCGAGCAGTGAAACTGCGAGCGCGGCGGCGGAGGTGAGCAGAAATGGCACCGCCACCAGCACCAGCACGTCGAGCCAGCCGCCGCCGCAGAGCAGTGCGGCGGCGGACACGCAGACCACGTCGCCCACGCCCACGGCGGCCATCCTGGACAGCGCAAGACGCGTTCGGGAGACGCGCGCCGCCGCCTCCACCTCACTCATGCCGTAGCGGCGCGCCCGGCCGTAGAAGGGCAGGGCGGTCAGAGCCGCCAGCTCGGCGGAGAGGCTGGCGCAGGCCGGTATGGGCAGCGCCGCGCCATCGACCGTCCTGGAGACGCCCATGACCAGGCATATCACCGAGAGCAGAGCGCCCTGCAGCAGCCACACCGGCAGGGCGGTGAATCTGAGCTGGCGGCCTATTAGCTCGCGGACCGTAAGCGGCCGCAGCGGCCGCCGGGCACAATATCCCGCCCGGCAGAGCGCGAGGGTGGACGCAACATGTCCGGCGTCCACCGCCGGCGCGGGCATGGAGCGCAGCGCGGATTTTATATCGCGTGATTTCATGACGCTCTCCTTTCACATTAGGTTTTTCATGTTCCTCAACGCCGTGCGCAGGCGGGACTGCACCGTACGCAGCGGCTGGCCGGTTATCTCCGCTATCTCGCGCAGCTTCAGCTCATGAGCGTAACGCAGCAGCAACAGCTCACGCTGGGCTGCGGGGAGCTGGGCCAGCGCGCGAGCGAGGTCTGCCGAGAGCTCCGCCCTGGCGAATCCGGACTCCTCAGCCAAGAGCGAGCTTGACAGCTCGGAGGAGGGATGTGCGCGGCGATACATATCCGCACAGACGTTGGCCGCTATCTTGTAGAGCCAGGCCCTAAAGTGCCCTCCGTGGACATAGGTCTCAATGTGCCTCACACAGCGCAGGAAGGTCTCCTGCGCGGCGTCCTCGGCACACTCGCGCGTGGGGCAGTGGCGGAGGCAGAAGCGAAGTATCTCCGGATAATACGCGCTCACCAGCTCGTCCAGCGCTGTCAAGTCGCCTCTGCCGAGCCGCTCAAACAGCTCTGAGTTACGCATGTTCCCACCTCCCCACACTGAGCCGTTACACAGATTATAACGCGCCGCCGGGGCAAAATGATTTTTCGATCAGGAAAATATAAAGCCTCCCGGGGATTTTCCCGGGAGGTTCAGGTACCTGTACGCAAAAAATCGGAGGCCGGCAGTTGCCGGCCTCCGGGGGATGTTTTTCTGCTCTGCGGTCTCAGCCCCAGAGGGCGGTGAGCATGGGGATTATCTGCTTTTTGCGGCTCATCACGCCTTTGAGGAAGAGGTAGTTGTCCTTGGGCTCCTTGCTGAAGGCCTGGCGTATCGTCTCGTCGTTGCCCACATAAAAGATGTGCGAGCCCTCCTGCAGCACGTCGGTAATCATGAGTATCACCATGTCGAAGTCCTGCTTGTCCCTCAGCTTCTGCATCAGACTGAGGAATTCGTCCCTGCGGCTGAGCAGATGGTCCGCGTCGATGCAGGTGATTTGGCTGACGCCTATGTTCTGCTCGGCTATGTGGAACTGCTTGTAGTCGGCGTTGAAGAGCTCCTCGGCGCTCTTGCCGTCAGAGCTGCCGGCGGCATAGAGCTCCTTGCCTATCTCGTCGAGCGAGACGCCGGCTATGCGCGAGAGGCGCTCCGCCATGGCTATGTCCCGCTTGGTGCAGGTGGGGGACTTGAACATGACCGTGTCGGAGAGTATGGCCCCGGCCATCAGCCCGGCTATCCTGGGCGAGGGGACCACGCCGCGCTCCTGGTACATGCTGGTGAGGATGGTGTTGGTGCTGCCAACGGGCTCATTGCGCACCCGGATGGGCTGCGTGGTCTGGATATCCGCCAGACGGTGGTGGTCTATTATCTCCAGAATCTCCACCTGGTCCAGGCCGGGGACGGACTGGGCGGCCTCGTTGTGGTCCACCAGCACCACCTGCTTGCGGCGGGGGCGCAGCAGGTGGAAGCGGGAGATGGTGCCCACGACCTGGTCGTTTTCGTCCAGGACGGGGTAGCTGCGGTAGCGGCTCTTGAGCATTATCTCGCGCACGTCGTCCAGATAGTCGCTCAGGTGAAAGGCCACGATGTCCTTGGGCACTATTATCCGCTCCACGGGCAGGGCCTGGTAGATTATGCGGGAGACACGGCGGGCGGAGAGGGGAGTGGAGATGATGCAGGTGTCACTGCCGGCCTGGGCCCACTGGGGCCGCAGCGTGGCGCGGCAGATGATGAGGCAGCGCACGCCGCTCTCCAGGGCGCGGTCGATTATCTCGGGCTGCTCGCCGCAGATGAGCACGGTGTCCGGATTGGTGAGGGCGGAGTCCTCGTAGTTCTGCGGCAGGGCGATGTAGAGCTCTCCGGAGACGGCGCTGACCGTGCAGTTGAGCTCATTGACCAGCGTGCCCTCCAGCACGCTGAGCAGGTTGAAGAGCGGGACGTTGTTCACGCGGTTTTCCGCCATGGTCTGCATGTCATAGGAGGCGATGTCGCCCGCCGAGAGCATGCCGAAGAGAGTGCCGTCGTCCTGCACGATGGGCACCACGCTCACCTCGCCGTCGCGCATGGTGCGCCAGGCCAGGTCCAGGGGGACAGAGCGGTTGAGGGCGGGCGTGCGGTCGTAGTCCAGGTCGCAGACCTGGGTGCGAAGGGTCTTGATGAAGGGCGGCGGCGCCACACCGAAGCGGGAGAGGAGGCGCGCGGTCTCGTCGTTTATGCTGCCTATGCGCACGGGTTTGTATGCCCGGTCGCCCAGCGTGGCATTCTGCAAATTCGCGTAGGCTATGGACGCGACTATGGAGTCGGTGTCCGGGTTGCGGTGTCCGGTTACATAGATGTCGCCCATGGGGTCAAGCACCTCCCGTCTGATTGGGGCGGCCCTCACGCCGCCGCTTTTTCATTATAGCAGGGCATATCGCTCTTGTATAGAGGATTTTCGCCCAAATAAAGGCCCCTTGTGGGACAAAAAGTGTGGAAAAGATGCTCTCCCGCCCATGGGGCCGCGGGGGAGCAAAAAAAGGGGAGGGGCTGAAAGCCCCTCCCCGGGTGTGTGCTGTTGCCTGAGCCGGAACCGGACTCAGATGACCTCGATGGTGATGTTGGGCAGCACGCCGTTCAGGCTGGCGGCGTCGTCCATGTCGGTGTCGTCAACCGGGTAATCGGCTTCGACCACGAGGGAGCCGTCCTTCATGGCGGCGATCTGGGCCTCGTACTCCTCGACGGTGTAGTTGGTGAGGCTCCAGGTCTCGGTGGGCAGGCCGACGGCGTCGTCGGTGGCGCCGAGGGTGGTGGTGGCTCCGCCTATCTCATCCCAGGTGCCCTCGTAGAAGTGGGTCAGGGCGACCTCGGCGGCCTGGGCGATGCCCTTCATGGCGGAGGTGATGACGGTATCGCTGTCGCCGCTCTGGTCGACGTCGACGCCGACGACCAGGCCGTCATTGGCGGAGGCGGCGCTGGAGATGGACTCGAACATGGAGCCGCCGCAGGCGAACACGACCTCGGTGCCGGTGGTGTACCAGCCGTTAATCATGGTCTGCAGGTCCGGGGAAGCGGTGAAGTTGGCGCCGTACTGCCAGCTGTACTTCACATTGACGTCCACGCCGGCCTCAGCAGCCGCGGCGCTGGCGCCCTGGAGGAAGCCGTAGCCGTAACGGCAGCAAGCCGGGTTGGTGCCGCCGCCGCCGCCGGAGAAGCCGAGCTGGGTGTAGCCTTCCTTGACAACGGCGTAGCCGGCCAGGTAACCGGCCTGCTCCTCCTGGAAGTTGATGCCGGCGACGTTGGTGAGGATGTTGCCCTCAACGTTCGGGTCGGGGTCGTCGTCCAGATAGTAGCCGTCGATGAACACGAACATGACCTCGGGGTTGTTCATGGCGCAGGTGCGCAGGGCGGCCTCCTGCAGGAAGCCGGCGCAGACCACTATTTTGGCGCCGTTGTTGACGGCGTCCTGCATGGCGTTGACACGGTCGTCGTCGGTGGCCTGGTCGCCGTTGGCGGGCTGATAGTACTTGTAGGTCAGGCCGTTGTTGTAGGCGTAGAGCTTCACGCCGTTCCAGGTGCCCTCGTTGAAGGACTTGTCGTGCAGCAGGCCGACGTCGGTGACGAAGGCGACCTCATAGGTGCCGTCATCAGAGGTGATGTTGTCCTCTATGGAGTTGGCGTCGGTGACTGCCTCGGGGGTCTCCTCCTCAGGGGGGGTCTCCTCATCGGGGGTCTCGCTCTCGGCGGGAGCGGGCTCTTCGCTCTCGGCGGGGGCGGGGCTCTCCTCAGAGGGCTCCTCGCCGCAGGCGGCGAGCGCGAACACCATCATGAGGGCCAGAATCAGAGCAAGAAACTTCTTCATTCTGTTATGTATCCTCCGTTTCATAATATGATTCGGGTTTCCAGGCGCGGACGCATCCCGCGCCATGATGCATTATATCACAGCCTGTTGTTTGGTTCAAGTAAATTGCACGAAAAATATGACAAAAAGCGCGGATAGCTCAGATACGCTCCATCAGGGCCGCGGTGTCCAGGGCTATCTCTATCATCTCGTTGAAGGAGGTCTGGCGCTCCTGCGGGCTGAGCTCCTCCGTGCGGTACAGGTGGTCGGAGATGGTGCACAGGCACAGCGCCCTCTTCCTGCAGCGGGCGGCGTTCATGTAGAGCCCGGCGGACTCCATCTCCACGGCCAGGACGCCCATCTTCTTCCACTGGTCGGGGCCGTCGGAGCCGTCGTTGTAGAAGTTGTCGCTGCTGAGGACATTGCCGGCGCGCATGCTGACGCCGCGCGCGGCCGCGGCCTCCATGGCGGCGCTGAGCAGCGTCCAGTCCGCCGTGGGGGCGAAGGTGCCCTTGAGGCCGAACTGGTGGGCGTAGTTGGAGTCGGTGCAGGCGCCCAGGGCGGCCACGACGTCCATCAGCCGCAGGTCGTCCGCCAGGCCGCCGGCGGAGCCCACGCGGATGATGTTCTCCACGCCGTACTGCGTGTAGAGCTCCCAGCTGTAGATGCCTATGCTGGGGATGCCCATGCCGCTGGCCTGGACGGACACGCGTGCGCCTTTCCAGGTGCCGGTGTAGCCCTGGACGCCGCGCACGTCGTTGACCAGGACGGGGTTTTCGAGGAAGGTCTCGGCGATGAACTTGGAGCGGAGCGGGTCGCCGGGCATGAGCACGGTGCGGGCGAAGTCGCCCGGCATGGCGCTGTTGTGGGGTGTGGGCATGAAAAATCCCTCCATTTACAGGTTTTATGGGACGAGTATATAATGCGAAGGGCAAAAAGTCAATTTGCATACCGGGCCTGGCTGTGGTAAAATCATGTCGAATGGGGGTGTGGGCATGGGAGACGTGATCACCATAGGCATAGCCGGCGGCACGGGCAGCGGCAAGACCACCATCACAAGGCGGCTGCAGCAGCGCTTTTCCGACAGCGTGAGCGTGGTATATCACGACAACTACTACAAAGCGCACGACGACATGAGCTATGAGGAGCGGTCGAAGCTGAACTACGACTGCCCCGACGCATTCGACACCGAGCTGCTGCTGCGCGACCTGCGCGCGCTCAGGCGCGGCGAGGCCATACGCTGCCCGGTATACGACTACACGATACACAACCGCTCGGACAAGACCGTGCTGGTGAGGCCGGCGCCGGTGATAATCGTGGAGGGCATACTAATTTTCCAGGACCCGCGCCTCTGCGAGCTGCTGGATATAAAGATTTTCGTGGACACGGACGCCGACGTGCGCATCCTCCGGCGCATAGTGCGCGACGTGCGCGACCGCGGCAGGAGCCTGGAGAGCGTGGTGGACCAGTACCTGAACACGGTCAAGCCCATGCATGAGATGTACGTGGAACCCAGCAAGCGCAACGCGGACATAATAGTGCCGGAGGGCGGCCACAACCTGGTGGCCATGGACATGCTGATAGAGCGCATAAACGCGCACGTGAACGGGGTGAAGGCGAGTGGCTAAGCTGTACTTCAAATATGGGGCCATGGGCTCGTCCAAGTCGGCGCAGGCGCTGATAACGCAGTTCAACTACGAGGAGCTGGGCATGAAGGTCTGGCTGATAAAGCCCAGCGTGGACGACCGCGACGGGGCGAACATAGTGAAGAGCCGCGTGGGCCTCTCCCGGGAGGCCGAGGTGATAGCGCCGGAGGACAGCATACGCGAGCGCTATTTGGCCACCGGCGGCACCGACGTCATCATAGCCGACGAGGCGCAGTTCTTCACGAGCGGGCAGATAGACGAGCTGCGCGACATAGTGGATGAGCTGGACATCCCCGTGCTCTGCTTCGGGCTGCGCACGGATTTCCTCACGCACATGTTCCCCGGCTCGCAGCGGCTCATGGAGCTGGCGGACTCCATAACCGAGATTAAGACCGTGTGCGAGTGCGGGGCCAAGGCCACCGTGAACGCCCGCATAGCCCCCGACGGCAGGATAATAACCGCCGGAGAGCAGGTGTTCCTCGGCGGGAACGACGCCTATGTGGCCATGTGCCACCGCTGCTGGAAGCGCAAAATAAAAGAGCAGGGCGGCTGACCGGCCGCCCCGCCACCCCGGAGCATGAGCGGCGCCCGCGGGGCGCCGCTTTTTCCCGCCGCTGGCGGCGGTTATGTTAAGTAGACGTAATTTACAGTTTATTCACACGGAATGTGAATATGGCAGCATGCTGCCTGGAGCTCAAACGCCTTGCGGCAAGCGGGTTTTCAACATTTTCAACAGGGTTTTGAACAGCGGCGCAGGTCAAAAAACGCCGCTCAATATTCAAAACAGGTTGACATAACGACAACAACCCCAATATGTTGGGCGGCGGGGCCGCGGGGCGCGCGCCGGGGCGAAAATGCTCCTATTCGGCGGCTATTAATGCGCCAGGGTGGAGGCGGCCTCCGCCAGGGCGCCGCAGAAGGCGTTTATCTCCTCCTCCGTGGTCTCGCGCGAGAGGCCGATGCGCAGCGTGCCGTCTATCACGGGCGCCGGCAGGCCCATGGCCTCCAGCACGTGGCTGCGCGCGCCGCGCTTGCAGGCGGAGGAGCGGGAGACGTAGATCCCGCGCTCTTCCAGGAAGTTCATCAGCACCTCGCTCCGGTAGCCGGGCAGGGAGATGCTGAGGATGTGCGGCGCGCCGCCGCCCACGGTGACCAGCCCGGGGATTTCCCGACCGAGCCTCTCCGCGGCCAGGCCGCGCAGGCGGCGCATCTGCTCCTGGTATTCCCCGGCGCGCTCGAAGCCCACCCTGGCGGCCTCGCCGAAGGCGCAGATGTAGGGCACGTTCTCCGTGCCGGCCCGGCGGCCGTCCTCCTGGGCGCCGCCGACTATCAGCGGCCGCAGGCGGACGCCGCTCTTTATGTACAGCGCGCCAATGCCCTTGGGGGCGTGTATCTTGTGCCCGGAGATGCTGATGAGGTCCGCGCCCAGCGTCTTGGCCCTGAAGGGCACCTTGAGGAAGCCCTGCACGGCGTCCGTGTGCACGAGCGCGCGGGGGTTATTCTTCTTCACGGCCTTCGAGATGGCGGCGATGTCCGTCACGGCGCCGGTCTCGTTGTTCACCAGCATGAGCGAGACGAGTATGGTGTCCTCCCGCAGGGCGGCTTCCACCTGCCCCGCGGTTATGGCCCCGGAGCTGCCCGGCGCGAGGCGGGTGACCTCATAGCCGCGGCGCTCCAGCTCGTCCACGGCGTGGCGGACGGCGTCGTGCTCGGCGGTGGAGCTTATCACGTGCCCGCCCTTGCGGCTGACGTAATCCGCGCCGGACCAGATGGCCCAGTTGTCGCTCTCCGAGCCGCAGGAGGTGAAGGCTATCTCCCAGGGCTCGCAGCCCAGGGCCCTGGCCAGCTGCTTGCGGGCGTTCATCACCAGCTTGAGGGCCGCGCGGCCCTTGGCGTGGGTGGAACTGGGGTTTCCATAGTCGTTTACCATGGCGTTCAGCGCCGCCTCCGCCGCCTGGGGACAGACGCGGGTGGTGGCGGCGTTATCGAGATATATCTCCACAGCTTTCACTCCTTTTTCAGAGGTGGTTCCCATGAAATACATTATAGACACTTTGGGCTGCAAGGTCAACCAATATGAGACGCAGGCCATGGAGGCCCTGCTGGCGGAGCGCGGGCACGAGCGGGCAAAAGACGGGGAGGCGGAGGCCGTGGTGGTCAACTCCTGCGCCGTCACCGCCGAGAGCGGGCGCAAGTCCCGCCAGGCGCTGAGGCACCTGGCCGAGCGCAACCCGGGGGCCGTGCGGGCCATATGCGGCTGCTGGGCGCAGATAGAGCCGCGGGAGGCGGAGGAGCTGGGGGCCGACCTGGTGTGGGGCAGCGGCGACAGGAGGGGCTTTGTGGAGGCCCTGGAGCGGGCCGTGGCCGGGCGCGACGAGCCGGAGGTGCGGGTGGACCGGCCCTTTGCCCGCAGGGAGTTCGAGCGGCTGCCGGCCGGGGCCTTCGCGGGCCACGCCCGGGCCTATCTGAAGATAGAGGACGGCTGCGAGAATTTCTGCACCTACTGCGTGATACCCTATGCGAGGGGGCGGGTGCGCTCCCTGCCGCCGGAGGAGGCGGCGGCCCAGGCGGCCGCGCTGGCCGCGGAGGGCTACCGCGAGCTGGTGCTCACGGGCATAGAGATTGCCTCCTACGGCTCCGACCTGCCGGGGAGGCCGGACCTGGCGGCGGCGGTGGAGGCCATAGCGGACGCGGCGCCGCAGCTGAGGCTGCGCCTGGGCTCGCTGGAGCCCACGGCGGTGACGGAGGAGTTCTGCGCCCGCCTGGCGCGCACGGGCCGGGTGTGCGACCACTTCCACCTCTCGCTGCAGTCCGGCTGCGACAGCACGCTCGGGCGCATGAGGCGCAAGTACACCACGGAGGAGTTCTTCGCCGTGGCGGAGCGGCTGCGGCGCCACTTCCCGCACTGCGCCCTCACCGGCGACCTCATCGCCGGATTTCCCGGCGAGACGGAGAGGGAGCACGAGCAGACGCTGCGCTTTATAGAGCGCTGCGACTTCGCCGCGCTGCACGTTTTCCCCTACTCGCGCCGCCCGGGCACGCCGGCGGACAAGCTGCCGGGGCAGCTCACCGCCGCGGAAAAGGCCCGCCGCGCGCACGAGGCCCACGCCGTGGCTGGGCGCAGCAGGGCCGCCTACCTCCGCTCCTGCGTGGGGATGGAGCTGTCCGTCCTCTTTGAGACGGAGGAAAACGGCGTGTCCACCGGACACGCATCAAACTACATGGAAGTTTCCGTGCCGGGGACAAACCTCCGGGGCCTTGTGAAAAAGGCACAAATTACGGGAGTTTCCGGAGAAATGCTTGTCGGAGTTGCGGTTTGACGCGGCGGCGCGCTAAAGCTATTATTATGTATAAAGCCGCGGAGGAGAAACATATGTCCGCCGTGGAAGTAAAAGGGAGGCGTTCCTATGTCGGATAGGGTGTACAATTTCGCCGCCGGGCCGGCGACGATGCCGGAGAGCGTGCTGCAGAGGGCGCAGTCGGAGCTGCTCAACTGGCACGGCTGCGGCATGTCCGTGATGGAGCTCTCACACCGGGGCAGCCAGTTCGCGGAGATACACGCCGAGGCCAAGGAGCGCTTCAAGCGGCTGCTGGGCGTGCCGGACACGCACGAGGTGCTCTTTATGCAGGGAGGGGCCACGGGGCAGTTCGCCGCCGTGCCGCTGAACCTGATGGACGGACGCGCGGCCAGCTACGCCGTCACCGGCAACTTCTCCGGCATCGCGGCGCGCGAGGCGCGCAGGTACGGGGAGGTGTCCGTGGCCTTTGACGGGGCGGAGGAGCACTACCGCCGCATCCCGCGCCAGGAGGAGCTGAGCATAGACCCCGGCGCCGCCTATTTCCACTACTGCGCCAACAACACCATCTTCGGCACAGCCTGGGACTACGTGCCGGAGAGCGGCGGGGTGCCCCTGGTGTGCGACATGTCCAGCGAGATTATGAGCCACCCGGTGGACGTGGCGCGATACGCGCTCATCTACGCCGGGGCGCAGAAGAACATCGCCCCCGCGGGGCTCACCGTGGTGGTGCTGGATAAGCGCCTCGCGGGCCGTGAGCGGGAGATAACGCCGCAGGTGTTCAACTACAAGACGATGGTGGACAAGGACTCCATGCCGAACACACCGCCCTGTTGGTGCATATATATGCTGGGACTGGTGCTGGGCTGGATAGAGGAGCAGGGCGGCCTGGAGGAGATGGACCGCCGCCGCCGGGAGCGCAGCGCCGTGCTCTACGAGGTGCTGGACAACTCGCGGCTGTACCTGCCGCACGCGGAGCGCGGCTCCCGCTCGATGATGAACGTCACCTTCCGCACCCCCAGCGCGGAGCTGGACGCGGAGTTCGTCGCCGGCGCGAAGGCCAGGGGGCTGCTGAACGTGAAGGGCCACCGCCTCACCGGGGGCATGAGGGCCTCAATATACAACGCTATGCCGGTCGAGGGCGCGCGGGCGCTGGCCGAGTACATGAAGGAATTCGAGGTAGAACACCATGTTTAAGATACGCACGATGAACACGATATCCCCCCTGGGCACCAACCTGCTGGCCGAGCGCGGCTGCGAGGTGGGCGCCGAGGTGGAGTCCCCCCAGGCGCTGCTCATACGCTCGGCCGACCTGCACGGGAAGGCCTTCTGGCCGGAGCTGCTCTGCATAGGCCGCGCCGGCGCCGGCGTGAACAACATCCCCGTCAGCGACTGCACGGAGGCGGGCATCGTGGTGTTCAACTCCCCGGGGGCCAACGCCGACGCCACCAAGGAGATGGTGATATTCGAGATGCTGCTGGCCTCGCGCGACATGCTGGGCAGCATAGAGTGGGTCAAGAGCATCGCCGACCGCGGCGCGGAGATACCCGCGCTGGTGGAGAAGGGCAAGAGCGCCTTCGCCGGGCCGGAGATATGCGGCAAGAGCCTGGGCGTGATTGGCCTGGGCGCCGTGGGCGCGCTGGTGGCCAACACGGCGCTGCAGCTGGGCATGACCGTCCGCGGCTACGACCCGTACATGTCGGTGGAGGCCGCCTGGCGGCTCTCCCGCGAGGTCATACACGTGGACTACGCCGAGGAGATTTTCCGCTCCAGCGACTACATCAGCCTCAATGTGCCCTACACCGAGAGCACGCACCACCTCATAGACGCCACGGCCCTCAGCTACATGAGAGACGGCGTGAGGATAATGAACGAGTCCCGCGCCGAGGTGGTGGACGACGACGCCATGCTGGCGGCCATAGCCTCCGGCAAGGTGGGCAAGTACGTCACCGACTTCCCCAATGAGAAGCTGATTGGGCAGAAGAACGTGATTTGCACGCCGCATCTGGGCGCCTGCACGCCGGAGAGCGAGGAGAAGTGCGCCGTGATGGCCGCGCAGGAGATATATGACTACCTCTGCAACGGCAACATCCGCAACAGCGTGAACCTGCCCAACGCCTCCCTGGAGCGCATGGGCAAGAGCCGGCTGTGCGTCATCCACCGCAATGTGCCCAATGTGATAAACTCCATCCTCGACCTCGTCAGCGAGCGGAACATAAACGTCGAGCACATGCTCAACAAGCCGCGCGACGCCTATGCCTACACCATGATAGACCTCTCCGAGCGGATAAACGGGGAGATTACCTCCCAGCTCTCCGCCCACCCGGACGTGCTCCGGGTGCGGGTGCTGTGAGAGTGCCGGGGAATACGCGCACGCCGCCGTCTCAATAGACGGCGGCGTCTTTTTGTCACTGGCGCCGGAACTCGGCTATGTCCTCCAGTTTGCAGTCCAGTATCTCGCAGAGCTGGTTGAGGGTGTAGGTGCTCACGCTTCCGTTTTTTCTCAGCCGGTCCAGCTGCCCGGTGCTCACATGGTAGTCCTTTATCAGCTTGTACTGTGATATGCCGCGCTCCCTCATGGTGCTCCAGAGCCTGTCGAAGACTATCATCATACCGCCGCCTTCCATGAATATGTAATCAGCGTATGATGTTGCCTTTATATTGACAATTGCCCATAATCGGGCTATAATATGCGCCGAGAAAAAACCAGAGGCGGTAATTTTGAGAAAGATATTGGGATTTCTGCTCGTCCTCTCGCTCTTGCTGGCGTGCTGCGCCGCTCCGCCGGAAGGGCCGGAGGCCCGCGTGCGCCGGGCGGACGAGCTGCTCTCGCGCTGGAGCATGGAGCTGTACTGCGGCTGCCATTGGGACGGGGAGTACGCCGCGCAGGAGGGGCTGTACGTGGTGATGTTCAGGCGCGTGGAGAGCCGGGCGCGGCTGGACAGCGAAGCGGCGCTGAGGAGGATAGAGGAGTGCTTCCGCGGCAGCGGGGTGCGCGTGTTGCTCACATCGGGGCCGCTGGGCGCGGCCCGGTAAAAAACGCCGGCAGCGAGCGCAAACTCGCTGCCGGCGCAGTCTAGTGGGGTTTATACCGCGGAGAGGAAGCGCAGAAAGGCCTCTCGCCCGGCGTCCGTGCGCTTGAACACCCCGGCGTGCTCCAGGACGCGCGCGAACACCAGGCCCGTCTCCCGGCGCACTATATCGCGGGCGTTTTCCGCGGTGATGCGGTAATGGGGGGCGAAGCCCTCGGCCCAGTCGGCGTGGGGGGCGGCCAGGGGGTCGGAGCGCAGCTCGGCGCCGGAGACGAGGCCGTCTGCCACTGCGCCCAGCTCGCTCTTGAGCCGCGAGGGCAGTATGGCCAGGCCCATGACCTCTATGAGGCCGATGTTCTCGCGCTTTATGTGGTGCAGCTCGGCGTGCGGGTGGTAGAGGCCGAGGGGGTGTTCGGGGGTGGTGAGGTTGTTGCGCAGCACCAGATCGAGCTCGTAGTCGCCGCCGCGCCGGCGGGCTATGGGGGTGATGGTGTTGTGCATCACGCCGTCCGTCTCGGCGTAGACGACCGCGCTCTCGTCGGTGTAGGAGCGCCAGCGCGTGAGGACGCGCTCGGCCAGGTCCACCAGGCGCCCGGGGTCGGCGCAGGCGAGGCGGAGCACGCTCATGGGCCACTTGACTATGCCGCAGCGCACGTCCTCAAAGCCGGGGAAGGTGAAGGCGTGCTCCACCGGCGCGCGCTCCATGGGGAAGGTGTATCTCCCGCCCTGGAAGTGGTCGTGGGCCAGGATGGAGCCGCCCACTATGGGCAAATCGGCGTTGGAGCCCACGAAGTAGTGGGGGAACTGGCGGACGAAGTCCAGCAGCTTCCTGAAGCAGTCGCGGTCTATCCTCATGGGCGTGTGCTCGCTGTTGAGGACTATGCAGTGCTCGTTGTAGTAGACGTAGGGGGAGTACTGCAGGAACCAGGGGGAGCCGTTCACCGTCACGGGGACGATGCGGTGGTTTGCGCGGGCGGGGTGGTCGAGCCTGCCCGCGTAGCCCTCGTTCTCCGCGCAGAGCTGGCAGCGCGGATAGCCGGCGGCGGGCAGGTCGCGGGCCGCGGCTATGGCCCGCGGGTCCTTCTCCGGCTTGGAGAGGTTTATGGTGATGTCCAGCTCGCCGTACTCGGTGGCCGTGCGCCACTTCACGTCGCGCTCTATGCGGTCGCGGCGGATATAGTTGGTGTCCTGGCTGAAATTGTAGTACCAGTCGGTGGCGGCGCGGGGGCTCTGCGCGCAGAGGGAGTTGAACTTCTCTATCACCTGGGCCGGACGGGGGGTGAGGGCGCCCATCACGGCCGTGTCCAGCATGTCGCGGCAGGTGACGCTGTCCCCGTCGATGAGCCCGCGCCCGGCGGCGTCGTCCAGCAGGGCGTCCAGTATCTCGTGCAGCGGCGCCTGCGGCACGGAATCCGGCGGGGTGAAGCTGTCCAGCTTGAGCACGGCGAGGACGCTGTTCACGGCCCAGACGCGCTCGCAGCCGGAGATAAGCCCGCGCTCGGCGGCGTAGGAGACGAGCGCGGCTATGGCCTCGTTGACTGTCATATCAGACCTCCGCGTAGCCGTGGGGATGGGAGCGGTGCCAGGCCCAGGCCGTCTCCACTATCGTGCCTATGTCGCCGTAGCGGGGCTCCCAGCCGAGGACGGAGCGGGCCTTCTCGCTGGAGGCCACCAGCTGGGCCGGGTCCCCGGCGCGGCGATCGGAGAGCACGGCGGGTATGGGGTGGCCGGTGACCTCGCGGGCTACGTCGATTATCTCCCTCACGGTGAAGCCCACGCCGTTGCCCAGGTTGAAGACGTCGCTCTCCCCGCCGGAGAGCAGGTAATCCAGGGCCAGGATGTGGGCGTCGGCCAGGTCGGTGACGTGTATGTAGTCGCGCACGCAGGTGCCGTCGCGCGTGGGGTAGTCCCCGCCGAAGATGGAGACGCTCTCCCGCCGGCCGAGGGGCACCTGCAGCACTATGGGGATGAGGTGCGTCTCCGGGTCGTGGGCCTCGCCTATGCTGGCGTCCGGGTGGGCGCCGCAGGCGTTGAAATAGCGCAGGGCGGTGTATCTGAGGCCGTGGGCGCGGCTGACCCAGGACATCATCTGCTCCATGGCCAGCTTGGTCTGGCCGTAGCAGTTGGTGGGCACAGTGGGGTCGCTCTCCAGTATGGGCACGGAGCGGGGCTCGCCGTAGACCGCGGCGGTGGAGGAGAACACTATGCGCCCCACGTCGTGCGCCACCATGCTCTCCAGCAGCTGCATGGTGCCGTAGAGGTTGTTGTTGTAGTATTTCAGGGGGCGCGACATGCTCTCGCCGACCTGGGAGTAGGCGGCGAAGTGTATCACGCCGTCGATGTGCTCGGATTCAAAGAGGGCGTCGAGCGCCTGGCGGTCCCGTATGTCGAGCTGGTAAAAGCGGGCTTGGGGGTGGACGGCGGCGGTGAAGCCTGTGGCCAGGTTGTCGGCCACCACCACGTCGCGCCCCGCGTCGATGAGCTGGCGGACGGTGTGCGAGCCTATGTAGCCGGCACCGCCGAGAACGAGGATGGACATCTCTTACTCCTTTCTCATGTTCAGCAGTCTATGATGGCGCCGCCCTCCGGGCGGACGCGCAGTACATGGCAGCTCCCGGGGCCGAACACGGCCTCCAGCCGGGCGGTGAAGCTGCCGAGCAGGCCGTGGGGGACAAAGGCGGCGATGGTCCCGGCGAAGCCGCCGCCGTGTACGCGGCAGGCCCCGGCCCCGCCGAGGGCGTCCCGGGCCAGCGCGAGGGCCAGCGGTATGGGCTGCTCCCGCGCGTTGCCGGCCCAGAGGTTCTCCAGCAGTTCGGCCGAGGAGCGGCCGGACTCGTTCACCAGCGCGAGGAAGGCGGCGAAGTCGCCGGCCCTGAGGGCGGCCGCCTGGCGGGACACCCGCTCGTTCTCGGCAAAGAAGTGCATGGCGCGGAGCACGGCGCGGTCGCCCAGCGAGCGCCTGAGGGCGGGTATCTCCGCGGAGAAGGCCGCCGGATCCACCCCGCGCAGGGCGTCGGCCCCGAAGTGCGCGGCCACGGCGCGGCACTCGTCGGGGATGGCGGCGTACTCGGCCGTCAGGTCGTCGTGGCAGGAGCCGGTGTCCACTATGCAGAGGCTGTGGCCGCTGCGCTCGAAGTCGCAGGCTATGGGCTCCACCTGGGGATGGCCGGGGGTGGCGAAGTCTATGGCGGAGACGCCGCCCAGGGAACAGGCGGTCTGGTCGAGCAGGCCGCAGGGCTTGCCGAAGTAGACGTTCTCGGCCGCCTGGCCGATGGCGGCCAGCTCCAGCGGGGGTATGGCCCCGCCGCAGAAGAGGGCGTTCATGACACAGCCCAGCAGCACCTCAAAGGCTGCCGAGCTGGAGAGCCCGGAGCCGGAGAGCACGTCGGAGGCCACATAGGCGTCGAAACCGGAGACGCGGAAGCCTCGCGCGGCTATGCCGGCGGCCACGCCCCGCACCAGGGCGGCGGTGTGTCCGCGCTCGGCGTCCACCGGGGCGGAGAGGGCGGCGGTGTCCACGCACAGCTCGCCGTAGCCCTCCGAGTAGAGGCGTATGAGGCCCAGGCCGTTGGCCCCGGCGCAGGCGAGGGCGTCGAGCCCGATGGAGGCGCAGAGGACGCGGCCGCGCTGGTGGTCCGTGTGGTTGCCGCCCAGCTCGGCGCGGCCGGGCGCGCTGGCGAGCAGCACGCTCCGCTTACCGTCGCCGGCGGCGAAGCGCTCAGCAAAGCCGCGCGCGACGCGCAGCGCGCGCTCTCGCGCATATGAGAGGCCCTGGGGGCCGTAGATGGAGACTAAGCGGGAGTCCAGCGCTCCTCCGGCGAGGGAGGAGAGCAGCTCCGTGAGCTTTTGCAAGGTATCACCCCCGTGATATTCTTAAAATTAAGTATATTGTAAGACGGCGGGCTTTGCAAGCGCCGGCACATGGATAATTCGAACCAATAGGGCGAAAAAACGGGGATAAAGAGGGGGCGGGGCGGGGAAAAACGGATGGCGGAGGGACGGGAAAAGGGAGGGCGCGGGGCCCTCCCGGAGCGCTATTTCTCGTGCGGCTTGAATATGAGCGCCACGGCCGCGGCGGCGGTCACGGCGGCCGTGACGCCGGCGGAGGCGGCGGTGAGCCCGCCGGTGAAGGCGCCCAGCAGCCCGCGCTCGGCCACCGCCTCCCGCACGCCGCGGTAGAGCAGGTTGCCGAAACCCAGCAGGGGGACGCCGGCCCCGGCGCCGGCCCATTCGGCAAAGGGGCCGTACACCCCCGCGGCGCCCAGCAGCACCCCGGCGACGACATAGCTCGTGAGGATGCGGGCGGGGGTGAGGGCGGTCTTGTCTATCAGTATCTGGCCCAGGCAGCAGAGGGCGCCGCCGGCCAGGAAGGCCCTGAGGCAGGAGATGAGCAGCTCCATGTCAGCACCTCTCGCTCTCTATGGCCGCGGCGTGGCAGACGGAGGGGATGCTCTCGCCCTGCTGGGAGACGGTGGGGCTCATCAGCGCGCCCGTGGCGGCAAAGAGCACACGGCGCCAGAGCCCGTCGCGCATGCCCCGCAGGAAGTGGCCGCAGAGCACACTGGCGGAACAGCCGCAGCCGGAGCCGCCGCAGTGGACGTCCTGCGCCTTGAGGTCGTATATCAGCACGCCGCAGTCCATGTAGTTCGCGCCCAAATCCACGCCGTCGGCGGCGAAGAGGTCGCGCAGTATCTCCTGGCCCAGGCGGCCCAGGTCGCCGGTGAGGATGACGTCGTAGTAGTCCGGGCCGCGGCCGGTGGAGGCGAAGTGGGAGGACAGGGTGTCGTACGCGGCGGGGGCCATGGCCGCGCCCATGTTGGCCAGGTCCTTCACGCCGGCGTCCACCACGCGCCCGGGAGTGACGCGCGTTATATATGGCCCCGGGCCCTCGGCGGCGAGCACCACGCAGCCGGCGCCGGTGACGGTCCACTGGGCCGTGGGCGCGCGCACGCTGCCGTACTCCAGCGGATAGCGGAACTGCCGCTCCGCCGAGCAGAAGTGGGAGCCCGTGGCGCAGGCCGCGCTGGCGAAATAGCCCGCCCCCACCAGCAGCGCCCCCAGGCAGAGCGACTCGGACATGGTGGAGCAGGCCCCGTAGAGGCCCCAGAGGGGGGCGGGCACGTCGCGCAGGGCGTAGGCCGAGGCGGCGCACTGGTTCTGCAAATCGCCGGCGAGCAGGCACTCCGGGACCCCGCCCGGCAGGGCGGAGCGAGAGCAGGCCAGGTCCAGCGCGCGGCGCAGCATGGCGCTCTCCGCCTGCTCCCAGCTCTTCTGGCCGGCGTGCGCGTCGGGCACTATCTCGTCGAAGCGCGCGCGCAGGGGGCCCTCGCCCTCCTTCCTGCCCACCACGGAGGCGAAGCCGGCCACCGAGGGCGCGCGGGAGAGGGAAATGGTGGAGTTTTTAATTGTGCTTTCTGACATATCATCACCCCGTGGCTCTAGTCTGCCTGATATGGGGGCGATGTATGCACGCTGCGGCCCTTCCCAGGAGCGCCGCGGCGTGTTATGATGTGCTCATATTTTAAAAACCGGAGGTTGGGCGCATGAAGACCCTGGGGCTGTTGGGCGGCATGAGCTGGGAGAGCACCGCCACCTACTACAAACTGATAAACGAGGGCGTGCAGCGGCGGCTGGGCGGGCTGCACTCGGCGCGGCTGCTGCTGCACAGCGTGGATTTCGCCGGCATAGAGGCCTGCCAGTCGTGCGGGGACTGGGAGCGGGCCGCGGAGATACTCGGCGCCGCCGCCGAGGGGCTGCAGGCGGCGGGGGCGGACTACATCGTCATCTGCACCAACACCATGCACAAGGTGGCGGAGCAGATAGAGCGGCGGCTGTCCGTGCCGCTGCTGCACATAGCCGACGCGGCGGCGGACGCCCTGCTCTCCGCCGGCGTCACCCGCCCGGCCCTGCTGGGCACCAGGTACACCATGACGGAGGACTTCTACCTCGGGAGGCTGCGCCGGCGGGGCATCGAGGCGCTGGTGCCATCCGCGGAGGACATGGAGCTGGTGGACCGGGTCATCTTCGAAGAGCTGTGCCTGGGCGTGGTCAAAGCGTCCTCGCGCGCGGAGTACGCGCGCATCATAGCCTCGCTGGCCGCGCATGGCGCGCAGGGCGTGCTGCTGGGCTGCACGGAGATAGGCATGCTGATTGGCCCCGGAGACTCGCCCATACCGGTTTTCGACACCACGGAGATACACGCGGAGCGGGCCGTGAGGGCGGCGCTGGAGGGCTGAGGGGTGAAATCGGACAGGGCCGGGCGCGGAGATATGGGCTTCGCGGGCGGGGACTGGCCGGATGAGGCGGAGAGCAGGCTGAAGAAGGGCCGGCGGCTGGGCGGAGTTTATGCTCAGCTGAGGACCGCGCCGGCCGGCGCGGCCCCCGGAGTGGACAGGCGGCGGGAGCTGTGGTAATATAACTTGATTCGAGCTCATGAGAGGAAGAGGAGAATGTCAAGGCGTATTCTGTCATGGCTGTGCTGCGCGCTCGCCCTGCTCGCCCTGTCCGGCTGCGGCCGGGGGGCGGAGGCGGAGGGCGCGGAGGGCGTCTCGGTGGTCACGACCGGCTTCGCGGCCTACGACTTCGCCCGGCAGCTGCTGGGGGAGCGCGGGGAGGCCGAGCTGCTGATACCGCCCGGCTCGGAGACGCACTCCTTCGAGCCCACGCCGAAGGACATCATAGACATACAAAACTGCGACCTGTTCATATATACGGGCGGCGAGTCCGAGGCCTGGGTGGCGGACGTGCTGGAGAGCGTGGGCGGCGGCGTGCGCGCCGTGACGCTGATGGACTGCGTGGAGCTGCTGGAGGAGGAGACGGTGGAGGGCATGGAGGACCCGCACGCCGGGCACGACCACGGGCACGGGGCCGAGTATGACGAGCACGTCTGGACCAGCCCGCGCAATGCGGCGCTGATATGCGGGAAGATAGCCGCCGCGCTCTCGGAGGCTGACCCGCAGGGGGCGGAGAGCTACGCCGCCGCCCTGGAGGACTACTGCGCGCAGCTCGACGAACTGGACGCCGCCTTCACAGAGGTGGTGGAGAGCGGGGCGAGGCGCACGGTGGTGTTCGCCGACCGCTTCCCGCTGCTGTATTTTGCCCGGGCCTACGGCCTGGAGTACTTCGCCGCCTATCCGGGCTGCTCGGACGACGCGGAGCCCTCGGCGGCCACGGTGGCGTTCCTGATAGACAAGGTGAGGGAGGAGGACATACCCGTGGTGTTCCACATCGAGCTCTCCAACGAGCTGATGGCGGACACGGTCTGCGACGAGACGGGGGCGGAGAAGAGGCTCTTCTCCGCCTGCCACAACGTCACGAGGGCGCAGTTCGAGAGCGGGGTGACATACATGGAACTGATGTGGGACAACGTGGACGCACTGAGGGAGGCGCTGAGCTGATGGCGCTTATGACATGCCGGGACCTCTCCTTCGCCTACGGCGGGGAGACGGTGCTCAGAGGCGTGAGCTTCACCGTGGAGGCGGGGGACTACCTCTGCGTGGTGGGGGAGAACGGCTCGGGAAAATCGACGCTGATAAAGGGCCTATTGGGCCTCAAGGAGCCCTCTGGCGGCTCCGTGGAGCTGGGAGACGGACTGGAGCGGCGGGAGGTGGGCTATCTGCCCCAGCAGACGGCGCTGCAAAGGGACTTCCCCGCCTCCGTGTTCGAGGTGGTGCTCTCCGGGCGGCTGAACGGCCTGGGGCGCAGATGCTTCTACTCCCAGGAGGACCGGCGGGAGGCGGAGCGGAACCTGGAGCGCATGGGCATGCTGGAGCTCAAGAGGCGCTGCTATCAGGACCTCTCGGGCGGGCAGCAGCAGCGCGTGCTGCTGGCCAGGGCCCTGTGCGCCACCAAAAAGCTGCTGCTGCTCGACGAACCCGTGGCCGGGCTGGACCCCGTGGCCACGGGGGAGATGTACAACCTGCTAAAACTCATAAACCTCTGCGACGGGGTGACCGTGGTGATGGTCTCGCACGACGTGGAGGCCGCGCTGAGATACGCCACGCGCATACTGCACCTGGGGCACGAGCAGCTCTTCTTCGGCTCCGTGGCGGACTACAGGCGCAGCGACGCTCTGCGCCGGCTGAGAGGGGGCTGCTGAGATGATACTCCTGGAGATGCTGTCCTACCCCTTCCTGGCGCGGGCCATGCTGGTGGGGCTGCTGGTTTCGCTCTGCGCCGCGCTGCTGGGCACCTCGCTGGTGCTCAAGCGCTTCTCCATGATAGGCGACGGGCTCTCGCACGTGGGCTTCGGCGCGCTGGCCGTGGCCACGGCCCTGGGCTGGGCCCCGCTGGCGGTGACCATACCCGTGGTGGTGCTCGCGGCCGTGCTGCTGCTGCGCATCTCCCAGAGCAGCCGCATCAGGGGCGACGCGGCCATCGCCCTCATCTCCAGCGGCGCCCTGGCGCTGGGCGTGCTGGTGGTGTCGCTGACCAGCGGCATGAACATGAACGTCTCCAACTACATGTTCGGCTCCATACTCACCGTATCCCGGGCGGACGCCGTGCTCTCCGCGGCGCTCTGCGCGGCCGTGCTGGCGCTGTTCACGCTCTTTTACCCGCGCATCTTCGCCGTCACCTTCGACGAGACCTTCGCCACGGCCACCGGCACGCGCGCGCAGCTCTACAACACGCTGCTCGCCGTGCTCACGGCGGTGACCGTGGTGCTGGGCATGCGCATGATGGGCGCGCTGCTCATATCCTCGCTGCTCATCTTCCCCCCGCTCTCCGCCATGAGGGTGTTCCGCTCCTTCCGCTCGGTGACGCTCTGCTCCGCGGCGGTGTCCCTGGCCTGCTTCGTGCTGGGCATGGTCTGCTCCTACGCCTTTGAGACGCCCTCCGGGGCCAGCGTGGTGGCGGCGAACATCGTCTGCTTCGGCCTCTGCGCCCTGGCGGGGAAGCTATTGGGGAGATAGGGCCTTTGTGCAACTTGCCGTATCGCCGGGCCGCGAATGGCAAAATATACATCGACATCTACGATATTCACTGAATATTGTATATACAGGGGTGAATACAGGGGAGTTTTCCATCAGTGTTGCATAAATTTGCATTTTGCTGTTGACAAAAGAGGGCGGGGGTGCTATTATCATCATAACCCCAGGCGCCGGAGGGCGCGTGGATTTTGGAATGGAAAGAGGAATTTTAAAATGAAAAAGCTGACCGCACTTCTGCTGGCGCTGTGCATGGTCTTTGCCCTGGCCGCCTGCGGCGAGGACGCCGAGACCGCCGAGAGCGCCGCCCCCAGCGAGGAACCCGCCGAGAGCGCGGCTCCCAGCGAGGAGCCCGCCGAGAACGAAGAGCCCGCCGCCGAATCCGGGTTCACCACCGTGGAGGAAGGCAAGCTCATCATGAGCACCAACGCCGCCTTCCCGCCGTATGAGACCACTGACGACTCCGGCGCCGTTATCGGCATCGACCCCGAAATCGCCGCCCTTATCGCCGAGAAGCTGGGCCTTGAGCTGGTCATCGACGACGTCGATTTCGACTCCGCCCTCCTCGCCGTGCAGCAGGGCAAGGCCGACATGGTCATGGCCGGCGTCACCGTGAACGAGGACCGCCTCGCCGTCATGGACTTCACGGCCTCCTACGCCACCGGCGTGCAGGTCGTCATCGTCCCCGAGGACAGCGACATCGCCGACATGGACGGCCTCGAGGGCAAGCTTATCGGCTGCCAGCGCGGCACCACCGGCTACATCTACGCCTCCGACACGCCTGAGAACGGCGGCTACGGCGACGAGAACGTGATTGCCTACGACAACGGCATCACCGCCGTCGAGGCGCTCAAGAACGGCCAGGTTGACGCGGTCATCATCGACAACGGCCCCGCCAAGGAGTTCGTCGAGGCCAACCCCGGACTGAAGATACTCGAGACACCCTGGGTCGAGGAGGAGTACGCCATTGGCCTGAGCAAGGCTGACAGCGCCGACGCGCTCAACGAGGCCATCAGCAACGCCCTGCAGGAGCTGATAGACGACGGCACCGTGCAGAGCGTGCTCGACAAGTACATCACCGCCGAGTAATCCCGGCAGATACGCACTGTCAAGGGCGGCCCTAGCAGCCGCCCTTTTTTAACCGAGAGGAGTACGCCATGGAAAACTACATCCTGTGGAAGGAGATGCTCCAGGAGCGCGTGGACATCGGCTTCTGGAAGGAGCAATACGTCTACTTCTACCAGGCCTTCATCGAAAACGACAGGTGGCTGCAATACCTTCAGGGCGTCGGCACCACGCTTCTCACCACGGCCTTCGCGCTGATACTCGGCGTGGCGCTGGGCATAATCGTGGCCTCCATCCGCACGGCGCACGATCAGCAGCGTCCGGGGCACAGGAACATTTTCCTCGGCATCCTCAACGCCGTCTGCAAGATATACGTCACCGTAATACGCGGCACGCCCATGATGGTGCAGATGCTCATCATGTGCTACGTCATCTTCTCGTCCAGCCGCAGCTTCACCATGATAGGCGCGCTGACGCTGGGCATAAACTCCGGCGCGTATGTGGCGGAGATAATCCGCGGCGGCCTCATGAACCTCGACGCGGGGCAGAGCGAGGCCGGGCGCAGCCTGGGCCTGGGCTATGTTGACACCATGGCCTACATAGTAATACCGCAAGCCTTCAAGGCCATACTCCCCGCGCTGGGCAACGAGTTCATCATCCTCCTGAAGGACACATCGCTGATAGCCATGATAGGCGGCAAGGAGCTGCTCCACGCCGCGCAGAACATCTACGGGCGCACCTATGAGTTCATGTACCCGCTCATAGGCATCGCGTGCATGTACCTCGTGATGGTCATGATTTTCTCCTGGCTGCAGGGCAAGCTGGAAAGGAGGCTGAGGCAGAGTGAACGCTAACGCGCTCATAAGCGTCCGGGACGTCAAGAAGTACTACAACGGCGGCAAGGTCAGGGCCCTGGACGGCGTCTCCACCGACATCCAGAAGGGCGAGGTGGTCGTGATAATCGGCCCCTCCGGCGGCGGCAAGAGCACGCTGCTGCGCACGCTGAACCTGCTGGAGGAGCCCACCGAGGGCAGAGTCATCTTCGACGGCGTGGACATCACCGACCCCAAGACGGACATCGACCTCCACCGGCAGAAGATGGGCATGGTGTTCCAGCACTTCAACCTCTTCCCCCACATGACCATACTGCGCAACATGACGCTCGCGCCCATGCGCGTGCTCAAGAAATCGCGCGAGGAGGCCGAGGCCAAGGCCATGCAGCTTCTCGAGCGCGTGGGCCTCGCCGACAAGGCGGCGAACTACCCCAAGCAGCTCTCCGGCGGGCAGCAGCAGCGCGTGGCCATCGTGCGCGCGCTGGCCATGGACCCCGAGGTGATGCTCTTCGACGAGCCCACCAGCGCCCTGGACCCCGAGATGGTGGGCGAGGTGCTGGAGGTCATGAAGCAGCTGGCCGCCGAGGGCATGACCATGGTCGTGGTCACGCACGAGATGGGCTTCGCCCGCGAGGTGGGCAGCCGCGTGCTCTTCCTGGCCGGCGGCAAGCTGGTGGAGGAGGGCACGCCGGAGAAAATCTTCTCCAGCCCGGAGAGCCCCAGGCTGCAGGACTTCCTCAGCAAGGTGCTCTGAGCCCAATAGAGCTCAAGAAATTAGCACTCTCGCAAAGAGAGTGCTAATTATTTACGTTTAGTTCATAGTCCGTTCATGAAATGTTCAAATATGTCTTGTATCTTATATACGAAAGCAAACGAGAGATGTGAATAACAGCTCGAGAGTTTGCAGACACTAGAACGTATATAATACATGGAGGTTTTTATCATGTTTGAACTTACACCTTATTCCACCCGCAGGAGCATTATGGACCCGTTCAATTTCTTCAATGATTTCTTTGGGACGAACAATGCGCCGATGGAGCTGCGCACGGACATCAGCGACAAGGGCGACGCCTTTGTGCTGGAGGCGGATTTGCCGGGCTTCAAGAAGGACGACATCAAGATTGACCTGGAGAACGACCGCCTGACGATAAAGGCCGAGAGGCACAGCGAGCACGAAGACAACAGGAACGGCTATGTGCGCCGCGAGAGGCATTTCGGCTCCTTTGAGCGCAGCTTTGACGTGAGCGGCATCGACACCTCGGGCATCAGGGCCAACTACACCGACGGCGTGCTCACCCTCACCCTGCCCAAGAGGCCGGAGCTGGTGCCCGACAACCGCAGCATCGCCATCGACTGACCGGGCTGCGCCCGGGGGCAGTTCGCGCACTGCCAGGCTGCGCCCGGGGGCAGTTCGCGCACTTGCGTGGGCGGTAGACTGGGGTTTGGGCCCGCGCTGGAGGGTGTTTGCATGAACCGGGCCGACCGGGCTGCGCCTGGAGGCAGTTCGCGCACGTGACGTGGTAGTAGACTGGGGTTTAGGCCCGCGCTGGAGGGTGTTTGCATGAACCGTCCCGGTCGGGCTGCGCCTGGAGGCAGTTCGCGCACGTGACGTGGTAGTAGACTGGGGTTTAGGCCCGCGCTGATGGGCGTGCTGGTGAAATGGGCCGACCGGGCTGCGCCTGGAGGCGGCGGACGGATTGGGTATACTGTGAAAATTAGCGGGCGGTGAACTTGGTTCACCGCCCGCTTTTTCTATTCTCTTCTGTTGGTCAGGCCCAGAGGTTTTCGGGATAGGTTCCGGCGGCCGTGAGCCGGGCCAGGGAGGAGACGACCAGGGGCTTGTCCTCCCGGTAGGTGACGCCGTACCAGCGGTCGGGCGTGGGCAGCACGCGCACACGGGCCTGGCCCTCGCCCAGCAGCTGCTCCACGGCGTAGGGCAGGAAGTACTCGGCCTTGAGGGGGTTCTCCCTCAGCGCGCGCTCCAGGAAGGCGGGGAAGCGCTCCCAGGCGGCGTCCATGAAATTGCGCTGGAAGCCCCAGATGTTCATGGAGACCACCGTGTCCGGGGGCAGGGGGAGCCAGTTCTGGCCGTCGTCGGTGTAGCATATCCCGCCGCCGCGGCGCTCTATGCGCGTGCGCTCGGTTATCTCGCGCAGGAGGCCGCCGTCCACGGCGCAGACGCCGCGGGCCACGGAGCCGTTTTCCGTCACCGTGTTCTCCAGGCGGTAGCCGGCCATGGCGTATTCCCGCTCGTCGCCGCCGGAGGTCAGGTGGGCATAGAGCGCGCGGAAGGCGGCGGGGCCGTAGCAGTCGTCGGCGTTGATGACGGCGAAGGGGCCGTCGACCACGTGCCGGGCGGCGAGCATGGCGTGGCAGGTGCCCCAGGGCTTGGAGCGCCCGGCGGGCACGGCGAAGCCCTCCGGCAGGTCGTCCAGCGACTGAGCGCAGTAGTGCACCTCCAGGCAGCGCTCCACACGCCGGCCGATGGCCGCGTGGAAGTCGCCCTCCGCGCCGGGCCTGACGACGAAGGCCACGCTCTCGAAACCGGCGCGGCGGGCGTCGTAGAGCGAGTAGTCTATTATCAGCTGGCCGTGGGGGCCCACGGGGTCCAGCTGCTTCAATCCGCCGTAGCGGCTGCCCAGACCGGCGGCCATCACCACGAGCACGGGCTTTTTCACTCAGCATCCTCCTTCTCTGCCGGGCCGAAGCGGTACACCCTCAGCTCATAGGGCCGGGAGGTGAAGCTGTTGTCCACAGCCACGTTCAGCTCGTAGTTCTTGAATATCAGCTCCCCGTCGGCCAGGTCGAAGCCGGCGGGGGCGGTGAAGTACTGCTCCCTGCCGGAGAAGGAGCAAATCACCAGCAGCCGCTCGCCCTCATGCTCGCGGGAGTAGACGTAGAAGTTGCCGCTCTGCCGGCAGTGCTCGGTGTAGCTGCCCCAGATGGCGGCCTGGTCGGCGCGCTTGAAGGCGATGAGGGAGCGGTAGAAGTTCAGCAGCGAGTCCCCGTCCGCCTCCTCGGACTCGACGTTCACCTCGTGGTAGTTCTCGTTGACGTAGAACCAGGGGCGGACGCTCGAGAAGCCGGCGTAGGGCTCGGCGGACCACTGCATGGGCGTGCGCGCGGAGTCGCGGCAGGAGCGCTGCGCCAGGGTCAGGACCTTCGAGCGCGGCAGGAACTTTGAGGCGATGCGGCAGTTGTTTTTGAGCATAACGTCCACGTACATGTCTGCCCGGGGGAGGCGCAGGTTCGTCATGCCTATCTCCTGGCCCTGGTAGACGAAGGCCGTGCCCTGCTGCAGCATGTAGCAGGCGGCCAGCATCTTGCCGCTCTCCGTGCGGTAGTCCTCGCTGCCGTAGCGGCTTATCACGCGGGGGTGGTCGTGGTTCTCCAGGTACAGCGTGTTCCACGCGCGGCCGTCTATCTTCTCCTGCCACTCGCTGAAGGCGCGCTTGAGCTTCCTCAGGCTGAAGGGGCGCTGGAGGAAGTCGGTCATGAGGCAGTCGGCCTCCATGTGCGCGAAATTGAACATCAAATCCAGCTCGCCGCTCTCCAGATAGGTGAGCGCCGTCTCCGGCTTGAGCCGCGGGGCCTCTCCCAGGAGCATGCAGTCGTACTCGTCGGCCACGGCGCGGTATTCCTGCAGGTACTCATGGATGTTGGGCCCGTCGGCGTAGAACTCCATGCCGGTGGCCGCGGGGAGCTTGACCTTGGCCGAGGGGAGCCCCGGCGTCTTGGAGATGAAGGTTATCACGTCCTCGCGGAAGCCGTCCACCCCCATGTCCAGCCAGAAGCGCATTATGTCCTTGACCTCCTGCCTCACGGCGGGGTTGTCGTGGTTCAGGTCCGGCTGCTTTTTGGCGAAGATGTGCAGGTAGTACTCGCCGCTCTCCGGGTCCTGCTCCCAGGCGCGGCCCTCGAACAGGCTGTCCCAGTTGTTGGGCAGCATCTCCTCGCCGGCGCGCGAGCGGCGGCCGCGGCGCCAGAAGTAGTAGTCCCGGTAGGGGCTCTCCCGGTCCCGGCTGGCCTGGAACCAGGGGTGCTCGTCGCTGGTGTGGTTCACCACCAGGTCCATGAACACGCGCATGCCGCGCTCATGGGCCCCCTCCAGCACCTGCCTGAACACCTCCAGGTCGCCGTACTCCGGGTTGATGCTCCGGTAGTCGGACACGTCGTAGCCGAAGTCGGCGTTGGGCGAGGGGTAGAGGGGGGAGAACCAGATGGCGTTCACTCCCAGGCTCTCTATGTAGTCCAGCTTGGAGAGGACGCCCCAGAGGTCGCCTATGCCGTCCCCGTTGCCGTCGCAGAAGCTGCGCGGCCATATCTGATAGACCACCATGGTCTTGTACCAGTCGCTGCGAGCCATTTACAGTCCTCCTTTGCTGCAAACAGTATAACAAAGAAGGAGGGAAAAGGAAAATAAAATTTTCAGGTGATTTTTTCAAAAGGGGCTTGACAAAACTGTGTGGCTGTATTATTGTATTACTAACCTAATACAAAGATACAGGAGGTGCTTGTGAGAGGATGGATTGGGAGATAAGAGACGACGCGCCCATCTATTCACAGCTGGTGGCCCAGATAAAGCTGGGCATAGCGGCAGGCGCGCTCTCGCCCGGGGAGCGGCTGCCGTCCGTGCGGGACCTGGCCGCGGAGGCGGGGGTGAACCCCAACACCATGCAGCGGGCCCTGCAGGAGCTGGAGCGCCAGGGGCTGGTTTATTCCCAGCGGACCTCGGGCAGATTTGTAACGGAGGAGACGGACGTGATAGAGAATGCCAAGCGCTCGCTGGCCGACGAGCAGGTGAGGAGTTTCCTGGACGCCATGGCCAGGCTGGGCTATATGAGGGACGACATACTGCGCCTGCTGGAGGCGCGGATAAGGGAGGAGAGCGGAAATGGCGAACTTTGAGTGCAGGGCGCTGGGCAAGCGCTACGGGCACGTGCAGGCGCTGGAGAACGTGGACATCACGGTGGAGAGCGGGCGCGTGGTGGGGCTGCTGGGCCCCAACGGCAGCGGCAAGACCACGCTGATAAAGCTGGCGAACGGGCTGCTGACGCCGGATGCGGGCTCCATAAGCATCTGCGGGAAGGCCCCGGGGCCGGAGACGCGGGCCATGGTGTCATATCTGCCGGACCGGCCCATGCTGCCGCAGTGGATGAGGGCCAGGGAGCTCATAAAGTTCTACGCGGACTTCTACGCCGACTTCGACACGCAGCGGGCCCTGGACATGCTGGGCCGGCTGGGCGTGCCGGCCGACAGGCGGATAAGGCAGATGTCCAAGGGCACGCAGGAGAAGGTGCAGCTGATACTGGTGATGAGCCGCCGGGCCAAGCTCTATCTGCTCGACGAGCCGATAGGCGGGGTGGACCCCGCCACGCGGGACTTCATACTGGACACCATACTGCGCAACTTCGACGGGGGCTCGTCCATCGTCATCTCCACCCACCTCATCTCGGACGTGGAGAAGGCGCTCGACGACGTGGTGTTCATCAATAACGGGCACGTCATGCTCCAGAGCTCGGTGGACGACATACGCGAGCGCAACGGCATGAGCGTGGACGCGCTCTTCAGGGAGGTATTCAAATGCTGAGCAAGCTGCTGAAATACGAGTTCAAGGCCACGGGGCGGGTGATGCTGCCCGTGCTCATTGCGCTGCTGGCGGTCTCGGGGCTGCTGAACCTCTGCGGCAGCGTGGCGGAGCACACGCGCAGCCAGATAATCTCCCTCATCACGGGGATGCTGGGCTTTGTCTATGTGATGGCCATACTGGCCATAGGCGTGGTGGCGCTGGTGGCCGTGATATACCGCTTTTACAAGAATTTGCTGACCGACGAGGGCTACCTGATGTTCACCCTGCCGGTGAACGTGCACGGCCTGGTCTGGGCCAAGCTGATAGCCGCCGTGGTCTGGCTGGTGGCGGCCTTTGCCGACATCGTGCTCTCCATCTTCGTGCTGGTGGCGCCCCTGCGCCTGGGCTGGGGAGCGGAGTTCGTGCAGTTCATGGGGCAGTTCTTCCGCGAACTGGCCGCGGCGGGCATAAACGGCTTCGAGGTGGCGGCCTTCGCGCTGGAGCTGCTGCTGATAGTCGTGCTGGGCATAATAGGCTCGTGCCTGGTGTTCTACACGGCGATGTCCATCGGCTACAGCTTTGCCAACCACAAGGCGCTGCTCTCCGTGGGCTTCTACTTCGGCATAGGCTTCGTGACGCAGGTACTGGGCGTCTCCCTGCTCATCGGGCTGGGCACCGCGCTGGACGGGGTGGAATTCAACTTCGTCTACACGCTGCGCAACGCGCTCAACCTGGGGCACGCCACGCTGCTGGGCATCTGCCTGCTGGAGCTGCTCTATGACGGGGCGCTCTACTTCGGCACCACATTCATGCTCAAGAGGAGGCTGAACCTGCCATGATGAGAAAAAGACTCTGCGCCCTGCTGCTCGCCGCGCTGCTGGCCCTGACGGCCGGCTGTGCGGCCGCGGAGGAGGATATCCCCACCGCGAGCCCGGAAACGGCCGAAGAACCGTCTCCATCACCCACCCAGACACCGGAACCCACCCCCAGCCCCACTCCCAGCCCCACACCGTCCCCCGCGCCGGAGCCCACGCCCCCGCCGACGCTGCTGGGGGAGACGGAGGACATGGGGCAGGAGTATCTGGACTCCATAGTGTTCTACGGCGACAGCAACACCAACCGCTTCCGCCTGGCGGAAATCTTCGAGGGCGGCTACTGGACCACCCAGGTGTGGACACCCATGAGCGGCACGCTGACGCTCAACCGCTGGGACGTGGACAAGATAGTCTACCCCGAGACCTGGACGGAGATAGACGTCACGGAGGCCATGGAGATAAAGAAGCCGGAGTACCTGCTGATAAACCTGGGCACCAATGGTGTGTCCTTCATGGACGAGGAGTATTTCAAGAGCGAGTACACCGAGATGGTGGAGGCGCTGAAGGAGGCCTGCCCGGAGACGAAAATCATGCTCTCCTCGCTGTATCCGGTGGCGCTGAGCTATCCCTACCAGGACGACATCAACAACGGCAAGCTGGCCGCGGCCAGCGGGTGGATATATGAGATTGCCGAGGAGCAGGGGGTGCGCTACATCGACCTGGCCTCCGCGGTGGAGGACGAGAACGGGGACCTGCCGGAGACGAGCCACATTGGCGACGGCTACCACCTGAGCAAAGACGCCCTGGAGGACGTACTCATGTATATCCGCACACACGCCTACCAGTGAGGGGGCAGGGGATGAGAAGAACAGTTATTGGGGCCCTGCTCATCGCGCTGCTGCTCTCCGGCTGCGGGGCGGCGGGGGACGGGCCCGACGGGGCCGCCCCCAAAGCCCAGCTCATAGAGGTACGGGACGCGGCGGGGGAGGAGCTGCTCCGCATCACGGACGGCGCGCAGATAGAGGAATTCGTCTGCGCGCTGGAGACGGAGAGCTGGCTCCCCGCCGGACTGCCGGAGGACGCCGGGCTGCTCTGCACGGCGGAGCTGTATCAGGAGCGGACGGTAAAGCTCGGCCAGTCAGAGCCGGAAGGCTGGGATTTGCTGCTGCGCCTGGAGGTGTACGAGGGCGGCGTGATAGCCGTCGGGCTGCTATCGGCAACCATGGCGTTCGAGCTCACACAGCCCGCGGCGGAATACCTGGAGGGCCTTGTGTACTGAAAATGGCGGCGGGACAAAAAGCGGGCCGGGAGGGGAAACATCCCCTCCCGGCCCGCTTGGCCTTGTCTATTTGTGATACGGCTCACACCGCGCGGGTGACCTTGCCGCTGCGGAGGCAGCGGGTGCAGGCGTACACGTGCTTGGGGCTGCCGTCCACTATGGCCTTGACGCGCTTTACATTCGGCTTCCAGGTGCGGTTGGAGCGCCTGTGGGAGTGGCTGACCTTGATGCCAAAGGCCATATCCTTGCCGCAGAACTCACACTTTGCCACTTGTGAAGCACCTCCGTTCCTGTCAATAAGTCTGTATTCGATGAACAGCTTATCTATAATAGCAGAGAGGAGAGACAAATGCAAGCTGTATTTTCATCCGCGGGGCCTTTTTATGCCCGGAGGTGAAAAGTCATTGCCAAAACGGGCCTCATTGGGTAAAATAAACGTATGAATGAAAGGGGGCATGGCCCATGTCGCAATACTCCATAAGCCTGAGCAGCATCGTGAAAGAGCTGGGGCTGACGGTCCTGCACGCCGCCAGGGATTTCGACAGCGCCAAGATATGCACGGCGGACGTCAACCGGCCCGCGCTGCAGCTGGCGGGCTTCTACGACTACTTCGACCCCAAGCGGCTGCAGCTCATCGGGCGGGTGGAGACGAAGTTCCTCGAGCAGCTCCCGCCGGAGGAGCGGAGGCGGGCGCTGGAGAGGTTTATGCGCTTCGACCTCTCGGCGCTGATAGTCTGCCACGGCGTGGAGCTGATGCCGGAGTGCCGGGAGCTGGCGGAGCGCTATGACCGCACGCTGCTACGCACCCAGGAGGACACCTCCACCTTCATGGCCGACCTCATAAGCATGCTGCGCAACGCGCTGGCCCCCAGGCTGACGCTGCACGGAGTGCTGGTGGAGGTGAGCGGGGAGGGGCTGCTGATAACGGGCGACTCCGGTGTGGGCAAGAGTGAGACCGCCCTGGAGCTGATAAAGCGCGGGCACCGGCTGATTGCCGACGACGCCGTGGAGGTGCGGCGGATAAACCGCACCACCCTCATAGGCACGGCGCCCGCCCTCATACGCTATTATATGGAGCTGCGCGGCATAGGCGTGGTGGACGTAAGGCACACCTTCGGCGTGGGCGCGGTCAAGCCGGAGACGGACATCGACCTGGTGGTCAATTTCGAGCTCTGGGACGACGGCAAGGCCTACGACCGGCTGGGGCTGGAGACGGAGTACACCGACATCCTGGGCGTGAGCCTGCCCATGCTCACCATACCCGTGCGGCCGGGGCGGAACCTGGCCGTCATACTGGAGCTGGCGGCCATGAACAACAGGCAGAAAAAGATGGGCTACAACGCCGCCCAGGCGCTGGCCGCCGAGCATGACGAACTGGTGAACATGGGAAAGGAGTTCTGACATGCCTGACTACGCCTTGCTCGCGCGGGAGCTCTCCGCCGCGCTGCCGGGAATGGAGATACGCGAAAACGAGCCCATGAGCGGGCACTGCTCGTTCAGGATAGGCGGGCCGGCGCGGCTGATGCTGCTGCCCTCCTGCGCGATGGAGGCCGGGCGGGCGCTGGGCATTCTGCGCGCGGCGGGGGCCGCGGTGCTGATATGCGGCAACTGCACCAACCTGCTGGTGCCCGACGAGGGCTATCCGGGGGCTGTGCTCTGCATGTCGAGGCCGGCCTCGGCGCTGGAGCTGCTGGACGGGGGGCGCGTGCGCGCGCTCGCGGGGGCCACGCTCAACGCCCTCGCCGTCTTTGTCGCCGCGCACTCGCTCGCGGGGCTGGAGTTCGCCCACGGCATCCCCGGCTCGGTGGGCGGGGGCTGCGCGATGAACGCGGGTGCCTACGGCGGCGAGCTGGCCGACGTGCTGGAGAGCGTGGAGTTCGTGGACCTGGACGGGGAGCTGAAGAGCCTGCCCGTATCGGAGCTGGACATGGGCTACCGGCACAGCGCCTTCTCCGACACGGAGAGGCTGATAACCTCCGCGGTGTTCCGCCTGCGGCCGGGGGACGGGGCGGAGATACGCGCGCGCATGGCGGAGCTCATCGAAAAGCGCCGCGCCTCCCAGCCTCTCGAGCTGCCCAGCGCGGGCAGCGCCTTCAAGCGGCCGGCCAGGGGCTACGCCGCGGCCATGATAGACGCCGCGGGGCTCAAGGGCCTCGCCGTGGGCGGGGCGATGGTGTCCCCCAAGCACGCCGGCTTCATCGTGAACACCGGGGGCGCCACCTGCAGAGACGTGGTGGAGCTCATGCGGGAGGTGCGCAGGCGCGTCTTCGAGCGGGAGGGCGTACTGCTGGAGCCGGAGGTCAAGCTGGTGGGCCAGGGGTGGTGAGACTATGGACTTCGTGATAATTTCGGGCATGTCGGGGGCCGGGAAGAGCCTGACGGCCGACATACTCGAGGACATGGACTTCTACTGCGTGGACAACATGCCCGTGGCGCTGCTGCCGCGCTTCGCGGAGCTGTGCCGGGCGGCCGGGGGAAAATACGAGCACGTGGCGCTGGTGACGGACGTCCGCGAGGGGGAGAGCCTCTCCGAGCTGTTCAACACCCTGGACGGGCTGTGGAAGATGGGCGTGGAGTACCGCGTCATCTTTGTGGAGGCGGACATGCAGACCATCGTGCGCCGCTACAAGTCCTCGCGCCGCCGGCACCCGCTGATGCGGCCAGGCGAGTCCATCGAGGACGCGGTGCGCCGGGAGCTGAAGGCGCTCGAGCCGGTGCGCGAGCGGGCGGACTATATCATAAACACCACCGGCCTCACCACGGCCATGCTGCAGAGCCGCCTGGCGCCAATAGTCCTGGGCGCGGACGGGCGCAAGCTGGCGGTGACGGTGACGGCCTTCGGCTACAAGTACGGCCTGCCGCTGGACGCCGACCTGGTGTTCGACGTGCGGTTTTTGCCCAACCCCTACTACGTGGAGGAGCTGCGGCCGCTCTCCGGCTTCGACCGGGAGGTGTACGACTACGTGCTGGGCAGCGACGGGGCCAGGAGATTCATGGAGCTGGCCGAGCCGCTGCTGGAGTTCCTGCTGCCGCGCTACGCGGAGGAGGGCAAGTATACGCTGAACATCGCCGTCGGCTGCACGGGCGGGCGGCACAGGAGCGTGGCCGTGGCGCGCGCCGTGTCCGCCGTGCTCAGCGCGGCGGGCGTGGAGGCGGCGCTGAACTGCCGCGACATAGACAAGGGGTGAGCTGATGAAAAACAGGGCCGGTTCAGACCCGAAAATCACGGTAATCGGCGGCGGCACGGGGCTGTCCACCATGCTGCGCGGGCTGAAGAGATATTCGGAGGACATAACCGCCGTGGTCACGGTGGCGGACGACGGTGGCGGGAGCGGGATGCTCCGGCAGGACCTGGGCATGCCGCCCCCGGGAGACGTGCGCAACTGTATACAGGCCCTGGCCAACACGGAGCCGACCATGGAGCGGCTGCTGGCCTACCGCTTCACCGAGGGGGTGCTCAGGGGGCAGAGCTTCGGCAACCTCTTCCTGGCCGCGCTCAACGGCATGTCGGAGACCTTCGACGAGGCCGTGCGCAAGATGAGCGACGTGCTGGCCATCACCGGCAGGGTGCTGCCCGTGACCAATGAGAGCGTCTACCTCGCCGCGGACTTCGACGACGGGACCGAGGTGCTGGGCGAGTCGCTGATAGCGGAGTTCAAAAAGGGCACGGACAAGCGCATAGAGCGCGTCCGCCTGGTGCCGGAGCACCCGAAGGCCCTGCCGCAGGTGATAGAGGCCATAGCCGAGGCGGACATGATAGTCCTGGGGCCGGGGAGCCTCTACACCAGCATCATGCCCAACCTGATAACCGACGGAGTGGCCGAGGCGGTGGCGGGCTCGGACGCCTTCCGCATCTATGTGCTGAACATCATGACCCAGGACGGGGAGACGGAGGGCTACACGGCCTCCGACCACATCGAGGCGGTGTTCTCCAACTCCGGCGCCAGGCTGTTCGACTGGTGCCTGGCCAACAGCGCGCCCATACCGGCCGAGCTGACGGCGCGCTATGGCCGCGAGGGCGCGGAGCCGGTGCGCGTGGACGCCGGGGAGGTGGAGAGGCTGGGCGTGGGGCTCATCTCCGCCCCGGTGGCCGCCTGCGCGAGCGGTTATGTCCGGCACGACCCGGACGCCCTGGCCCGCGAGCTGCTGAGGGCTTACAGGGAGAAATCTCACACGAGGGTGTACTTATAATGTCGTTTTCATCGGAAGTGAAGGCCGAACTGACCAGGGCGGAGCCGAAAAAGAAGTGCTGCGCCCTGGCGGAGTGCTATGGGCTGCTGCTCTACTGCAACACCTTCACGGCGAGGGAGATAAGGGTGATAACCGCCAGCGAGGAGCTCTCCGAGGCCCTGCCGCGGCTCTTCAGGCGGGCCTTTGGGCTGGACTTCGACACCCTGCCGGAGGGCGGCTGCGCCGGGAAGCGCAGCTTCCTGATGACGGACCCGGACAAGGTGGCCGAGGTGTTCAGGGCCTTCGGCACCGAGGCGGGGGACACGCTGGCGCTGCACATAAACCTCGGCGTGCTGGAGAACGACTGCTGCCGGGCCGCCTTTGTGCGCGGGGCCTTCCTGGCCGGGGGCAGCATCACCGACCCGGGGAAGGGCTACCACCTGGAGCTGGCGACCTCGCACATGAGCGTGAGCCGCGAGCTCTACTCCGTGCTGCTGGAGCTGGGCTTCTCGCCCAGGGAGGCGCGGAGGGGGCGCTCCTTCGTGACCTATTTCAAGCAGTCGGAGGCCATAGCGGACTTCCTCACCTGCATCGGCGCGCCGGTGGCGGCCATGGAGCTGATGGCGGCCAAGGTGGAGAAGGACATGCGCAACGTGATAAACCGCAAGGTGAACTGCGACACGGCCAACGCGGACAAGACCGTGGCCGCCGCCCAGCAGCAGCTCGCCGCCATACGCAGGCTGGAGGAGGAGCCCGGCCTGGGCTCGCTGCCGGAGGGGCTGCAGCAGGCCGCGCTGCTGCGCATAGCCAACCCGGAGGCCAGCCTGGCGGACCTGGCGCAGCTCTCCGTCCCCAGCGTGACCAAGTCCTGCCTCAGCCACAGGCTGAAGAAGCTGGTGGAGCTGGCCGAGCGCGGCGCATCGGAGGATTGAGAGATGGGTTTCACACATCTGCATCTGCACACGGAGTTCAGCCTGCTCGACGGCGCGTGCCGCATAGACCGGCTGGTGGGGCGCGCGAAAGAGCTGGGCTTCACCTCCCTGGCCATAACCGACCACGGGGTCATGTACGGCGCGGTGAACTTCTACCGCGAGTGCGCCGCCGCGGGCATAAAGCCCATAATAGGCTGCGAGGTGTACGTGGCGCCGCGCTCGCGCAGCGACCGCGAGCACGGGGTGGACTCGCAGTACACGCACCTCATACTCCTGTGCAAGGACGAGACGGGCTACCGCAATCTGAGCTACCTCGTCTCCATGGGCTTCATAGAGGGCTTTTACATCAAGCCGCGCATAGACTGGCCGCTGCTCTATGAGCACAGCGAGGGGCTCGTCTGCCTCTCCGGCTGCCTGGCGGGGGAGATACCGCAGAGGATAATCTCCGGGCAGTACGAGCAGGCCAGGGAGCGGGCCCTGGAACTGAGGGAGCACTTCGGCGACGACTTCTATCTGGAGATACAGCGCCACGGCATCGCCGAGGAGGACGAGGCGGCCCGGGGGCTCATACGGCTGCACCGGGAGACCGGCATACCCCTGGCGCTGACCAACGACGCGCACTACATCGACAGGTCCGACGCCTACTCCCAGGATGTGCTCATGTGCATACAGACGGGCAAGACCGTGGACGAGGCCGAGAGGATGCGCTTTGAGACGCAGGAGTTCTACCTCAAGAGCGAGGAGGAGATGCGCGCGCTGTTCCCGGAGCTGCCGGAGGCGGCGGACAACACGGAGCTGATTGCCGCCAAGTGCAACTACGACTTCGTCTTCGGGCACTACCACCTGCCGCGCTTCAAGCTGCCGGAGGGGGAGACGGACGGCTTCGGGTATCTGAAGAAGCTCTGCGAGCGGGGCTTTGAGCGGCGCTATCCGCAGGACACGGGCGCGGTGCGCGAGAGGCTGGAATACGAGCTCAACATGATAAGGCAGATGGGCTTCGTGGACTACTTCCTCATCGTCTCCGACTTCATAGGCTACGCCAAGGGGCAGCGCATACCCGTGGGGCCGGGGCGCGGCAGCGCGGCCGGCAGCGTGGTGAGCTACTGCCTGTACATAACCGACGTGGACCCCATCAAGTACAGCCTCTACTTCGAGCGCTTTTTGAACCCGGAGAGGGTGTCCATGCCGGACATAGACATAGACTTCTGCGTCAGGCGGCGCGGGGAGGTCATAGACTACGTCAACCGCAAGTACGGCCACGACCACGTGGCGCAGATAGTCACCTTCGGCACCATGGCCGCCCGGGCGGCCATACGCGACACCGGCAGGGCGCTGAACATCAGCTACGCCGAGTGCGACGCCGTGGCCAAGCAGGTGCCCTTCGCCCTGGGCATGACGCTGGACGAGGCCATGAAGCTCTCCAAGCAGCTGAGGGATATGTACGAGGGCGACGAGAGGCTGCGGCGGCTGATAGACACCGCGCGCTCCCTGGAGGGCATGCCCCGCCACGCCAGCACCCACGCCGCGGGCGTGGTGATAACCGAGCGGCCGGTCTACGAGTACGTCCCGCTGGCCAAGAACGACGAGAGCGTGGTCACCCAGTACCCCATGACCACCCTGGAGGAGCTGGGGCTGCTGAAAATGGACTTTTTGGGCCTGCGCAACCTCACCGTGCTGGAGGACGCGGCCATCCTGGTGCGCAAGGTCGAGCCGGACTTCGACGTGAACGCTCTGCCCGAGGACGACGACGAGACCTTCGCCATGCTGCGCGCCGGGCGCACCGAGGGCGTGTTCCAGCTGGAGAGCGCGGGCATGACGGGCGTGTGTACCCGCCTGGGGCCGCGCAGCATAGAGGATATAACGGCCATCATAGCCCTCTACCGCCCGGGGCCGATGGACAGCATACCGCGCTTCCTGGAAAACAGCGGCCATCCGGAGAAGATAAGGTACAAGCACCCCGCGCTGGAGCCCATACTGGCCGTCACCTACGGCTGCATAGTCTACCAGGAGCAGGTGATTGAGATTTTCCGCCGCCTGGCGGGCTTCTCCCTGGGGCAGGCGGACAACATCCGCCGCGCCATGAGCAAGAAGAAGCACGCCGTGATAGACGCCGAGCGTCAGGCCTTCATCCACGGCGACGCCGGGCGCGGCATACCGGGCTGCGTGGCCAACGGCATACCGGAGGCGGTGGCCAACAGCATCTACGACGAGATACTCGACTTCGCCAGCTACGCCTTCAACAAGGCGCACGCCGTCAGTTACGCCATCGTGGCCTACCGGACGGCCTACATGAAGTGCCACCACCCGCGGGAGTACATGGCGGCCCTGCTCACCAGCGTGCTCGACTCGGCCACCAAGGTGGCGGAGTACATCGGCGAGTGCCGTGAGCTGGGGATAAAGGTGCTGCCGCCGGATGTGAACGAGTCCGACGCCGACTTCACCGTGGCCGGGCGCAACATACGCTTCGGGCTGACGGCCATCAAGAACATCGGCGCCAGGTTCATCCACCTGCTGATGGACGAGCGGCGCTCCGGCGGGCCCTTCCGCGACCTGGAGGAGTTCTGCCGCCGCATGTCGGGCAAAGAGCTCAACCGGAGGGCGGTGGAGAGCCTGATAAAGGCCGGGGCCCTGGACAGCCTGGGCCTGCGGCGGCGGGCCATGCTGCAGATGCTGGACCTGATACTGGAGAGCATAGCCTCCGAGGGGCGCAGCAACATAGAGGGGCAGTACGACCTCTTCGGGCTGGACGGCGCGGAGCCCTCGGCCTCGGCCAGGATAGCCGTGCCGCCGGTGGAGGAGTTCACCCGGCGCGAGCTGATGGCCATGGAGAAGGAGATGACCGGCCTCTACCTCTCCGGGCACCCGATGGACGAATACCGCGACGCGGCCAGACGGGCCGGGGCGGTGCAGATAGGCCCCATAATGGAGGACTTCGCCTCCGAGGAGGGGCCGCAGGAGTACATGGACGGGCAGCTGGTCACGCTGGCGGGCGTGGTAGAGTCCAGCCGCACGCGCACCACGAAGAACGGCTCGCTCATGGCCTACATACGGCTGGAGGACGACACGGGCAGCATGGAGCTGCTGGCCTTCCAGCGCGCGCTGGACTCGGGCGGAGGCTATGTCACGCCCAACGCCGCGCTGCTGGTGAAAGGGCGCATCTCGGTGCGCGACGAGAAGGAGCCGCAGCTGATGGTGGACAGCATAAGGCCTCTCTCCGACCTGGGGCCCGGCGGGACGGAGGCCCCGCCGCCGCGTGAGAGGAAGCTCTGGCTGAGGCTGAAGACCCTCGACGAGCGCGTCATGCGGCGCATAGAGCTGCTGTGCGAGATGTTCCCCGGCCGCGAGAGGATGATAATATTCGCCGAGGACACCGGCAGGCGCATGGGCGCCGAGTGCCTGATACACCCCTCCCTGGTGGAGGAGCTGGGGCGCATGCTGGGCGAGGAGAACGTGGTGGTGAAATAACAGGCGTCCGCCCCGGCGGAAAAAGGCCCCCCGCGCCCTGAGGCGCGGGGGGCCTTAGCACTATTGGGGCTCAGCGGGAGGCGCGGCGCAGGCGGTGGAGCCAGTACATGGGCTCGCCCCTGAGTTCGCCGCGGCCCTTGAGATAGTCGAGCGCGGCGCCGGCGCCTATCAGCGCCAGGGAGGCCCCCAGCGCGGCCCCCTGGGGAATATCGGCCACCAGGCCCAGGACCAGCGGGGTGTAGGAGCCCGGGGACTTGAGCTCGTCGAGCAGTTTCCGGGCCAGGCCGAAGCGCAGGCCCCTTATCTTGGCCTCCAGGGCCCGCACGGCGGGCTCGACCTCGGATGCGAGGATGTCCTGCACCTCCGCCATGTCGCCGGAGCAGCCGCGGAGGGTGCGCCGGAGGTAGGCGCGCAGCTCCTCCAGCTCGTCGTGCGCGCGGAGCTTCAGCTCCATGGTGTCCTCCAGGGAGAGGGAGTCCCAGCGCGGGAGCAGCACGGCCACGGCGCGGCCGGCGGCGGGCCGGGCCTCCAGCACCTCGCGACCGGCGGCCGCGGCGGTGCGCGCGCCGGAGATTATCTCCCGGCAGGAGGCGGTGACGGCTATGTCGTCCTCCGGCTGGGTGGCCGCCAGGATGGCGAAGGTGCTGCTCAGGGAGGAGCGGTATTTGAAGGTCTCCAGCAGCCGGGGCTCCAGCTGGGAGGCAAAGGCGTCGAAAAACTGCGGGTGTATCAGGTCCTCGTATGTGAGCCCGTCCTCGCCCGACTCCAGCTGGGGACAGGCCCGCGCCTCGCTGCGCCGGAGATGGTCCGCTATCTCTGCCCGGCAGCGGCGGAAGCGCTCCGTCTCCGCCGGGGTGAGGCTGGGGAGGACGTTCTCGCCCACGAAGGCCGCGGCGCGGTCCAGCCTCTGCTCGTAGCGGGCCAGGGCGCGCAGGTCGCCTATGGGCTCGCCGGGGACGTCGGCGAAGAAGCGCTCCATGTATACGGGCGGGGAGACCCGGAAGCCCTCGTCGCTGTAGAGCAGGAAGAGCTTGAGCATCTCCTTGGAGCCGGCGGAGCCGTCGAAGAGGAAGTTCGCGCCCATGCTCAGCCCTCCGCCGGGCGCTCCACGCCCTTCACGTTGCGCTCGAACTTGGAGCGGGGGCCCATGACCTCCCGGCGGCAGAGCTCGCAGCGCAGCCGGAAGTCCGCCCCCGTGCGCAGCACCAGCCAGCGGCTGCAGCCGCAGGGGTGGGGCTTTTTCATCACCAGGATGTCGCCCACGCGGATGTCCATCTCACTCGCCCCCCTTTATGCGCTCCCAGTAGGCCCGGGCGGCCTGTTCCGTCTTGTTCTCTCCGTAGTGGTAGTAGCGCGTGCCCACCAGGTTGTCGGGCAGGTACTGCTGCTCCACCCAGTGGTGGGGGAAGTCGTGCGGGTACTTGTAGCCCTGCTCGCGCTCGAAGCCGGCCCCGTCGGCGTGGACGTTCTGCAGCTCGCGCGGATATGGCCCGGCCTTGCCCGCGCGCACGTCGGCCATGGCGGCGTCGATGCTCATCACCACGCTGTTCGATTTGGGGGCCGTGGCCAGCAGTATGGCCGCCTGGGCCAGGGGCAGCCGCGCCTCCGGCAGGCCCAGCTGCAGCGCGCTGTCACAGCAGGCCTTGACTATGGCCGCGGCCTGGGGATAGGCGAGGCCTATGTCCTCGCTGGCCGAGCAGAGCAGCCGGCGGATGGCGCCTATGAGGTCGCCGGCCTCCAGCAGCCGGGAGAGGTAGTGCAGCGCCGCGTCCGGGTCGCTGCCGCGCAGGGATTTCATGAGGGCGCTGAGCGTGTCGAAGTGGTCGTCGCCCTCCCTGTCGTAGCGCATGGCGCTGCGCTGGGTGGCGCTTTGGGCGTCGGCCAGGGTTATCTCCACCGCGCCGCCCGAGCGGGGGGCGGCGGAGAAGAGCAGCTCCACGGAGTTTATGGCCTTGCGCACGTCGCCGCCGCAGCTGCGGGAGATTAGCTCGGCCACGCCGGGCTCCAGGCGCGCCTCCACCCCCTCGCGGCGGCAGAGGATGTCCACGGCGCGCATGACGGCGGGGAGCACCTCCTCCGGCGGCACGGTCTTGAACTCGAACACCGTGCTGCGGCTGAGCAGGGCGTTGTAGACGTAGAAGTAGGGGTTCTCCGTGGTGGAGGCGATGAGCGTTATGCGCCCGTCCTCGATGAACTCCAGGAGGCTCTGCTGCTGCTTTTTGTTGAAGTACTGTATCTCGTCCAGGTAGAGCAGCACGCCGCCGGGCGTGAGCATGGTGTCCAGCTCGGCGATGATGGCCTTGATGTCGCCGAGGGAGGCGTTGGTGGCGTTCAGCCGGCGCAGGCTGCGCTCGGTGCGCCTGGCGATTATGTTGGCGACGGTGGTCTTGCCGGTGCCCGAGGGGCCGTAGAACACCATGTTCGGCACCTCGCCGGACTCTATCACCCGGCGGAGCAGGCCGCCGGGGCCCAGTATGTGCTTTTGCCCCACCACCTCGTCGAGCGAGGCGGGGCGGATATCGTCGGCCAGGGGCCTGTGCATATTATGCGCCTCCATCGTTGAAATTGGGCGGGACATGTGATATCCTGTCAGACGGTGATGAGATATGAGGACTCGGGAACAGGTAAACGCCATAGTGGAGCAGCTGGAGGGGGAATACCCCCTGGCCGACTGCACCCTGGACTGGGGGAAGGACTACGAGCTGCTCTTCTCCGTGCGGCTGGCCGCCCAGTGCACGGACGAGCGGGTGAACCAGGTGACGCCGGCGCTCTTCGCGCGCTTCCCCACGCTGGAGAGCTTCGCGGAGGCGGACGTGCGGGAGGTGGAGGATTATATCCGCTCCTGCGGCTTCTTCCGCTCCAAGGCGCGGGACATAGTGGCCTGCGCGCAGACGCTGCTCATAAAGCACGGCGGGAAGGTGCCGGGCACGCTGGAGGAACTGGTGGCCCTGCCCGGCGTGGGCCGAAAGACGGCCAATCTGATACTGGGCGACGTGTTCCACGCCCCGGGGGCGGTGGTGGTGGACACGCACTGCATCCGCCTCTCCAACCGCATGGGCCTGGTGGACAACCAGAAGGACCCGAAGAAGATAGAGTTCGCCCTGCGCGGGCAGCTGCCGCCGGAGAAGAGCAACGATTTCTGCCACCGGCTGGTGCTGCACGGCCGGGCGGTGTGCACGGCGCGCTCGCCGAAGTGCGAGCTCTGCTGCGTGCGCGGCCTCTGTCAGACGGCCTCGCCCTAACCGGCCGCGGGTCCCAGGCCCACCACCTCGCCGCAGACGCGGAACTGCTCGCCCTCGCGGATGTCTATCGGCGCGTAGCTGGGATTGACGGACACCAGCTGCGCGCCGTTTTTGCTCTGTGCCAGGCGCTTGCAGTAGGCCTCGCCCCGGTAGATGAAGATGCCGAGAGCGCCGCTCTCCAGCACCTCGCGCGAGCGGACGTAAACGACGGCGCCGTCGGCTATCTCCGGCTCCATGCTGTCGCCGGCGATGCGCACGGCGAAGTCGGCCTCCGGCGGCGCGCCGGGGGCGTCTATGGGCTCGGAGCTGTCCCCGTCCAGGAACTGGCCCGTGCCGGCGGAGGCCGCCAGGTGGTAGAGCGGCAGGGTGCGCGCCTCCGGCTCCTCGGCGTAGAGCCCGCTGGCCAGCAGCACGCGTATGTAGCCGTCCACCAGCCGCCGGCCCTCGGCGTTCAGCCCGGAGAGGGCGTCCGCCTCGCCGAGGAAGGCGCTGAGCACGTCGCGCACGGAGTATATGCGGCAGAGCGCGAGGAACTGCGCGGCGTTGGGCTGCGTGAGGTCCTTCTCCCACTTGCTGATGGCGGCGGGGCGCAGGGGATAGCCCTCGCGGCCCAGCAGCTCCGCCACCTGCGGCTGGGTGAGCCCGGCCTCGCGGCGGAGGGCCGTCAGTGTCGTGCCCAGAGATTTTTTCACGCCCATCATCTCCTTTTAGGATAGTATATACCCCGCGGGGGCGCGCCGCAAGGGCTAATTTTCGCCCTGGCGCAGCAGCTCGCGGTAGCGCTCCTCCGCCGAGACGCGGCCCACGGCGGAGAGGGAGACGCGGGAGAAGTCTATCACGCGCTCGGCCAGGCGCTTTATGTCCCGGAGGGTCACCGCCTCATAGCGCTCTATGAGCTCCCCGGGCGTGAGGGCCCCGCCGAGGAAGAGCTCGCCGTAGCCCAGGCGGTTCATGCGGGAGCTGGTGGACTCCAGGCTCATGAGGATGGAGGCGGTCACCTGCTCGCGGGCGCGGTCGAGCTCCGCGGCGGTGACGCCCTCGTCGCGTATGCGCCGCAGCTCGTCCACCGTCAGGCGCAGGGCCCGCTCCTCGGTCTGGCGGTTGGTGGCCTCGGCCACGGCGAAGAGTCCGGTGTCGGCGAAGCCGGCGGTGAAGGAGTATATGGAGTAGCACAGGCCGTGCCTCTCGCGCACGGTCTGGAACAGGCGCGAGGAGGTGTTCCCGCCCAGGATGCCGGAGAAGAGCTGCAGGGCGAAGCGCTCGCCGCTGCCTGTCTCCAGGCCGGGGAAGCCCAGCACCAGCTGGTTTTGCTCTATGGGCTTGCCCCTGAGCGTGAAGCTCGGGGAGTAGTCCGCGCGGTCCATCTCCCCGGCCGCCACGGGGGGCATGGCGGCGAAGGGGGCGGAGATGGCCTCCACGTCCGCGTCCGTGAAGCTGCCGGCCAGGGCGAGGACCGTGCGCGCGGCGGTGTAGTTCCTGTCGCGGAAGGCGCGCAGCGAAGAGCCGCTGAGCCCGGCCAGGGACTCGGCGCTGCCCAGCACGGGCCGGCCCAGCGCGCCGGGGAAGCAGCCGGCGAGCAGGCCCTCGGCCGCCACGTCCTCCGGCGTGTCCTCGTACATGTCTATCTCCTCCTGGATTACGCCCTTCTCGCTGGCCACGTCGAGCTCGTCGAAGCGGGAGTTGAAGAACATGTCCGACAGCACGTCGGACGCGCGCTCCAGGTGCCGGTCCAGCACCCGGGTGTAAAAACAGGTGTTGTCCCGCGTGGTATAGGCGTTCAGCTGCCCGCCCAGGGCGTCCGCCTCCTCGGCCAGCTGGGCGGCGCTGCGCCGGGCGGTGCCCTTGAAGAGCATGTGCTCGATGAAGTGGGCGCTGCCGGCCTCCTCCGGCGATTCACAGCGGGAGCCGGCGCCCACCCAGACGCCGAAGGCCGCCGAGCGCACGCCCTCCATCCGCTCAAAGACCACCCGCACCCCGTTGGGGAGAACTATCCTCTCGTACATATGTGCCTCCGTTCGCAGTTGTCGTTCTATTGTGCGTAATTATAATGTTATGATGCGCCGCAAGTCAAGCCGCGGCGGAGTATACATGAGCTCTCAAATGTCTGGTTTCCTGCACTTGACAAAGCTCTCCGTGGTGTGATAATATCACCTGCAGTGAGGGAGTAGTCATCCGCCCCCGATATGCGGAGGTAAGTCAACATTCTGGCGGCCCGCGCCGCCTGGCTTGCATTAAAGGACCAGACTCATGGATAGGAACAAGCGCCTGTCTGTGGGTCTTTTCTTATATTCTCTCATAATTTTGAAAGGATGGAGAACAGTGAAGTATTATTGCGAGGATACCTCGGAGGTACTTTCGCAGGTCGGCAGCTCGGAGGCGGGGTTGTCCTCCGCGGAGGCCGCGAAACGGCTCGAGCGCGACGGGCGCAACGAACTGGCCGCGGAGAAGAAGGACTCGCTCATAAAGCGCTTCTTCGCCCAGATGGCGGACCCCATGATAATCATACTCATCGTTGCCGCCGCCATCAGCGCCGTCACGGGCATCTATGAGGAGGGCATTGAGGGCATCACCGACACGGTGATAATCCTCATCGTCGTCATCGTCAACGCCGTGCTCGGAGTCTACCAGGAGAGCAAGGCGGAGAAGGCCATAGAGGCGCTGCAGGCCATGTCCGCCGCCACCAGCAAGGTGCTGCGCGACGGCAAGGTATGTATAGTGCCCAGCGCGGAGCTGGTCGTGGGCGACGTGGTGCTGCTGGAGGCCGGCGACGCCGTGCCCGCCGACGGGCGCATCATCGAGAGCGCCAGCCTGCAGATTGAGGAGGCCGCGCTGACCGGCGAGAGCGTCCCCGTCTACAAGTTCATCGACATCATCGACCTCAAGGAGAGCTCCGACGTCCCCCTGGGCGACCGCAAGAACATGTGCTACATGGGCTCCACCGTCACCTACGGGCGCGGCAGCGCCGTAATCACCAACACCGGCATGCAGACCGAGATGGGCAAGATAGCCGACGCCCTCTCCCGCGCCGAGCAGGGGCAGACCCCGCTGCAGATAAAGCTCAGCCAGCTGAGCAAGATACTCACCTGGCTCGTCCTCGGCATCTGCGTGGTCATCTTCGGCGTGCAGATACTGCGCGCCGGCGGATTCCACTTTGACGTTATCCTCCACAGCTTCATGGTGGCCGTCTCCCTGGCCGTCGCCGCCATACCGGAGGGCCTGGCCGCCGTCGTCACGGTGGTGCTCTCCATCGGCGTCACCAACATGTCCAGGCGCAACGCGATAATCCGCCGTCTGACCGCCGTGGAGACCCTGGGCTGCGCCCAGGTTATATGCTCGGACAAGACCGGCACACTCACCCAGAACAAGATGACCGTCGTCGACCACTACGGCGCCGACGAGAAGCTGCTGGCCACGGCCATGAGCCTCTGCTCCGACGCGGAGGAGGACGACAACGGCCAGGCCGTGGGCGAGCCCACCGAGTGCGCCCTGGTCAACTACGCCCACGGCCTCGGCCTGGGCAAGCCCGGCCTCAAATCCGCCCAGCCGCGCGTGGGCGAGGCCCCCTTTGACTCCATGCGCAAGATGATGAGCACCGTCCACCAGACGGCGGAGGGCGTGGTCCAGTACACCAAGGGCGCGCCCGACGAGGTGCTCAAGCTCTGCACCGGCTACCTCGAAAACGGCGAGGTAAAGCCCATGACCGAGGCCAAGCGCGAGGAGATACTCGCCGCCAACAAGGCCATGGCCGACAGGGCCCTGCGCGTCCTCGCCGCCAGCGAGCGCAGGTGGGACGCCGTCCCCGCCGACTGCAGCCCGGCCAACCTGGAGCACGACCTCGTCTTTATCGGCCTCACCGGCATGATAGACCCGGTGCGCCCGGAGGTCAAGGCCGCCATCGAGGAGTGCCGCGGCGCCGGCATACGGCCGATAATGATTACCGGCGACCACGTGGACACCGCCATGGCCATCGCCCGCGAGCTCGGCATCCTCACGCCGGAGACCCGGGCCATCACCGGCTCGCAGCTCAACGAGATGAGCGACGAGGAGTTCGACCGCGAGTTTGAGAAGATTTCCGTCTACGCCCGCGTGCAGCCCGAGCACAAGACCCGCATAGTCAACGCCTGGAGGAGCCACAACAACGTCACCGCCATGACCGGCGACGGCGTCAACGACGCGCCCAGCATCAAGAGCGCCGACATCGGCGTGGGCATGGGCATCACCGGCACGGACGTCACCAAGAACGTGGCGGACATGGTGCTGGCGGACGACAACTTCGCCACAATCGTGGGCGCGGTGGAGGAGGGGCGCCGGATATACGACAATATCCGCAAGGCCATACAGTTCCTCCTCGGCTCCAACATGAGCGAGGTCATCAGCATCTTCGTGGCCACCATAATGGGCTTCACCATACTCCAGCCCGTGCACCTGCTGTGGATTAACCTCGTCACCGACTGCTTCCCGGCCCTGGCGCTGGGCATGGAGAGGGCGGAGGCCGACATAATGCGCCGGCGGCCGCGCGACGCCAAGGCGGGCGTGTTCGCCGGAGGCATGGGCTTCGACATCGCCTACCAGGGCCTGATGATATCCGTCCTCACCCTGGCGAGCTATTTCGTGGGCCATTTCATAGAGTCCGGCGTCTGGGAGATAGCCGACAGCGCGGACGGCACCACCATGGCCTTCGTCACCATGAGCATGGCCGAGATATTCCACAGCTTCAACATGCGCTCGCAGCGCGGCAGCCTCTTCGGCATGCACTACATGAACAAGACCCTCACCTGGGCCGCCCTCGGCAGCCTGGTGCTCACGACCATCGTCTGCGAGGTCCCGTTCATAGCCAACGCCTTCGGCTTCACCAGCGTGGAGCTCAACGAGTACCTCATAGCCCTCGCCTTCGCCATCTGCGTCATCCCCATAGTGGAGATTGTGAAGTTCCTGCAGCGCAGGGCGGCGAAAAACTGACCCCGGACCACCCTAAAGCCTCTCCGGGCGCCCGTCTCGGGCGCCCGGAGCATTTTTGGGAAGATACACAAAAATAAAGTGGGGATTTCAGAGAAAATTCCGAAAAAGCTATTGACAATGCGGGAAGTCTCTGATATTCTATCATGGCCTGCCATGGGGCGGGTATGCGTTGAAGCGGGAGATTGCGGCCTCGGCCGGTAACTTCCGTGGAGTATGTCCGGCGCGTCGGAGACGCGCGGAATCGGGCGGACGAGCACTTTTCCGTACGCGGCGTATATCGCCCGGGCGGGGAGCAGCCGGCCAAAAGCCGGTTTGTTTTTCGGGCGGGGTCTGATACGCACGGTTGCGTGTATGGAAAATTGCCTCCGTACCACTGGACGCTCAAAGGCGCCTAAGTACGAATCAGGAGGAAAAGAAATGGCAGCAAACAAGAAAATGATCCGCATCAGGCTGAAGGCCTACGACCACCAGCTCATCGACAAGGCGGCGGAGACCATCGTGGAGACGGCCAAGCGCACCGAGGCCAAGGTGTCCGGCCCCATCCCCCTGCCGACCAAGAAAGAGGTCGTCACCATCCTGCGCGCCGTCCACAAGTACAAGGACAGCCGCGAGCAGTTTGAGCGCCGCACCCACAAGCGCCTCATCGACATCGTGAGCCCCACCCAGAAGACTGTGGAGGCCCTGATGAGCCTGGAGCTCCCCGCCGGCGTGGAGATAGAGATTAAGCTCTGAGCCGCATAAATCTGTTAACCCGCTTGCCCGCGACTTGCGTGAACGGGCAGGGTCATGTTGGGGTGTCCCGCGAGGCGCTTCAACCAATAACCATTAGGAGGAAATATAAATGAAGAAAGCCATCATCGGCAGGAAGGTCGGCATGACGCAGATCTTCGATGAGGCGGGCAAGGTCGTTCCGGTGACCGTCATCGAGGCCGGCCCCTGCGTGGTCGTCCAGAAGAAGACGGCCGACAAGGAGGGCTACAACTCCGTACAGCTCGGCTTTGACGAGTGCTCCGAGAAGAAGCTCACCAAGCCCGAGCGCGGCCATATCGAGAAGGCCGGCGTCGCCCCGCAGCGCCATCTGCACGAGTTCCGCCTCGAGGACTGCAGCGCCCTGAACGTGGGCGACGTGCTCAAGGCCGACGTGTTCAAAGAGGGCGAGCGCGTCGACGTCACCGGCATCAGCAAGGGCAAGGGCTTCGCCGGCGTGATAAAGCGCCACGGCGCCCACCGCCTCAAAGAGAGCCACGGCACCGGCCCTGTGCACCGCCACGCCGGCTCCATGGCCTCCAGCACCGACCCCTCCCGCATATTCAAGGGCAAAATCGGCGCCGGCCACATGGGCGTCGAGCAGGTCACCGTGCAGAACCTCGACGTGGTGAAGGTCGATCCCCAGCTGAACATGATAGTTGTCCGCGGCGCCATCCCCGGCCCCAAGGGCGGCATCGTCTACCTGAAGAACTCCGTGAAGAAGTTCGTCCGCAAGGGCCCGGCCACCCCCACCATCAGCACGAACCCGCAGAAGCGTTCGGCCAGAGGCTAAGGAAAGGAGAGAGTCATAATGCCCAATGCAGTCATTTACAATATGGCAGGCGAAAAAGTCGGCGAATACGCCCTCTCCGAGGCCGTTTTCGGCATAGAGCCCAACGAGGCCGTACTTCACGCGTCCGTCAAGAACTATCTCGCCAACCAGAGGCAGGGCACGCAGAGCGCGCTCACCAAGGGCGAGGTCAGCTATACCACCAAGAAGCCCTGGCGCCAGAAGGGCACCGGCAGGGCCCGCGCCGGCTACGCCGGCAGCCCCGTGTGGCGTCACGGCGGCGTGGCCTTCGCGCCGAAGCCGCGCGACTACCGCTACGCCCTCAACCGCAAGACCCGCCGCCTGGCCCTCAAGAGCGCGCTGAGCGCCAAGGCCGCCGAGAACGCCGTCCTCGTGGTCGACGGTCTCAAGCTCGAGCAGGTCAAGACCAAGCCCTTCGCCGAGTTCCTCAAGAAGATTGGCGCCGAGGGCAAGGCGATGGTGATAACCGAGAACGTGGACAGCAACGTCGTGCTCTCCGCCCGCAACATCCCCGGCGTGACCACCACCACGGCCACCATCATCTCCGCCTATGAGATACTGAACAACCGCGTGCTCGTGGTCGACAAGGCCGCGCTGCAGAAGATCGAGGAGGTGTTCGCCTGATGACTTCCGCTTACGATATCGTGATACGTCCCATCATCACCGAGCAGTCGATGGAGGACCTCGACATCAAGAAGTACGTCTTCGAGGTCGCCAAGGACGCGAACAAAATCGAGATAAAGAAGGCCGTTGAGGAGATTTTCGGCGTCACGGTCATCAAGGTCACCACCACGACCGTGAGGGGCAAGAAAAAGCGCACCGGCGCTATGCCCGCGGGCTACACCAAGACCTGGAAGAAGGCCGTGGTCAAGCTGAGCGACTCCTCCAAGGACATCGAGCTCTTCGAGGGCATGGCGTAAGGGAGGTTATGAGAGATGTCTATTAAAACCTACAGGCCCACTTCTCCCGCAAGGCGCCAGATGAGCGTTTCCGGCTTCGACGGCGTGGACAAGCACGCGAAGCCCGAGAAGAGCCTTATAGAGGTCCGCAAGAAGAACTCCGGCCGCAACAGCTACGGCCGCATCACCGTCCGCCACAAGGGCGGCGGCAACCGCAGGAAGTACCGCGTCATCGACTTCAGGCGCGACAAGCTGGACATGGGCGCCACCGTGCTCCGCCTGGAGTACGACCCCAACCGCAGCGCGTTCATCGCCCTGGTCGAGTATGAGGACGGCGAGAGGCGCTACATCCTGGCCCCCGTGGGCATCGCCGCCGGAGACACCGTCGTCTCCAGCAGCGCCGCCGACATCAAGCCGGGCAACTGCCTGCCCCTGGAGAACATCCCGGTCGGCACCGTAATCCACAACATCGAGCTCTACCCCGGCCGCGGGGCCCAGCTGGTCCGCGCCGCCGGCGTGGCCGCCCAGCTGATGGCCAAGGAGGGCGGCATGGCCACCATCCGCATGCCCAGCGGCGAGATGCGCAAGGTGCGCATGGACTGCCGCGCCACCATCGGCCAGGTCGGCAACATCGACCACTCCAACGTCAGCATCGGCAAGGCCGGCCGCAAGCGCCACATGGGCATCCGCCCGACGGTGCGCGGCTCCGTCATGAACCCGGTCGACCACCCGCACGGCGGCGGCGAGGGCAAGAGCCCCATCGGCCGTCCCGGCCCCGTTACTCCTTGGGGCAAGCCGGCGCTGGGCTACAAGACCCGCAAGACGAAGAACCCCACCGACAAGTTCATCGTCAAGCGCCGCAACGCGAAGTAAGGAGGGAGACGACTAAATGAGCAGAAGCATTAAGAAAGGCCCGTTCGCAGCTCCCGAGCTGCTGAAGCGCGTCGATGAGCTCAACAAGGCCGGCGAGAAGAAGGTCCTCAAGACCTGGAGCCGCGCCAGCACGATATTCCCGTCCTTCGTGGGCCACACGATAGCCGTCCACGACGGGCGCCGCCACGTCCCCGTCTACATCACCGAGGACATGGTGGGGCACAAGCTGGGCGAGTTCGCGCCCACCCGCACGTTCCGCGGCCACAGCGGCGGCAAGGCCGGCAAGTAAGGGGGAGAGAGCATGGAAGAACTGAAAACCGCCAGGGCGCAGGCCAAATTCGTCCGCATCGCCCCCCGCAAGGTGCAGATAATCTGCGACATGATACGCGGCAAGGACGCCGTCCTCGCTCAGGCTCTGATGGAGCACACGCCCAAGGCCGGCTGCGAGCACGTCATCAAGGTCCTCAAGAGCGCGGTGGCCAACGCCGAGAACAATTACGAGATGGACCCCGAGAAGCTCTATGTGCAGAGCTGCTTCGTGGACGCCGGCCCCATCCTCAAGAGGGGACAGCCGAGGGCCCACGGCCGCATGTACCGCATAAACAAGCGCACGAGCCACATCACCGTGGTCGTGGCTGAGAAGGAATAAGGAGGCGGAGAAGAATGGGACAGAAAGTTAATCCGCACGGCCTCCGCGTTGGTGTCATCAAGGACTGGGATTCCCGCTGGTACGCCCGCAACGACAAGGTCGGCGACCTGATAGTCGAGGACTACAACATCCGCCGCTTCCTCAAGAGCACCCTCAAGGACGCCGGCGTCCCCAAGATAGAGATAGAGCGCGACAGCAACAAGGTCCGCATCTATATCCACTGCTCCCGCCCCGGTGTGGTCATCGGCAAGGGCGGCGCTGAGATAGAGAAGCTGCAGGCCCAGGTCGCCAAGATGATTGGCAAGCCCGTGGCCCTCTCCATCGTCGAGGTCCGCACGCCCGACACCAACGCCCAGCTGGTGGCCGAGAACATCGCCGGCCAGCTCGAGCGCCGCATCGGCTTCCGCCGCGCGATGAAGAACGCCATCGGCAGGGCCATGCGCATGGGCGCCAAGGGCATCAAGGTCATGTGCGGCGGCCGCCTGGGCGGCGCCGAAATCGCCCGCAGCGAGTGCTACCACGAGGGCACCATCCCCCTGCAGACCCTGAGGGCCGACATCGACTACGGCTTCGCCGAGGCCGCGACCACCTATGGCCGCATCGGCGTCAAGGTGTGGATATACAAGGGCGAAATCCTCAGCCAGACCCTGCGCACCACCCCGCGCACCATGGATCTCTCCAAGCCGCAGGAGCGCCGCCGCGACCGCCGCGACGACCGCCGCGGTGGCTACAACCGCGACCGCCAGGGCGGCTACAACCGCGACAACCGCCAGGGTGGCTACAACCGCGACCGCCAGGGCGGCTACAACCGCGACAATCGCCCGGCCGGCGGCTACAACCGCGCTCCCAGGCCGGCCGGAGCCCAGGGCTCCGCTCCCCGTCAGGAGACTAAGGAAGGAGGCAGCAACTGATGCTGATGCCCAAGAGAGTCAAATACCGCAGGGTCCAGCGCGGCCGCATGAAGGGCAAGGCCATGCGCGGCAACGTTGTGAACTACGGTGAGTTCGGGCTCCAGGCTCAGGAGCCCTGCTGGATAACCTCCAACCAGATAGAGGCCGCCCGTATAGCGATGACCCGTTACACCCGCCGCGGCGGCCAGGTCTGGATAAAGATTTTCCCCGACAAGCCCGTCACCCAGAAGCCGGCCGAGACCCGCATGGGCTCCGGCAAGGGCTCTCCCGAGTACTGGGTCGCCGTGGTGAAGCCCGGCCGCGTCCTCTTCGAGATAGCGGGCGTGCCGGAAGAGACCGCCAGAGAGGCCCTGCGCCTCGCCAGCCACAAGCTGCCCTGCAAGACCAAGATAGTCAGCAAGGCGGATTCCGAGACAGGTGGTGAATGAGATGAAGGCAAACGAGATACGTTCCATGTCCGAGACTGAGCTGGAGGCCAAGCTGGCCGAGCTCAAGCGCGACCTGTTCATGCTCCGCATGCAGCTTGCCACCAATCATCTTGACAATCCCACGAAGATTTCCGCGACCAGACGCGACATTGCCCGAGTCAAGACGGTAATCCGCGAAAAGCAGCTCGAGCATTGAGGAGGTAGAAGGAAATGACTGAAGCAAGAACGACTTCCCGCAAGACTCGCGTCGGCAAGGTCGTGTCCGACAAGATGGACAAGACCGTGGTCGTCATTGTCGAGGATCGCGTTGCTCACAAGACCTATAAAAAGATCATCGGCCGTACCTACCGCCTGAAGGCGCACGACGAGCTCAACGAGTGCGGCGTCGGCGACAGGGTCCGCGTGATGGAGACCCGCCCCCTCAGCCGTGACAAGCGCTGGCGCGTGGTCGAAATCATCGAGAAGGCCAAGTAAGGAGGCGCCGGAATGATACAGCAGGAGAGTTTTCTGAAAGTAGCGGACAACACGGGCGCCAAGGAGATAAAGTGCATCCGCGTGCTCGGCGGCTCCAAGCGCAAGTACGCCAGCATCGGTGACGTGATAGTCGCCTCCGTCCGCAAGGCCGCCCCCGGCGGCCAGGTGAAGAAGGGCGACGTGGTGAAGGCCGTCGTCGTCAGGACCAGCAAGGCCGTGCGCAGGGCCGACGGGACCTACGTCCGCTTTGACGACAATGCCGCCGTGCTGATAAAGGACGACCGGAACCCCACCGGCACCCGCATCTTCGGGCCCGTTGCCCGCGAGCTCCGCGACAGGGAGTACATGAAAATCCTGTCGCTCGCTCCCGAAGTCATATGAGGAGGGCGCGAAATGAACATTAAGAAGAACGACAAGGTCATCGTCCTGTCCGGCAGGGACAAGGGCAAGACTGGCGAGGTCCTCTCCGCCGACCCCAAGGCCGGCAAGGTCGTCGTCCAGGGCGTCTCCGTGGCCACCAAGCACCAGAAGGCCCGCAAGCAGGGCCAGGAGAGCGCCATAATCAAGGTGGAGACCCCCATCTACGCCTGCAAGGTGATGGTTGTCTGCCCCAAGTGCAACAAGCCCACGCGCGTGGCCCACAAGGTCGGCGCGGACGGCAAGAAGGCCCGCGTCTGCAAGCACTGCGGCGCCGAGCTGTGAGGAGGTGCGGCTTAGATGAATACCATGAAAGAGATGTACGTCAAAGAGGTCGCTCCCGCCCTCATGCAGAAGTTCCAGTACAAGAGCACCATGCAGATACCCCGCATCGACAAGATAGTCGTCTCCGTCGGCTGCGGCGACTGCAAGGATAACGCCAAGGCGCTGGACGCCGTCATCAAGGACATCAGCACCATCACCGGCCAGAAGGCCGTGGCCACCGTGGCCCGCAAGAGCGTCGCCAACTTCAAGCTGCGCGAGGGCATGCACGTCGGCGTGAAGGTCACCCTCCGCCACGAGCGCATGTGGGACTTCCTCAACAGGCTCTTCAACGTGGCCCTGCCCCGTGTCCGCGACTTCCGCGGCATCTCCGCCGACGCCTTCGACGGCCGCGGCAACTACAGCCTGGGCGTGCGCGAGCAGATAATCTTCCCCGAGATTGAGTACGACAAGATTGAGAAGCTGCGCGGCATGAACATCGCCATCTGCACCACCGCCGAGACCGACGAGGAGGCCCGCGAGCTGCTCAGGCTCATGGGCGCCCCGTTCGTCAACGCCTGATAGGAGGAAAAGCAATGGCTAAGAAATCTATGATACTCAAGCAGCAGCGCCCCGCCAAGTTCTCCACCAGGCGCTACAACCGCTGCAAGATATGCGGCCGCCCCCACGCCTATCTGCGTGACTACGGCATCTGCCGCATCTGCTTCCGCGAGCTGGCCTATAAGGGCCAGATCCCGGGTGTCAAGAAGGCGTCCTGGTAAATTCACGCCATACATCGTGAGCGTCGGTCGCCGTATCTCAATACGGCTTCCCTCCGCGCACTTCGTCTG
>CALWYL010000004.1 GCA_944385765.1 uncultured Oscillospiraceae bacterium
CTGTCCCGCTCTCTGACAACTCCCTCAAGATGAAAAGTCGGGTTTTCCATCGCTCACCCCAGCATTCCCAGCACCAGGGCCTTCCCACAGTCGGCGCCCAGGCTCATGAACACGTACAGCCTGTCGAACACCCAGCCGGTGGCCCTGCCCAGCGGGTCCAGGTCCGTCCAGCTGCCGATGATTATGAGCGCCAGCAGGGCTATCATGCCGTAGCGCTCATAGCGCATGAGGCGCATATACGAGCGGTCCGGCAGGAGGGAATAGAGCACCTTTGAGCCGTCCAGCGGCGGTATGGGGATGATGTTGAAGAGCGCCAGCGCCAGGCTGAGGTAGGCCGTGAGATACAGCCCCTGCGAGAGATACGCGATAGCCGCGCTCTCCTTAAAGAAGGCCAGCGGCAGCACCAGCCCGTACAGGAACATGGCGGCGGCGCATATCAGCAGGTTCATCAGCGGCCCCGCCGCGGCGGTAATCGCCATATCCCTCTTGGGATTTTTGAACTTCCTCATGTCCACCGGCACCGGCTTCGCCCAGCCGAAGTGGAAGAGCACCATCATGGCGAGGCCGATGAGATCGATGTGCTTCAGCGGGTTGAGCGTCAGCCGCCCCATGCGCTTGGCCGTGTCGTCTCCCAGCCTGTGGGCCGCCCAGCCATGGGCGCACTCGTGCAAGGTGATACAGAGCAGCGCGGGGAGGACCGAGAGCGCGAGCTCGATAAGGTACGACCAGTCCAGCCCCCTCCATATCTCATGAAAAGTGTGCATCGTCTCACCTCATGAAACCGATTATAGCAATTATCCCGCCCGAATACAAGCCCGCGCGAAAAAAGCCGCGAAAAATGGCGTGCCCCGCGCCTTCGCGGCGCGGGGCCCAGCCCTATATGACGGAGTTTATCATCCCCAGCAGTTCGTCCCTGCCGGTGCCCTTCTCGGCCGAGAAGGGGAGCACCGCCGTCTCCTCCCCCAGCCCCAGGGCCTCTCTTATGGCCTCCACCGCGCCGGGCACGGCGGTCTTCGCCAGCTTGTCGCACTTGTTGGCGGCCACGACCAGCGGCCTCCCCGTGCTCCTGAACCACCGGGCCATGGTGACGTCGTCCGCCGTGGGGGCGTGGCGGGCGTCAACTATCAGCACGCCCAGAGTTATCTGCTCCGGCTGGGAGAAGAAGCTCTCCATCAGCCCGGCCCAGCGGTCCCTCTCGCCCTTGGCCACGGCGGCGTAGCCGTAGCCGGGCAGGTCCACGAACCAGCACCGGCCGTCGATGCGGAAGTAATTCACATGCACCGTCTTGCCGGGCGTGGCGCCCACCCGGGCGAAGTTCTTCCGGTTGAGCAGGCGGTTGAGCACGGAGCTCTTCCCCACGTTTGATTTCCCTGCAAAGACTATCCTCGGCAGCATGTCGCGCACAAAGCTCTCCGGAGAGGCGGCCGACTTCACGAATTCGGCCCTGTTCACGTTCAGCTGCGCCATGTCACTGCCCTATCCTGGCCCCGGCGTCGGTGGACGCCGGCCTCGCCGGTATGGCGGTCCTGGCCGCCGCCCTCTCCTCCGCGGCCCGCTCGCCGGGCTCCTCCGGCGCGGCCAGGCGGTTGAGCGCCACGTCGAGTATGGCGTCCACGTGGTCCGCCGTCAGAAAGCGCAGGCTGTGCCTCACGCTCTGGTCTATCTCATCCAGGTCGGGCTCGTTGTCCGCCGGTATTATCACGGTGGACACCCCCGCCCTGAGGGCGGCCATGGTCTTCTCCTTCAGCCCGCCTATGGGCAGTATGCGCCCGCGGAGGGTTATCTCCCCCGTCATGGCCAGGTCGCGCCTCACCGGTATGCCGGTCAGCGCGGAGATGACCCCGATGCAGATGGTGATGCCGGCGGAGGGCCCGTCTTTGGGCACCGCGCCCTCCGGGAAGTGGATGTGGATGTCCCTGTTCTTGTAGAAGTCCGGATCTATGCCCAGCTTCCCCGCCCGGCTCCTGATATAGCTGATGGCGGCCTTGCAGCTCTCCTTCATCACGTCTCCCAGGTTGCCGGTCAGCTCCAGGCGCCCGCTGCCTTCGAGCACGTTTACCTCCACGTCCAGCACCTCGCCGCCCACGGAGGTCCAGGCGAGGCCGCGCACCAAACCCACCTCGTCGCGGGGATATACGGCCTCCGGCTTGTATTTGGGCGCGCCCAGCAGCGGCTCCAGCGCGCCCGCCCTCACGGTCAGGCCCTTGTATTCGCCCTGGGCTATGCCGGCGGCGCATTTGCGGCAGATGGCGGCCAGCTCGCGCTCCAGCAGCCTCACGCCGCTCTCGCGCGTGTAGAGGGAGATTATCTCCCGTATGGCGTCGTCGCTCACGCGCAGCGTGCGCCCGTTGAGCCCGTGCTTGGCCCTCTGTTTGGGCAGCAGGTGGCGCTTGGCAATCTGCAGCTTCTCCTCGTCGGTGTAGCTGGTCAGCTCGATGACCTCCATGCGGTCCAGCAGAGGCCGCGGTATGGTGTCTGTGGTGTTGGCCGTGGTGATGAACAGCACGTCGGAGAGGTCCACCGGTATCTCCATGTAGTTGTCGCGGAAGTGGCAGTTCTGCTCAAAGTCCAGGGCCTCCAGCAGCGCGGCCGAGGGGTCTCCCCTGTAGTCGGAGCCCAGCTTGTCGATTTCGTCGAGCACCATCAGCGGATTCATGCTCCCGGCCTGTATCAGCCCGGACACCAGCCTGCCCGGCATGGCGCCGATGTAGGTCTTGCGATGCCCCCGTATCTCGGACTCGTCGTGTACGCCGCCCAGGGCCACGCGGGAGAGCTTGCGGTTGGTCGCCCGGGCGATGCTCATGGCTATACTGGTCTTGCCCGTTCCCGGCGGGCCCACCAGGCAGATGACCCCGCCCTTCACCTCCGGCGCCAGCTTGCGCACGGAGAGGAACTCGATTATCCGCTCCTTGACCTTATCCAGCCCGAAGTGGTCCTCGTCGAGCATCTTCCTCGCCTTGGCGATGTCCAGCGTCTCGCGCGTGCGCTTGTTCCAGGGCACGTCGAGGCAGGTGTCCAGGTAGCTCCTTATCACCGAGCTCTCGGCCGAGCCGAAGGCCTGGCGCCCCAGCCGGCTGACCTCCTTGAGCAGCTTCTCCTCCGTCTCGTCGTCAAATCCCACGGCGAGTATGCGGTTTTTATAGTCCTCCAGCTCCTGCGGGGCGTCGTCCTCGCCCAGCTCCGACTGGATTATCTTCATCTGTTCGCGCAGGAAGTACTCCCGCTGGTTGCGGTTCATGGCCTCCTGGGTGCTCTCGTTGAGGTCGCGCTCTATGCTCAGCAGCGTCAGCTCGCGCGTGAGCATGCGGCAGAGGGCCGCCAGGCGGCGCGAGGGCCTCAGCTCCTCCAGCAGCTGCTGCTTCTCCTGCGGCTTGAGATAGATGTTCTGCGCTATGAAGTCCGCCACATATGCGGCGTCCGTGTTGTTGATGATGTTTATCACGCTCTCCGGGGCCACGCTGCCGGAGATTTCCGCGTACTCGCCGTAGAGCGCGGTGCAGCGGCGGCAGAGGGCCTCCGCCCTCATGGTCTGCTTCTCCGTCACGTCCGGCATCGGCTCCACCTCGGCGAACATGCAGGGGGAGTCCATGGTCACGTTCTCTATGCGGGCGCGGGCCATCCCCTCCACCATCACCCGCACGGTCTTGCCGCCGGGCTGCCTCAGCAGCTGCCTCACCCGGCAGGCAGTGCCCACGCGGTAGATGTCGTCCAGGAACGGCACGTCCTTGGCTATGTCCTTCTGCGCCGTGAGGAACACCACCTGGTCGGCCCCCATGGCGAAGTTCAGCGCCGCTATCGACATCGGCCTCTCGACGTCGAAGTTCAGCAGCATCCCCGGGAACACGGACAGCCCCCTCAGCGGCAGCACCGGCAGAGTGCGCCTGCTGTTGAATTCAAAATCGCTCATAGAATACTCCTTTCCGTTGGAGTAGGTTGTGTCTCTGCTATTATATGCTGTATTGCCTTAGAGGCGGGTGCGCGAAACACCCGCCTCTAAAATATTTTTCAGGAAACGCTCTGTCCCTGCCCGCTCCTGTGTATCACCAGGGGCTCGGTGCCGTTTTTCACGCAGTCCGCCGTGACCACGACCTTCTCTATGCTGGGGTCGGAGGGCACGGTGTACATGATGTCGGTCATCAGCTTCTCCATCACGCTGCGCAGCCCCCGCGCGCCTATCTGCATGTCTATCGCCCTGTCGGCGATGGCCCCCAGGGCCTCGTCCTCGAACTCCAGCTCCACCCCGTCGTAGGATAGCAGGGTCTTGTACTGCTTGGTCATGGCGTTGCGCGGCTCGGTGAGTATGCGCACCAGGTCGTCCCGCTTGAGGGAGTCCAGGGAGGTGAGCACGGGCAGCCTGCCTATGAGCTCCGGTATGATGCCGAACTTCAGCAGGTCGTGCGACTGCACCTCGCCCAGCAGCTCGCCCACGTCGCGCTCCTTGGAGGACTTAATCTCCGCCCCGAAGCCCATGGACTTGCGGTCGGTGCGCTTCTCTATTATCTTGTCCAGCCCGTCGAAGGCCCCTCCGCAGATGAACAGGATGTTCGTCGTGTCCACGTGTATGAACTCCTGATGCGGGTGCTTGCGCCCGCCCTGCGGCGGCACGCTGGCCACGGTCCCCTCCAGCAGCTTGAGCAGCGCCTGCTGCACGCCCTCGCCGGAGACGTCCCTCGTGATGGAGGTGTTCTCGCTCTTGCGGGCTATCTTGTCGAGCTCGTCGACGTAGATAATGCCCTTCTGGGCCCGCTCCACGTCGAAGTCCGCCGCCTGCAGCAGCTTTAGCAGGATGTTCTCCACGTCCTCGCCCACGTACCCCGCCTCGGTGAGGGTGGTGGCGTCGGCGATGGCGAAGGGCACGTTGAGCATCTTGGCCAGGGTCTGGGCAAAGAGCGTCTTGCCGCTGCCCGTGGGCCCTATGAGCAGTATGTTGCTCTTCTGCAGCTCCACGTCGTTGCGCCCGCCGTGCAGTATGCGCTTGTAGTGGTTGTATACGGCCACGGAGAGCACTATCTTGGCCCGCTCCTGCCCTATGACGTACTCGTCGAGGTTTTTCCTGATTTCCGCCGGCTTGGGCAGCCGCTCCATGCTCAGCGCGCTCTCCTCGGCGTGCTCCTGGTCGTTCTCGCGGGGCATGGCCTCATCTATTATGCTCGTGCACAGCCTGACGCACTCGTCGCAGATGTACGCCCCATTGCCGGCGATGAGCCTGTTCACGAGAGACTGCGGCTTGCCGCAGAAGGAGCACCTGATGCTCCTGCGGTCGTCTGTCTTAGCCATTTTGCTCCTCTCGGCGCGGTGCCGCGCCTGTCAACGATGATAGATGACCTTGTCTATGAGCCCGTATTTCACGGCCTCTTCGGCGGGCATGAAGTTGTCGCGCTCCGTGTCCACGGCGACCTTCTCCACGCTCTGCCCGGTGCACTCCGCCAGTATCTGGTTCAGCTTCTCGCGGGTGCGCAGCATCCACTCGGCCTGTATCTTGATGTCCGAGGCCTGGCCCTTAGTGCCGCCGGAGGGCTGGTGTATCATTATTTCGGCATTGGGCAGCGCGAAGCGCTTGCCCTTGGTGCCGGCGGCCAGCAGCACGGCGCCCATGGAGGCCGCCATGCCCACGCAGATGGTGCTCACGTCGCACTTGATGAACTTCATGGTGTCGTATATGGCCATGCCGTCCGTGACGGAGCCTCCGGGGCTGTTGATGTAGAACTGGATGTCCTTGTCGGGATCCTGGCTCTCCAGATACAGCAGCTGGGCCACTACCAGGCTGGCGGTGGTGGCGTTTACCTCCTCGCCCAGCATAACTATCCTGTCGTTCAACAGCCTGGAAAAAATGTCATAGCTTCTCTCGCCGCGCGAGGTCTGCTCCACAACGTACGGTACCAAACTCATTTATAAAACTCTCCTTTCGGGTTTATACATAGAGAGCATAACCGGCTGCCGCCCCGGTTAGTCCTGGGATCACTCCTCGGCGGGCGCCTCTTCCGCGGTCTCCGCCGGGCGGGGCTCGGTCTTAACTCCGCTGTCGTAGATGACGGAGGCGGCCTTGCGGCGCACGAGGTCGCGCACCATCAGCTCCTCGTCTATCATGGCCTTTATCTTCTCGGCGCTCTCGCCGTAGTCGGCCTCTATCTGCTTGTAGAACTCGTCCTTGTCCTCCTGGCTGGCCTCCAGGTTCTCCGCCTTGACTATGGCGTCGAGCAGCAGGTCGGCCTGCACCTGGCGCATGGCGGCCGGGCGCATCATCTGCATGAAGGCGTCCTCGGTCACGCCCAGCATCTTCAGCACGTCCTCGCGGGAGACATTGGCGCCCAGGCCCATGCTCTCGGCGTAGCTGCGCAGGAAGTCGTCGGTCTTCTCCTGCACCATGCCCTCGGGCACCACCGCGGTCATGTTCTCCAGGGCCTTGTTCATCAGCTGGGCCTTGAAATTGCTCTGCTCGCGCTCAGTGGCCGTCTCGAGCAGCTTGGCGCGCACGTCGTCCCTGTACTCGGCGAAGGTGTCGAACTCGGAGACGTCCTTGGCAAACTCATCGTCCAGCTCGGCCAGCTGGGGCTCGCGCACCGCGTGTATCTTCACCTTGAAGGTGGCGTCCTTGCCGGCGAGGCTCTGCTCATACTGTTCGGGGAAGGTGACGTGCACCTCGCCCTCCTGGCCGGGCTCCATGCCCACCAGCTGGTCCTCGAAGCCGGGGATGAAGGCGCCGGAGCCGAGCTCCAGGTTGTACTCCTCCGCCTTGCCGCCGGCGAAGGCCACGCCGTCCACAAAGCCCTCGAAGTCGAGCACCACGGTGTCGCCCAGCTGCGCGGGGCGCTCCACGTCCACATAACGGGCCCTGTTCTTGCGCTCGCGCTCTATGGCGGCGTCAACTTCCTCGTCGCTCACGGCGGGCTCGGTCCACTCGGCCTCCAGGCCGCGGTACTGGCCCAGGGTGACCTCCGGGTAGACTTCGGTGGTGAAGGTGATGGTGAGGTTCTTGTCGTCCACATTGTAGTCGGCTATGGACGGCACGCCCACGGCGTCAATCTTGGCCTCCTGCGCCGCCTGCTCGAAAGCCTCCGGCGCGAGTATCTGGACGGCCTCGTCGTGGAACAGCTCCGCGCCGTACCTGCCCTCGAGCACCACGCGCGGTGCCTTGCCCTTGCGGAAGCCGGGAACGCTCAGCTGGTTCTTCAGGCGCTTGTAGGCCTTGTCGATGGCGTTTTCAAAGGCGTCCTTATCTATCTCCACCTGGAAAATCACCGTGCTGTTCTCTTTCTTTTCGACGTTCTTGACTGTCATGGGGCTCAAACTCCTCCTAAATATATTAAGCTGTTATTAGCAAGCTCAGGTATTATAGCAGATTGTGTTGGCAAAAGCAATGATTATCTCAAGTTTTATGCCGATTCAGGCGAGTATTTTCACCGGTCGGAAGTCCAGCGCGTCCGCGGACACCAGCCGGTAATCCACGCCCCCCAGCCGCCCCTCGAAGGCGGAGGCGATGCCCCTCCCGTGTATGTGCCCGTACCAGCAGCCTTTGACGCCGTATTTTTCCAGCATAGCGATTATCTCCGGGCACTCGTAGGACATGTACTTGGGCGGGTAGTGGAGGAAGACGAGCTTTTCCCGCTCCCCGGCGCACTTCAGGGAGGTCTCCAGCCTCCCCACCTCGCGCAGCATGATTTTGCGGTCGTGTGCGCCGCCCCGCTCCTCCTCGTAGAACCAGCCCCGCGTGCCGCAGATGGCCGTCTCGCCGTAGAGCAGGCAGTTGTTGTTGAGTATCTCTATGTTCTCTATGCCGTTCTCGGCGAAGAACCGGTAGGCCTTGGAGGCCGTGGACCACCAGTAGTCGTGGTTCCCCTTGAGTATCACCTTGCGCCCCGGCAGGCGGGAGATGAAGAGGAAGTCCTCCCGCGCCGCCTCCAGCGACATGCCCCAGGAGAGGTCCCCGCAGAGCACGGTCACGTCGTCCTCCCCCAAATCGGCGAAGCCCTTTTCCAGTTTTTCCACATAGCCCTGCCACCTGCCGCCAAAGACGTCCATCGGCTTGTCGCCGCCCAGCGAGAGATGCAGGTCCCCCATTGCGTAAAGGCCCAATCCAATACTACCCCCGAATATATTCGCGCCCCCTGCAGATACTAACCGCGGGTCCACACCCAATCTGTACAGGGAGGCTTAGGCCATGAGCGACACCAAGCGCTACAGCGGCAAGAGCGCCACCATCGGCTGCGACGCCGCCAACTGCAGCTACCACGACGAGCTCGACAACTGCACCGCCGGCCACATCAAAGTGGACGGCAAGCGCGCCAAGAGCACGGGCGAGACCTGCTGCTCCACCTTCAGGCCCAAAAACGGCTGAGGCCGGGGGCGGACCAGGCCCCGGCCGTCTCCGCCCCTTACATATTCAGCTCAGGAAAGCGTCCACCACGTCCCGCATGCCCTCCGGGGCCGTGCAGCCGGTGAACCTCTCCTCCGCCCCCGCCAGCGCGGCGAGCGGCGCCGGGGCCTTCGTGCCGGTGGCGGCCTCCAGCCGGCCTATGAGCTCCACGCCCGGCGCGTCGGCGGCCTCTCCCAGGGCGGAGAGCACCGAGGCGCAGAACTTATACGGGCTGGCCGTGGAGACCACGCAGCAGGGGCCGCTCTGCTCGCCCTTTGCCCGCGCGTCGGCCAGCACGCCGGAGGCCACGGCCGTGTGCGTGTCGATGAGGTAGCCGTGCTCGCGCCAGACGCGGGCAATCTCCCTCTCCGTCCGCGCGTCGTCGCAGCACCCCGCGCCGAACGCGCCGCGTATGCGCCCGAGCATCTCCGCGCCCACGTCGTAGCGCCCCTCCCGGGCCAGCTCGCCCATCCAGCGCGAGACGCGCCCGGCGTCGCCGGAGAGGAAGTAGAGCAGCCGCTCCAGGTTGCTGGAGACCAGTATGTCCATGGAGGGGGACTCCGTCATGTGGAAGGGGCGGCGCCTGTCGTAAACGCCCGTCCCGATGAAGTCCGTCAGCACATTGTTCTCGTTTGAGGCGCAGATGAACTTCCCCGCCGGCAGGCCCATCTCCCGGGCCATCCAGCCGGCCAGTATATTGCCGAAGTTCCCCGTGGGCACGCAGAAGTCCAGCCGCTCGCCCATGGCTATGCGCCCGGAGTTCACAAAATCGCAGTAGGCGGAGAAATAGTACACTATCTGCGGCAGAAGCCTCCCCCAGTTTATCGAATTGGCCGAGGAGAGGAACCAGCCGCGCCCGTCCAGCACGCGCGCGAAATCCGCGTCGGAGAATATTCTCTTCACGCCCGCCTGCGCGTCGTCAAAGTTGCCCTCCACGGCCGAGACGCCGACGTTCACCCCCCTCTGGGTGACCATCTGCAGCCTCTGCACGTCGGAGACCCCGCCCTGCGGATAGAACACCAGTATCCTGGCGCCCTCCACGTCGGCGAAGCCCTCCAGGGCGGCCTTGCCCGTGTCCCCCGAGGTGGCCACCAGTATGCACACGCCCCTCCGCTCGCCGCACTTTTTCAGCGAGGAGACCAGCAGCCGGGGCAGCATCTGCAGCGCCATGTCCTTGAAGGCCGAGGTGGGCCCGTGCCAGAGCTCCAGGTATCCCGTCCCGGAGTCCACGAAACGCACCGGGGCCGTCAGCGGCGAGTCGAAGTTGTCCCCGTAGGCCGCCGCGCACAGAGCGGATATCTCCCCGGCCGTGAACTCCGGCAGGAAAGGCGCCATTATCCGCTCCGCCCGCTCCCGGTAGCCGGAGCGCCGCAGCAGCTCGAGCTCCCGCCCGTCCACGCGCGGCAGGCTGTCGGGCACATAGAGCCCCCCGTCCGGGGCCAGGCCGTGGGCTATGGCCGAGGACGCGCTCACGCGCTCCGCCGCGCCCCTAGTGCTCAGATATTCCATGTCACTGCACCTCATTCAAATGCGTTTTCAAGGTGTATTATCCTGTCCTCACCCGGCCGGGTGTAGATTTCAATGACGTCGAAGCGCGGCTGCAGCTCGCACTCGCGCGCGGACAGCCACTCCAGCGCCGCCAGCTTTATCCGCCGCTGCTTGGCCGGCGTCACGGCCTCCCTCGCCTGGGCAAAGCGCGCGTCCGCGCGCAGCTTGACCTCCACGAAGGCCACGAAGCCGTCCCGCGCGGCTATGATGTCTATCTCCCCCGCCCGGCAGGCGTAGTTCATGCCCAGCAGCTCATATCCCCGCGAGCGCAGATACGCCGCGGCCTGCGCCTCGCCGCCCCGGCCGGCCAGTTTCCTCTTGTCCATCAGTGCATCTTCCTCAGGAAGGAGAGCCGGTGTATCTCGCACGGCCCCAGCTCGCGCAACGCGGCGTAGTGCGCCGCCGTGCCGTAGCCCTTGTGCTTTTCAAAGCCGTAGCCGGGGAACTTCTCCCCCATCTCGCGCATGTAGCGGTCACGGGTCACCTTGGCCAGTATCGACGCCGCCGCAATGTCCGCGCACCGCCCGTCGCCGCCCACCACCGCCCGGCAGGGGAAAGCTATGCCCTCCGTGCGGTTGCCGTCCACCAGCGCCAGCTGCGGCGCCCGCGGCAGGCCCTCCAGGGCCCTGTTCATGGCCAGGTAGGTGGCCCCCAGGATGTTCAGCCTCTCTATCTCCGCCACGCTGGCGAAGGCGATGGACCAGCCCAGCGCCTGGGCGCGTATCTCGTCATAAAGGGCCTCGCGCCGCCTCTCGCTGAGCTTTTTCGAGTCGTCCAGCCCGGGTATGACCAGGCCGCGCGGCAGCATAACCGCCGCGGCGCACACCGGCCCCGCCAGCGGCCCGCGCCCGGCCTCGTCCACCCCGCAGACGGCCTCATAGCCCTCGCCGTACACGGCGTTCTCGTATTCCCAAAGGTCCGCTTCAGCTCTCATATGGCCTCTCCAGCGTTATCCTTCCCAGTTTCCCCCCGCGGAACTCGTCCAGCAGCACGGCCGCCATGCGCTCCGTGTCGTATTCGCCCCGCCCGGCGAGGAATCCCCGCCGCCTGGCGGCCGCCTCCAGCAGCTCCCAGCCCTGGGCATCCGGCGAGTTGAGCCCGTATCTATGCTCTATGGCCGCCGGGTAGAGCCGCCGCAGCCTCACCAGCAGGTTGGCCGCCAGGGCCTCGCGGTCCAGCACGTCGTCCTTCACCGCCCCGGTGACGGCCAGCAGCTCTCCCACCTCCTGGGAGTCGAATCGCGGCCAGAGTATGCCCGGTGTGTCCAGCAGCTCCAGCGTGCGGTCCACGCTTATCCACTGCCGCCCCCGCGTCACTCCCGGCCGGTCCGAGACCGCCGCGGCCTTGCGTCCCGCGGCCTTGTTTATAAATGTGGACTTGCCCACATTGGGTATGCCCAGCACCATGGCCCGCAGCTGCCGCGTGCCCTGGCCCTTGGCCTCCCTGGCGGCTATCTTCTCCGCGAGCAGGCCCCTCACGGCGGCGGGGAAATCCCTCACGCCCTTGCCGGAGCGCGCGTCCGTCTCCAGCACGGGCAGGCCGCTCTCCCGGAAATACGCCCGCCACTCGGCCGTGGCCGCCGGATCGGCCTGGTCCACGCGGTTCATTATCACCAGCCTCGGCTTGCCGCCGGCCAGGCGGTCGATGTCGGGGTTGCGGCTGGCCGCGGGTATGCGCGCGTCTATCAGCTCGCACACGGCGTCCACCAGCCTGACGTTCTCCTCAATCATCCTCCCGGCCTTGGTCATATGCCCGGGGAACCAGTGTATGTCTATCTTCTGATAATCCTTATCCGCCATAGTCGTTCCCAAAGTTCTTTATGGGGAACACCGTGTAATAGACCTTCCCCATGATGCACCTCACGTCCACGCAGCCTATCTGCGAGTAGCGGCTGTCCGTGGAGTGGTTCCTGTTGTCGCCCATGACGAACACCGTGCCCTCCTCCACCTCAATCGGCCCGGCGAAGTCCAGTTCCTCGGTGGTTATCTCCGCGATATACGGCTCGTCCAGCGGCTTTCCGTCCACATAAACCACGCCGTAGTCGAAGTCTATGTCCACCGTCTGCCCGCCCACGGCTATCACGCGCTTCACCAGCGGCTCCTCGCGGTACTCGTCCTTGCGGAACACGATGATGTCCCCCTGCTTCGGCTCATAGAAGATGTTGCTGACTATCACCTTGTCGCCGTTCTCCAGCGTGGGGTACATGGAGTTCCCCACCACATCCACCAGCCTCAGCCCAAAGGAGAAGAGCAGCACGCATATCACCAGCGCGGCCACTATGCACTGTATCCAGTCATAGATTTCCGCCCTGGCGCTCTCCGGCTCAGGGCTCTTTTTCCTCACTTCGCGGGCCTCGGCGCCCGCCGTCTTTTTCTGCTTCATCAGTCGTCCAAGCTCCCCAGTCTGTCAAAAGGAAGTATTCTCAGGCACACTCTCCCCAGCACGCCGCGTGCGTCCACGCAGCCCAGGCGCGCGTCGCGGCTGTCGTTGGAGGCGTTTCGGTTGTCGCCCAGCACAAACAGCTCGCCCTCCGGCACGGTCAGCGGCCCGGAGAAGTCCAGCTCTCTCAGTGTGGGCTCGGCCGTATAGGGCTCGTCCAGGGGCACGCCGTCCACATACACCACGCCGCTGCCGAAGTCTATGTCCACCGTCTGCCCGCCCACGGCTATCACGCGCTTCACCAGCGGCTCCGGGCGGAAGCCGTCGTCGCGGAAGACCACTATGTCCCCCTGCCTCGGCTCCGATGCGGCGCCGCACACCAGCAGCAGGTCGCCGTCGTGCAGCGTGGGATACATCGAGCTCCCCTCAACCTCCACGAAGCGCAGCGCGAAGGAGAAGAGCAGCACGCATACGGTGAGGGCCAGCACCATGCACTGCATCAGGTCGTAGACCCATCCCCGCAGCCTTCCGCCGCGGCACTGCATAAGCCCCCACTCCCTTCGCGCCAGTCTATCTTATCATTATACAATACCAAGTCAATACCCCCGGCGCGCGGGAACTGTGGTATTATGAAAAAAATCCCCCGCGCCAGCGTAGTGAAGTCCGCCCCAACCGCAGTATACGGTTGAAGCCGGAAAGGAGGCGTGAGCCGATGGACGACGAGGAGATAATAGAGCTGTTTTTTGCCCGCTCCGAGCTGGCCATACGCGAGCTGGACAATAAATACGGGAAAATCTGTCACAACCTCTCGTACAACATCGTGCAGAACAGGCAGGACGCGGAGTAATGCGTCAGCGACGCCTACCTGGGCGCCTGGCGCGCCATACCGCCCGCCCATCCGCGCCCCCTGCTCATGTATGTGCTGAGGATAGTGCGCAATCTCTCGCTGAAGGCCTGTCACTATAACTCGGCCGCCAGGAGGGGCTCGGCATACACGGTTGCCCTGGAGGAGCTCGAGGGCTGCCTCAACGCCCCCCACACCGCGGATGTGGAGGTGGAGACCCGGGAGCTCGCCCGGATGACAGGCGGCTTTCCGGACACGCTCGCCCCCGAAAACCGCGTCATTTTCATGCGCCGCTACTGGTTTGCCGACAGCTATAGGGACATAGCCGGTGCTCTATTCCGTCCTGCGTTTTTGTGAGGCCGCGGTCGAGGCCGCCCGCCGCGCGCCTCGTGGCGGCGCAGGTCAGCCATACAAGCGCCGGCTGGCAGATAAGCACCGCTCCCGCCCAGGAGATATTGCTGATTCTGGCCGCCGTGTGCCTCGCCATCTCCGTGGCCGGCGGCATAGCGGAGGCCGCGCGCGGCCGCGGAAAGCTGAAATGAGCGCAGCGCAGGGGCGGCCGGCACCGGCCGCCCCTTTTTCTCCGCCATTCCGCCTCAGCGCGCCGGCAGGGAGGCGTACTCCGCCACCCAGTGCCTCAGCGCCCCCTCGGCGTTGATGTCATAGCGCCCGCTGGTCTCCAGCAGCATGGTGTCCGGGTCCCCCTCCAGCAGCTCGCGCAGCTCCCTGCCCTCCCAGTTCACGGGGGGCTCCAGCGCGCCCACGCAGGGCGTGCCGGCGAACAGGAAGCGCACCAGCGCCTCATAGAGCTCGCTCTCCGCCAGCTCCGCCCCGCCCAGGCCGTCTATCACGGCAAATTGCGCCCTCGCCGCCTCTCCGAGCAGCGCCGCGCAATGCGCCGCCAGCTCCGGCCCCGGCGCGCTGAAGATGCGCCGCTCCCAGCCGGCGGGCGAGGCTATCTCCAGCCCGGCGGGGACATGCCTCAGCACGAGGCCGCCGGCCCGGCGCAGGTCCGAGCCGGCGGCCTCCTCTATGAGCCGCGTCTTCCCGCAGGCCTCCGGGCCCGTGAGGAACAGCCGCCTTCTCACAGCGCGTTCCTCTCGGCCCGGTGCAATATCATCTGCCCGGCAATGGAGATGGCTATCTCCGCCGGCGTCTCGGCCTTTATCTCCAGCCCGATGGGCGTGATTATGCGGTCGAGCTCCTGGTCGCTGAAGCCCTGTTCCTTCAGCGAGGCCCTCACCCCGGCCGCCTTGTGCCGGCTGCCGATGACCCCGATATAACAGGCCGGCGTGCGCAGCGCCTGCGCCTGCACCACGGCGTCGAAGGCGTGCCCGCGCGTCATCACGCAGACATAGTCCTCCGACCCGATGCTCACATAGTCAGCCACATGCTGGAAGTCTATCAGCAGCACCTCCTCGGCCGCCGGGAACAGCTCCGCGCAGGCGAACTCCGGCCTGTCGTCCATGGCCACGCAGCGGAAGCCCACGTGCGCGAGCACCGGCACCAGCTCCTGCGCCACATGCCCGCAGCCGAATACGTACACCCTGCCGGAGGAGTTTATCTGCTCGGCGTAGAACTCGCGCCCGTCCCGCCGCTCACCCCTGGGCTTTCGCGTCATCAGCTCCCCGGTCCACTCCGGAGGCTCATAGGGGAAGTGGCCCCCCTCGGCCGAGTAGAGGCTCAGCCTGCCGCCGTCGGATATCTCGCTGAGCAGCCAGATGTCCTCCCCCGCGGCAAAGCGCCTCTCCGCCTCGGCGGCCAGGGCGAGCGTCTCACCGTCCCGCGCGGGGATATAGCGGAAATACACCTTCACGTCCCCGCCGCATATCATGCCCAGGTTCTGCACGTCGTTCTTCGTCAGGGAGAAATCGTGGCTGCCGCTCTTTCTCTCCCTCAGCACCTCGGCGGCTATTTGCTCGGAGCGGTACTCCACCGCCCCTCCGCCTATGGTCCCGCAGATGCGCCCTCCGGCTCCGATGAGCATCCTGGCGCCCGCCCCCCGCGGGGTGGCGCCCGAGGAGGCCACCACGGTGACCAGCACCAGCTCCTCGCCCGCCGAGAGGCGCTGCGCCATGGTCTTGAACATCTCTCTCATGTGTCCGCGCTTCCTTTCCCGGTTTTTATGTTCTCAGCTCTCCGGGCCATAGCCGCGCCCGAAGAAAGCCCCGAAATACCTCTCAAACAGCCTCTCGGCCTGCGCCCGCAGCTCGCGCCGGAAGCCCTCGTAGCTCTCCAGCAGCTCCTCGCCCTCCACCGTGAGGCAGCTGCTGCCGCCGCGCGAGCCGCCCTGGGTGCGGTTCACCACGGCAAAGCCCAGCTCCCCCTCCAGCAGCTTGATGGCGTTCCAGCCCGCCGAGTAGCTCATCTGCATCCGCTGGCAGGCCTCCCGCACCGAGCCCGTCTCCCCTATCAGCCTCAGCAGCATCGCCGAGCGCTCGTCCAGGAAGACCTTCTGCCGGGCCACCGACACACTCAGCTCCGGCCTCACCAGCTGGCTGTTGTGCATCTCCAGCAGCTGCCTGTAGTCCTCCGGCGTGTCCGCGTCGTGCAGTATGCCCGGGTCCGGCACGCTCACCAGCGTCTCCCGCGCCCCGCAGCGGCCCAGCGCGCCCTGCAGCCCGCCCTCGCCGCTGTCGCAGAGCAGGCGGTCTATCACCTGCACCGACATGAGTATGGGATGCCCCCGCTCGCCGCCGCAGACCGGGCAGGCGTACTCCGCGCCCGAATCCAGCAGCGCCCTCACCGTCGCCGCCGTGAAGAGCGGCACGTCCACCGGCGTGAACAGCACCCTGTCGCACTTGTCGCGCATGTACTTGAGCCCGATGAGCGCCGAGTCGAACATCTCCGTGGTGCGGTAGGCCTCGTTGCGCAGGAACACGGCCCCGCTGCGCGCCAGGTGGCGCTCGAGCTCATCGGCGTTGTAGCCCGTGACCACCACCACGCGCGACGCCCCCGCCTGCCTCAGCGTGGCCACCACCCTCTGGGCCACGGATATCTCGCCTATGCTCAGCATAGGCTTGAACTCCCCCATGCGGGAGGACATGCCGGCCGCCACCACTACTGCCCCTGTCTCCACCGCGTCCACCTCCTCAACGTGTGTTTTTTTGCCCCGAATTTGCCGATTTACCGCCCTAAATCTCAACTCAAATATATCGACTTTCAAAATGAAACAATTTGACGTGTTGAGTATAAAAGTATAAAATTAGGCCTAGGAAAGTGTTTGTTTTTTGTCATAGTTACACAGAATGTCCGCCGCAGGGGTCGTGGTCCGGCCCTCCGCCGGTCAGGTCTTTCAGCCTGCTCATCCCGGACCGGGTGAAGAACACCAGCTCCGCCGGCCTGCCGGAGGCGTCCTCGCCCCCAAGGCGCAGACAGCTGGCGGTCTCCAGATAATCTATGGGCAGCGTGCGGCGGAAGACCTGTCCCGTGCGCGCGTCCTTCACCTCCACGGTCACCTCGGAGGCCCTTATCTCGGTCAGTTTTTCCACGTTCCATCGCTCCTTTGCTCTTTACGGATTTACCGGGTCATATATTTAGGATAGCACATCCAGCAAACATAGTAAAGCCCGCGTTTGGGTCACCACGCGCGAGAGATATATCAACCCCAAAATACAAGGCAAGGAGGCAACCCAATGATTAAAAAAGTCCTGATGATTAACGGCGTGGAGCGCACGCTCGTCATCGACGGGACGGAGACACTCGCCACCATACTGCGCGAGCGCCTCCTCCTCACCGGATGTAAGATCGGCTGCGGCCAAGGCCACTGCGGCGCCTGCAACGTCATAGTCGACGGCAAGGTGACCAAGGCCTGCATCACCAAGGTGGTCAAGCTGCGCGACTACGCGGAGATAACCACCATCGAGGGCATCGGCACGGTCAACAACCTCCACCCCATCCAGGTGGCGTGGATGGCCTACGGCGCGGCCCAGTGCGGCTTCTGCAGCCCGGGCTTCATAGTCAGCGCCAAGGTCCTGCTTGACCAGAACCCCAACCCCACCCGCGAGGAGGTCCGCGACTGGTTCAACAAGAACCGCAACCTCTGCCGCTGCACGGGCTACAAGCCTCTCATTGACGCCACCATGGCCGCCGCCGCCGTCATGCGCGGCGAGATGAGCAAGGAGGACCTGCTCTTCAAGCCCAACGACAACGTCATCATGGGCACCACCTACGAGCGCCCCTCCGCCGCCATGAAGGTCACGGGTACCTGGGACTTCGGCGCGGACGAGGCCCTGCACATGCCCAGCTCCACCCTGCGCCTGGCGCTGGTCCAGGCCGAGGTCAGCCACGCCAACATCAAGGGCGTCGACACCTCCGAGGCCGAGAGCATGCCCGGCGTGTTCAAGGTCATCACCGCCAAGGACGTCCCCGGCAAGAACCGCATCAACGGCCTGGTCATGCTGCCGCTGAACAACAAGTGCGACGGCTGGGACCGCCCCATCCTCTGCGATGAGAAGGTGTTCCAGTACGGCGACGCCATCGCCATAGTCGCCGCCGACACCGAGGAGCACGCCCGCGAGGCCGCCAAGCACGTCAAGGTCGATCTCGAGGTGCTGCCCGCCTACATGAGCGTCCCCGAGGCCCTGGCCCCCGACGCCATAGAGATTCACCCCGGCACGCCGAACGCCTACTACGAGACGAACTGCATCAAGGGCCCCGACTTCGACTTTGACCACGCCAAGAACGTCATCGAGGTCGAGAGCTACTGCTCGCGTCAGCCGCACCTCTACCTGGAGCCCGACAACGGCTACGCCTACATAGACGAGGACGGCATGCTGGCCGTCCACTCCAAGAGCATCGGCATCCACCTGCATCTGCCGATGATAGCCGACGGCATCGGCGTCCCCCTCGACAAGCTGCGCCTGGTGCAGAACCACGCCGGCGGCACCTTCGGCTACAAGTTCTCCCCCACCAACGAGGCCATTCTCGGCGTGGCCGCCCTGGTCTGCCAGAGGCCGGTCAGCCTGAACTTCAACATGTACCAGTCCATCACCTACACCGGCAAGCGCAGCCCGGGCTTCATGCACATCAAGCTCGCGGCCGACGACAACGGCAAGGTGCTGGCCCTCTGGGGCAACAACTACATCGACCACGGCCCGTACTCCGAGTTCGGCGACCTGCTGACCCACCGCCTGAGCCAGTTTGTCGGCGCCGGCGTGGACATCCCCACCATCCGCAACAAGTCCACCACGGTGTTCACGAACCACGCCTGGGGCAGCGCCTTCCGCGCGTACGGCTCGCCTCAGAGCTTCATGGGCAGCGACATCGCCATGGACATGATGGCCGCCAAGCTGGGCATCGACCCCTTCGAGTTCCGCGCGATGAACTGCTACAAGGAGAAGGACGACTCCCGCACGCCCAACGGCTGCCGGCCGGACGTCTACTGCGAGGAGGACCTCTTCAACCTGGCCCGCCCGTACTATGAGGCCGCCAAGAAGCGCGTGGCGGAGAAGAACGCCGCCAGCGACGGCAAGATAAAGTACGGCATCGGCGTCTCCCTCGGTGTCTACGGCTGCGGCCTCGACAACTCCGACGCCTCCGAGTGCTGGGCCACCCTCAATCCGGACGGCACGGTCACCCTGCGCAACTCCTGGGAGGACCACGGCCAGGGCGCCGACATCGCCACCCTCACCGCGGGCCACGAGACCCTGCGCCAGGCCGGATTCACCCCCGAGATGATTCATCTCGAGATGAACGACACCAAGCTGACCCCGAACTCCGGCCCTGCCGGCGGCTCTCGCTCCACCGTCATGACCGGCTCGGCCACCAAGGTCGCCTGCGAGAACCTGCTCAAGGCCATGCGCAAGGACGACGGCACCTACCGCACCTACGACGAGATGGTCGCCGACGGCATCGACACCAAGGCGGTCGGCGTGTTCACCTACACCGCCTCCGTGGCCCTCGACCAGGCCACCAGCCAGGGCGATCCGTTCCCGGCCTACATGTACACCATCTTCCTGCCTGAGGTCGCGGTCAACACCGAGACCGGCAAGGTCAAGGTGGAGAAGTTCACCGCCGTGGCCGACTGCGGCACCATCCTCAACAAGCTGGCCGTGGACGGCAACTTCTACGGCGGCCTCGTCCAGGGCATCGGCCTGGCGCTGACCGAGGACTTCGAGGACCTCAAGAAGCACACCAGCCTGCTCAAGTGCGGCATCCCCTACCCGAACGACGCCCCGGACGACATCGAGGTCATCTACCAGCAGAACCACCCGCGCCCCAACGGCCCCTACGGCGCCTCCGGCTGCGGCGAGGCCCCGCTGGACGCCCCGCACCCGGCCATCCTCAACGCCATCTACAACGCCACCGGCGCGCGTATCACCCGCGTCCCGGCCCTGCCCGAGGTCGTGCTCGCGGCCCTCAAGCAGGTGGAGGCGTAAAGCCTTTAAAATCCGCATAGACCGTGTTACAATGGGGAAGGCGAAAGCCTTCCCCATTTGTAAAGACACACAGCGCACGGGGCACACGCCCCATGCGGCACGTCTCATCCCTGCTCAGTTGACGCCGAACTCCCCGGCGTATACAAGCGTCCCCTCCACGGGCGGCGCATCCCCCCTCAGCTTTATCGCCATCAGGTTTTCCGCCGGTATCCCCGCCGGGGCGGCGATGCCCAGCTCCTGCGCCGGCACATATCCCGCGCGCGGGTAGTAATCCGTGCTGCCGAGCACTGTGGAATAGCCATATCCCAATTCCCGGGCCCGCTTGTGGCCCTCAGCCATCAGCGCAGAGCCGATGCCCTGCCTCTGCCAGCCCGGGCGGACTGACAGCGGGGCGAGCACGAGCACCTCCGCTCCCCCGGCCGCAGCTTTTGTGAACAGTATGTGCCCCACGATGCCGCCTTCCGCCTCCGCCACCAGCGAGAGCTGCGGGATAAAGGCCTCGCCCACCCTCAGGGCATTGACCAGGTCCTGTTCGTTTCCATCCGCGTGTTCGGCCCCGGCGAAGGCCGCTTTAATTAGTTCATAGACCTGCCCGCGGTCCTCCGCCCTCTCCTGCCTGATGAGCATGTCCCTGCCCCCTTTCCCTCAGGCGTAGCTTGCCTCCGCCCTTTCAATGTGCCCCCTGATTTCCCGCTCATGTTCAAGGCAGTAGGCATAGCTGTCCCTCATGAAGCTGCGGATATCCTCATTTTTATACATCTCATCCAGCGTATCCAGTATCGGCGCGCCCCCGGCCTCCATGTCAAAGAAATAGGGGTAGATGCATCCTCCGCTCTCCCTGGGGAAATAGGGATTGATGGAGCTGAGCCGCGGGTCGCTCATCACGGATTCGACCACCATCTCGCTCAGTATCCACTTGAGGCTGGGCCGCTCATACTCCTCAAAGCTGTCGCCGAACAGCGAATGCCAGACGTCGAACCACACGAAATGGATTATCTCGTGTATGCTCATCCCCAACGCCCCTTTTTCGCTGTTGAGGTAAAAGACGTCGAAAGCCCGCTCCCGCAGGAACCTCGGCGATATGGGGTTGAGCCCCACCCGCGCGACGATGTCGTTGTACCCGCCCGCGCAGTCCACATCAAAGGCGTCGGACAGCGCGCCGGCGATTTGCGCTTCGCACTCGTCCCAGTGCCTGTTATAGAGCTCGGCCTTTCTGCCTATCTGGGGACTTACCTCCGCGTAGACCTCCCTCATGGTGCTCTCAATATAGCTTTTCCGCTCCGGGAACGGCAGGCTCAGCGCATGCTCCCGGTCTATCTGCGGGTAAAAATGATAGAGCGCGCCTGTCCAGAAGTCGGCCTCGCCCTCGCTTTGGAACCCCATTATGCTCTCCATCATCTGTTCCACTCCGGGGTCTATGTACCTGACCTTCAAGGGCCATCCTCCTCTCAGCTTCTGCAGTCTCTGCATTATAGCATGTCCCGCTCCCCGATGGAACAGTATTTTTGAATATTTGCCGCGCCGCGCGGGCAGAGCGCGGCGCGAGCCAGCCCAATATGCTACAACATTCCCGGAGGTGGACAAATGGACTTCACCGAGCGTTCTACAAGGATATACCGCACCAAGCAGCTCTACACCAAGGACGAGCTGGAATCGCGGGAGTCGCTCTGCGTCCACGAGCAGCCGGCCTTCTGCACCGCCGCCTGTCCCATGAAGCTGGACGCGCGCGAGTTCGCGCGGCTGTGCGCCGGGGGCGATTTCACCGCCGCCCGCGCCATGCTCGAGCGCATAACCCCCTTCCCGCTGATTCTCGCCTGCGGCTGTTCGGCGCCCTGCGCCGGGAGATGCCGCCTGGGCGAGCTGCCCGGCGGCGAGGGGCTGGATTTCCCGGCCCTGGAGCGCGCCGCCATGCGCCTTGGCTCTCCGCAGACCGGACGCGGCCTGCTCAAATTCAAGAAGAAAAAGACCGCCGCCGTGTTCGGCTCCGAGCTCTTCACCCTCGCCGCCGCCGCCGAGCTCGCGCGCAAGAGCTATCCCACGTCCCTCTATGTGCGGGAGAGCGACGCGCGCTCCCTTGTCGCCGCCTGCGCCCCCTTCCTCTGTCCGGAGGACCTGGACGCGGAGACGGCCAGGCTGCTGGCCATGGATTTGGACGTGCACTACTCCTGCGCCCTCACGCCTGAGCTCTTCGAGCGCGAGAGCGCCTCGCGCGACCTGCTCTGCGTCTCCCGCGAATATCTGGCGCTGCTCTCCCCCGGCGAGGAGCCCGACAGCGTCACCCTGCTCTGTCCCGGCCTGGGGGCGCTGGCCCGCCCCGCCGGCGGGAGCGGCGTGCTCGGCGCGCTCTGCGACGCCCGCCGCGCCGGCGTCAGCGCCGACCGCCTCGCCCAGGGCATGGACCCCGCCACCCTCCGCGGCGAGGAGGGCGCGGTGGAGAGCCGGCTCTACACCGACCTCTCCTCCGCCGAGGCCTCGCGGCGCGTGAGCGAGCCGGAGGGCGGCTACAGCGCCGGCGAGGCCCGCGATGAGGCCGCCAGGTGCATACAGTGCGAGTGCGTGGAGTGCCTCAAGGGCTGCGCCTACCTCCGCCATTACGACAAGTTCCCCCGCATCCTGACCCGCGAGATATACAACAACGCCGGCATCATCATGGGCGACCACATGATGAACAAGGCCCTCAACTCCTGCGCCCTCTGCGGCCAGTGCACCGTGGTCTGCCCCAACGGCTACGACATGGCGGAGATATGCCTCTCCGCCCGCGAGAACATGGTGGCCACTGGCAAGATGAGCCTCGCCGTGCACGAGTTCGCCCTCTACGACCAGATTTTCTCCAACACCGAGGGCTTTCTCGCCCGGCCGCAGCCCGGCCATGAGCGCTGCAAATACCTGTTCTTCCCCGGCTGCCAAGCCGCGGCCATAGCCCCCGAGGTGGTCATAAAGGCCTACTCCGACCTCTGCCGACGCCTGGAGGGCGGCGTGGCCCTCATGCTCGGCTGCTGCGGGGCCATATCCCGCTGGGCCGGCCGCGGTGAGCTCACCGGGGAGACGGACGAGCAGCTGCGCTCCGCCCTCTCCGCCCTGGGGGACCCGGAGATAATAGCCGCCTGCCCCACCTGCGCGGTCAACCTGCGCTCCCTCAGCTCAGCGCCCGTCCGCGGCATCTGGAACACCCTGCTGGAGCTCGGATTGCCGGAGACGGCCTCCCACGCCGGGGCCACGGCCGCGCTGCACGACTCCTGCGGCGCCCGCGGCGACGCGCACACCCAGAGCGCCGTGCGGGAGATAGTCCGCCGCCTGGGCTTTGCCCTCGGCGAGGGCGAGTGGAGCGGCGACCGCTCCCCCTGCTGCGGCTACGGCGGCCTCGTCTCCTACGCCAACCCGGACGTGGCCTCCGAGCTGGCCCGCTCCTGCCTCTCAACTGCCCCGGGCCAGCCCCAGATAACCTACTGCATGGCCTGCCGCGACCGCCTCGCGCGCGAGGGCGCGCAGAGCGTGCACATACTCGAGCTCGTCTACGGCGCCCAGGCCGCCCAGACTCCCGGAATAAGCGAAAAACGCCGCAACCGCCTGCTCTTGAAGCAGAGCCTGCTGCGCGACATTTGGGGTGAGGATGTGAAAAACGAACCTCTGGACTTCCGCCTCGAGATAACCGGCGAGGCCCGCGCGCTCATGGAGCAGCGCATGATACTGGATACCGACATCACAGCCGTCATGCGGCACTACCGCGAGAGCGGCGAGGCCGTCCTGGACGCGGAGAGCGGGCTGCTGTCCACCCGTTGCCGTCTCGGCAACGTCACCTTCTGGGTGAAGTTCACCGAGGACGCGGAGGGCTACACCGTCCACCGCGCGTACAGCCACCGCATGACCGTGGAGACGAGGTGAAAACATGCCTGAAGATAAGAACTATTACGTCATAGACCCCCAGGGCAAGCTCATCTGCCACAAGTGCGGCGTGCCCCTGGTCAAGGGCGACGCCGTGTTCGGCTATCTGGACAACGCCTTTCCCGTGCAGCTCCCCGTCTGCCCCAGGTGCGGCTTCGTCTACGTCCCCGAGGAGCTGGCCATGGGCAAGGTGCTCTCCGTCGAGAAAGTCCTGGAGGACAAATAGGTACCGAAAGGAGCCGTGACACATGTACAGAATGCGCCCCGGCACGGGTGATGAGTTCGCGCTCATCATGCTCCCCGTGGTCCTCCTGCTGATGCTGCTTTTCAACGCGGCCAGGACGGGAAAATTCGACCTCAGGCTGTCCGAAAAAATCCACAGGCTGAGCGCCCGGACCCAGGCCCTCATTTTCGTCGGCAGCTGCCTGCTGGCCGCCGCCGTGGGCATGGTCCTGTATGTGAAATTCACCGCCTGATTGGGGGAGGCCGCGATGGACAGACACCCCGGCGGCACGGCCGCCACCCGCTCGCTTATCGAACGCGCCGGCCTCGCGCCCGGAGCGCGCATAATCGACCTGGGCGCCGGCGGCGGGGACGCCGTGCGCTGTCTCCGAGCCCTGGGCTTCGACGCCGCGGGCATCGACCTCGCCCCCGGCCCCGGCGTGCTGCCCGGCGACATCCTCTCCCCGCCCTTTCCCCCGGAGAGCTTCGAGGCGGCGCTCAGCCAGTGCGCCTTCCTGCTCACCGGCGACGTGCCCGGCGCCTTCGAGAGCGCGCGCCGCCTGCTGGTCCCCGGCGGACTGCTCATGTACTCCGACGTGGTCCCCGGCGGCGAGCCGGCGCTGCGCAGCCTGGCGCGCAGGGGCAGATTTGAGGTTTTGTCCTTGGAGGACACCACAGACGAGTGGCGCGACTACTACATAACGGCGCTCTGGCGCGGCGAGGCGGAGTGCCCGCCCGAGAGCGCAAAGAACTGCCGCTACCTGGCGGCGATACTGAAAAAACTGTGAGGAGGCACGAAAATGGACGCATTTGACCGTATAATGGAGCTCTCCCGCCAGGGGCTCTACTGCGCGCAGATAATGGTGCAGTTGGCCCTGGACGCCGAGGGGGAGGAAAATCCCCGGCTGGTGCAGGCCGTGCGCGGCCTCTGCGGCGGCTTCGCCTGGTCCGGCGGGCCCTGCGGCGCGCTCAGCGGCGGCGTGTGTTTCCTCAGCCTGCTCTCCGGCGGACTGGACGCCGAGGGCCGGATAAAGCTGATAGGCGAGTTCCACGACTGGTTCAGGTCCCGCACCGCCCAGTACGGCGGCGAGAACTGTGAGAACATCGAGCGCGGCGACCCCCAGAACATGGTCACCATCTGTCCCGGCGTGATAATGGACAGCTACGAGAAGTGCGTGGAGCTGCTGGAGGAGAGGGGCCTCGTCTGATGTACCGCCCCTTTGCCAGGACAAAGAGCGTCTGCCCCGTGTGCCTGCGCGTGCTGGACGCCGAGAAGGCCGTGGGCGGCGACGGCCACATCCACCTCGTCAAGGTCTGCCCCGACCACGGGAAGTTCGACGCCCTCATCTGGGAGGGCGACATCATAGACTACCTGAAGTGGGGCTCCGCCGCCCCTCCCTCCGCGGGCAACCGGCCGGGCGTGACCGTGCCGGCGGACGCCGAATGCCCCCGCGCCTGCGGGCTCTGCGCGGAGCACGAGAGCGCCGGCTGCTGCGTGCTGCTGGAGCTGACGGACCGCTGCAACCTGTGCTGCCCGGTCTGTTTTGCCTCCGCCGGTGAGAGCGGGCGCGGCTCCGACCTCAGTCTGGGTGATGTCGCCCGCCTCTACGACCTGCTGCTGGAGCGCGGCGGCCCCTTCAACATCCAGCTCTCCGGCGGCGAGCCCACCGTGCGCGACGACCTGCCGGAGATAGTCGCCCTGGGCCGCGAGCGCGGCTTCAGCTATTTTCAGCTGAATACCAACGGTCTCCGCCTGGCGCAGGAGCCCGGCTACGCCTCCCTGCTGAGGGAGGCCGGGGTCTCCTGCGCCTTTTTGCAGTTTGACGGACTGGACGACTCGGCCTACACCGCCCTGCGCGGCCGCCCTCTCCTGGGCGTGAAGCTGCGCGCCGTGGACAATTGCGCCGAGGCCGGCCTGCCCGTGGTGCTGGTGCCCACCCTGGCCCCCGGCGTCAACGACCACATGCTGGGCGATATCCTGCGCTTCGCTCTGGGGCGCATGTCCGCCGTGCGCGGCGTGCACATCCAGCCCATAAGCTATTTCGGCCGCTGCGGCCTCCCCCAGCCCGGGCGCCGCCTCACCATCCCCCGCGTCCTGCGGGAGATAGAGCGCCAGACGGAGGGGGCAATGCGCGCGTCCGACTTCGCCGGCGGCGGGGCCGAGAGCGCCTATTGCTCCTTCCACGCCGCCTACCGCCGCCTGCCGGACGGCTCGCTGAGGGCCCTTCCCCGCCGCCGCAGCCAGTGCTGCTGCGTAAAGAGCGCCGACGCCCAGGCCTTTGTCGCCGACCGCTGGGGTGCCCATGACCCCTCCGGCGGCCAGGCCGACGCCTTCGACGAGTTCCTGGCCCAGGCGAGGGAGAACAGCTTCACCGTCTCCGGCATGGTTTTCCAGGACGCCATGACCCTGGATTTGGAGCGCCTGCGCCGCTGCTACATCTGCGAGGCGGACCCGGAGCGAGGACTGGTCCCCTTCTGCGCCTATAACCTGACGGACAGCGCCGGCCGGGCGCTCTACCGCCGATGAGGCGCACCCGTCTGGACAACTGGATATGCTCCGTGGAGGGCCTCTCGGAGCTGAGCCCCCAGGCCCTCTCCTCGCTGCAGCTGGAGAAGCTGAACGCCCTGCTGGAGCGCGAGCGGCGGCGCGGCGGCTTCTACTCAAGCCTGCCCCGGCGGCTGGACAGCCTGGAGCAGCTCTCCGCCCTCCCCTTCACCACGCCCGAACAGCTCGCCGCCCACGCGGGCTCCATGCTGCTGCTCTCCCAGGCGGACATCAGCCGCGTGATAAGCGACCGCACCAGCGGCACCACCGGCGCGCCCAAGCGAGTGTTCTACACCGCGCGCGACCTGGAGCACACCGTGGGCTTTTTCGCCGCAGGCATAGGCGAATTCGTCTCCGGCGGGGACACGGTGATGGTGGCCATGCCCTTCTCCGGCCCCTTCGGGCTGGGAGAGCTGATATGCCTGGCCGTGGAGAGCCTGGGCGCCGTGCCGCTGCGCAGCGGAGTGGGCCGCAGCTTCGCCGAGCTCTGCGCCGAGCTCGATTCGGCCCGCCCCACCGCCTATATCGGCATGCCCGTGCCCCTGCTGGCTCTGCTTAGATATTATGTAAACTTATATGGCCGCGCGCCTTCACTGCGGCACGCGCTCGTTTCCGGCGACGCCTGCCCCCCGGGGGTCTGCGCGGAGATAGAATCGCTCCTGGGCACGCGCCTCTTCCCCCACTACGGCTCGCGCGAGATGTGTCTCGGCGGCGCGGTCACCTGCCCCGCCCACGAAGGCATGCACCTGCGCGCGAACCACGTCATAGCGGAGATAGTTGACCCCTGCGGCCGCCCCCTGCCCCCCGGTTCCCGGGGCGAGCTGGTTATAACCACCCTCGACATGGAGGCCCTGCCCCTCATACGCTACCGCACCGGCGACGTGACTCGCATCCTCCCCGGCCCCTGCCCCTGCGGCGGCGTCTCCCCCCGGCTGGACAGGGTGAGCCGCCTCTCCGGCGGCGAGTCGCTGATGGAGCGCCTGGACAGCGCCCTCTTCCCCCTCGAATACCTGCTCGACTACAGCGCCCGGGTCAGCGGGGACAGCTTGGAGCTGCGCGCCCTCACGCTGGATGCGTCCGTGCCGGGGCTGGCGGAGCGCGCCGGCGCGCTCTTCCCCGGCCACCGGCTGGAGATAGCCGCCTCCGCCCCCCTCCCACAGACCGTCCTGCCCCCGGGTAAGCGCCGTCTGACCTCCATATGACGTCTCAAGGGCCCCCTCGGGGGCCCTTGAATTCGCCTGTTTTTATCTCACCGGCAGGTAGTCCGTCGGGTTCACGCTCTCCCCGTTCACCGACATGGCAAAGTGCAGGTGGTAGGGCGAGTTGGTCTCGCATATGGCCGTGGTGCCCACGGAGCCGATGGTGTCGCCCATGGATACGCTGTCCCCGGCGCTCACCGTGGGCAGCTCAGCCAGGTTGGAGTAGACGCTGACTATGCCCGCCCCGTGGTCTATGACCACCGTGGTCCCGTACAGGTCGTCGCTGTACACCTCGGACACCGTGCCGCTGGCCGCCGCCTTCACCGGCTCGCCCAGGGGCGCCAGGATATCCAGCCCGTCGTGCGTGCGCCAGTCGCCCATCGTGCGGTCATATACCAGGGTCTCCACCGAATATCCGGCGTCCACGGAGCCCATCACCGGCCAGGAATAGGCCGCCGGGCCCGTGACCTCCTGCGGCAGCTCCTGCTCCACCGGCTCCTCGGCCGCCACCTCAGGCGGCTCAGGCTCCGGGTCGGCGATGACCTCCACCGCGTCCTCCGGCACCTCCCATCCCGTCTCCTCGCTCTCCAGAGTGGGCGTGGGGGCCGGCATGGTGGAGACCACCGGCGGCCTGGTGGGCGTGACGGCCAGCGAGACGTCCCCCACATCGTCCTTCTCCACAGTCCCCTTCCCGTTCAGCAGGCTCCAGGCAGACACTCCTATAACCGCCGCGCACAGGAAAAGGACTATGTAGAAGCCCTTCCCGTTAAAGAACCGCTCCAGCTTGCCGCCGGAGTTGTTGCTGTTCTCGTCCATAACATACCTCCAACTGGTGTTGTCGGAGGATATTGTTGCCATGGCGCGCGCCTAATATACGCAGCGGGGCAAATTTTGTTGCCCGCGCGCGTCAATCCCCGCCCTTTGCCCAGAAGTCGTATCTGCACACCGGGCATTTGGGGTAGTCGAAGTCGATTGTGCTGCCGCAGCGGGGGCACTTCTTCTGCGGCGTTGTGTCCTCCCCCTCCAGCTCTCCCTGCGGCAGGAACAGTTCCACCTTCCCGCAGCCCCGGCAGGCGTATACGTCCAGCTCCATCGCTCCGGCCAGCAGGTTGGGCCAGTCCCCCAGTATCCAGCCCGTGCGCCCCAGCTGAAAGTCCTCCCGCCGGACGAACGACATCTCCTCTCCGCAGCGCAGGCACCTCATCTCGCGCATCTCACCACCTCCTCTGCCCCATATTATCACCCCGCACACCACCTCGCAAGGCAAAAAACACCTCCCGGGAGACCCGGGAGGTGTTTTGCCCGATATTGGGGTGGCCTTACTTGCTGAGGTTGAAGAAGGCGTCCTTGCCGGCGTACTGGGCCACGTCGAAGAGCTCCTCCTCGATGCGCAGCAGCTGGTTGTACTTGCAGACGCGGTCGGTGCGGCTGGGGGCGCCGGTCTTTATCTGGCCGGCGTTGAGGCCCACGACGAGGTCGGCGATGGTGGTGTCCTCGGTCTCGCCGGAGCGGTGGGACACGACGGCGGTGTAGCCGTGGCGGTTGGCCAGCTGGATGGTGTCCAGGGTCTCGGTCAGGGTGCCGATCTGGTTGAGCTTGATGAGCACGGAGTTGGCGACGTGCAGCTCCAGGCCCTTCTTGACGCGCTCTACGTTGGTGACGAACAGGTCGTCGCCCACCAGCTGGACGCGGTCGCCCAGAGCCTTGGTCAGCATGCTCCAGCCTTCCCAGTCGTCCTCGCCCATGCAGTCCTCCATGGAGATGATGGGGTAGTTGTCGGCGAACTTCTTCCACATGTTGACCATCTGCTGGCGGGTCATGGTCTTCTTGGCCTTCGGCAGGGTGTAGGTGCCGTCCTCGGGGTTGTACCAGTCGGACACGGCGGCGTCGATGCCGAGCATGAAGTCCTCGCCGGGCTTGTAGCCGCTCTTCTCAATGGCGGCGACGATGCACTTGAAGGCGTCCTCGTCCTTCTTCAGGTTGGGGGCATAGCCGCCCTCGTCGCCCACGCCGGCGGCGGGGGTGCCGTTCTCCTTGAGGACGCTCTTGAGGTTGTGGAACACCTCGGAGCACATGCGCAGAGCTTCCTTCCAGCTCTTGGCGCCGACGGGCAGGACCATGAACTCCTGGATGTCGACGTTGTTGGTGGCGTGGGCGCCGCCGTTGAGGATGTTCATCATCGGCACGGGCAGAGTCTTGGCGTTGACGCCGCCGATGTAGTTGTAGAGGGGCATGTTGAGGGCGGTGGCGGCGGCCCTGGCGCAGGCGAGGGAGACGCCCAGGATGGCGTTGGCGCCCAGGCGGCTCTTATTGGGGGTGCCGTCGAGCTCTATCAGCAGCTTGTCGATGGAGGTCTGGTCGAGGACGTTCAGGCCCAGCATGGCCTCGGCTATCTCGGTGTTGACATTCTCCACAGCGCGGGAAACGCCCTTGCCCAGGTAGCGGCTCTTGTCGCCGTCGCGCAGCTCGCAGGCCTCATGCACGCCGGTGGAAGCCCCGGAGGGGACGGCCGCGCGGCCGACGGTGCCGTCGTCGAGGGTGACCTCGACCTCAACGGTGGGGTTGCCGCGGGAGTCCATTATCTCGCGCCCGGTGACATCAACGATTTCAAAAAACTCTTTCATGCAGATTCTCCTTAACTGTATTTTTAAAAGGGGATTACTTCTCAATCAGGGATTCGCCGGTCATCTCCGCCGGCTTGCCCAGGCCCATGAGCTCCAGCATGGTGGGGGCGATATCGGCCAGGCGGCCGCCGGAGCGGAGCTTCAGCTCGCCGGTACCCACCAGGACAAGGGGCACGGGGTTGGTGGTGTGGGCGGTGTTGGGGCTGCCGCTGGGCTCGACCATCCTGTCGGCGTTGCCGTGATCCGCGGTGACCACCAGGGTGATGCCGTTGCGCTTTGCGGCCCTCACCACATCGCCCAGGCACTCGTCCACGGTCTCCACCGCCTTGACGGCGGCGGGGATGACGCCGGTGTGGCCCACCATGTCGCAGTTGGCAAAGTTGCAGACATACATGGCGCAGCCGCCCTGGTCCATGCGCTTTACAAGCTCGTCCTTCACCTTGACGGCGCTCATCTCCGGCACCAGGTCATAGGTGGCGAATTCCTTCGGGCTGGGCACCAGAACGCGCTCCTCGCCCTCATACTGCTTCTCAACTCCGCCGTTGAGGAAGAAGGTCACGTGGGCGTACTTCTCCGTCTCCGCCACGCGGAACTGCTTATACCCCAGGGAGCTGACATACTCGCCTATAGTCCCCTCCAGGTGCTCCGGCGGGAAGGCAATCGGCAGCGTCAGCGCCGCGTCGTACTGCGCGGTGCAGACATAGGAGAGGCTCAGCTCGTCGGTGTCCAGCGTGCTGCCCTCGGGCAGGTTGCCGGTGAGGGCCCAGGTCATCTCGCGCGCCCTGTCGGGGCGGAAGTTCATGAATATGACGCTGTCGCCGCTCTTGATGTGCCCCTCGGGGCAGATGACCGTGGGCTCCATGAACTCGTCGGTCTTTTCGTTGGCGTAGCTGTCCTTCACGGCCTGCACGGGGTCCGCGGCGGCGACGCCCCTGGCGCGCACTATGGCGTCATAGCCCTTCTGCACGCGCTCCCAGCGCTTGTCGCGGTCCATGCCCCAGAAGCGGCCCTGGATGGTGGCAATCTTCACGTTGCCCAGCTCGGCGCACTTGTTCTGCAGCTCCTCCACGAAGCCCGCGCCGGAGGTGGGGTTCACGTCGCGCCCGTCGAGATAGCAGTGCACATAGACCGTCTCCAGTCCGCGCTGCTTGGCCATGTCGAGTATGGCGAAGATGTGCGTGATGTGGCTGTGCACACCGCCGTCGGAGAGCAGGCCCATGATGTGCAGGGCGCCGCCCGAGGCCTTGGCGTCGTCCATGGCCTTGATGTAGGCGGGGTTTTTGAAAAAGCTGCCGTCGGCCACGGCGTTGCTTATCCTGGGCAGGTCCTGATACACGACGCGGCCGGCGCCGATGTTCGTGTGGCCCACCTCGCTGTTGCCCATCTGCCCGTCCGGCAGGCCCACGTCGAGGCCGGAGGCGGAGAGCTGGGTGTTGGGGCAGCAGCCGAGCAGCTTGTCCATCACCGGCGTCTTCGCGAGGTAGATGGCATTGCCGTCGTTCGGCTCGCCTATCCCGTAGCCGTCGAGGATAATGAGGGCGACAGGTTTCACGTTCTCCATGCCGCTCACTCCTCCTCGGTGGCGCTGATTATCTTGGCAAAGTCCTCGGTCTTGAGGGAGGCGCCGCCTATAAGCCCGCCGTCTATGTCCGGCTGGGCGAGCAGCTCGGCGCAGTTCTTGGCGTTCATGCTGCCGCCGTAGAGTATGCTCACCGCGCGGGCGATGCGTGCGTCATAGAGCTCGCGTATCACTCCGCGTATCTCGTGGCAGACCTCCTGCGCCTGCTCGGCGCTGGCGGTGCGGCCGGTGCCGATGGCCCAGATGGGCTCATAGGCGATGACGCAGCGCTTGACGGTCTTGGCGTCCATGCCGGCCAGCGCGGCCTTGACCTGATAGGCCACGAACTCGCTCGTCAGCTCCTTCTCGCGCTGCTCCAGGCTCTCGCCCACGCATATGATGGGGGTGACGCCCTCGTCCAGCAGGGCCTTGGCCTTGACGTTGACAGCGGAGTCGGTCTCGCCGTGGTACTGCCTGCGCTCGCTGTGGCCGACGATGCAGTACTTGACCTTCAGGTTGGCCAGCATGGCCGCGGAGACCTCGCCGGTGTACGCCCCGGAGGCGTGCTCGGAGACGTCCTGCGCGCCGTAGGCGATGCGGCTGTCGCGCATGGCGCGGGCCATGGCGGGGATTATGGGGAAGGGAACGCAGAGCACGGTCTCGCAGGTCTTGTCCTTGGGCATGGCGGCGCGCAGCTCCTCCACGAAGGGCTTGGCGTCGGTCGCGAGCTTGTTCATCTTCCAGTTCCCGGCGATTATAACTTTGCGGTATTTCCTGTTCATCTGGGACGCTCTCCTTTATTACTTGTCGAGCAGGCAGGCGACTCCGGGCAGCTCGAGGCCCTCGAGGAACTCCAGGGAGGCGCCGCCGCCGGTGCTGATGTGGGTTATCTTGTCGGCATAGCCGCTCTTCTCCACGGCGGACGCGCTGTCGCCGCCGCCGATGATGGTCACGCCGCCGCAGCCCGCAACGGCCTCGGCCATGGCGAAGGTGCCCTTGTTGAAGCTGGCGAACTCAAAGACGCCCATGGGGCCGTTCCAGACCACGGTGCCGGCGCCCTTGACGGCGTCCTTGTAGAGCTCGACGGTCTTGGGGCCGATGTCCATGCCCATCAGCTCGTCGGGGATGTCCTCGCCGGTGACCACGGGCTCGGCGTCGGCGCTGAACTCAGCGGCGCAGACATGGTCCACGGGCAGCAGCAGCTTGACGCCCTTTGCGGCGGCCTTGTCCATCATCTCCTTGGCATAGTCCACGCGGTCGGCCTCCAGCAGGCTCTTGCCGATGGTGTGGCCCTGGGCCATCTTGAAGGTGTAGGCCATGCCGCCGCCCACGATGATGGTGTCGGCCTTCTCCAGGAGGTTGTTGATGACCCCAATCTTGTCGCTGACCTTGGCGCCGCCCAGGATGGCCACGAAGGGCCTGGCGGGGTCGCTCAGGGCCTTGCCCATGACGGAGATTTCCTTCTCGACCAGCAGTCCGGCATAGGCGGGCAAGAAGGCGGCCACGCCGGCGGTGGAGGCGTGCGCGCGGTGCACGGTGCCGAAGGCGTCGGACACGTACACGTCGGCCATGGAGGCGAGCTCCTTGGCGAACTCGGGGTCGTTCTTCTCCTCGCGCTTGTCGAAGCGGAGGTTCTCCAGCAGCATGAGCTGTCCCGGCTGCAGGGCGGCGGCCTTGGCCTTGGCGTCCTCGCCTATGATGTCGGCGGCCATGATGACGTCCATGCCCAGCAGCTCGGAGAGGCGGGCGGCCACGGGCTTGAGGCTCAGCTTCTCCTTCCACTCGCCCTTGGGCTTGCCCAGGTGGGAGCAGGCAATAACGGCCGCGCCGTTCTCGAGCAGATACTTGATGGTGGGGAGGGCGGCCACAATGCGCTTGTCGCTGGTGATTTCCCCGGTCTCCTTGTTCTGAGGGACATTGAAGTCGCAGCGGAGAAGGACCTTCTTGCCCTTCGCATCGAAGTCTCGCACGGTTTTCTTGTTGTAGTTCATGCTAATCCTCCTGTTTCATATTTCCGTAGTTTAATAAGCCCTTGAACCCCTGCTGCCGCAGCGCCTCATAGGTCAGCACGGCCGCAGCATTCGAAAGATTGAGGCTCCTCGCCTCAGATATCATGGGGATGCGCACGCAGCGGTCGCGGTATTTCTCCCGCAGCCACTCCGGCAGCCCCGCGGTCTCCTTGCCGAACATGAGCGTCACGTCTCCGCTCCAGTCACAGCCGGCGTAGTTCCTGGGCGCCTTGGTGGTGGTGAGCCACAGGTTATCGTCGCCGTTGAGCCTGAAGTACTCGTCGAGGTTGTCGTACACCCGTATGTCCACGAGATACCAGTAGTCCAGCCCCGCCCGCTTCACCGCGCTGTCGGAGATGTCGAAGCCCAGCGGCTTGACGAGGTGCAGCCTGGCTCCGGTGCAGGCGCAGGTCCTGGCTATGGCCCCGGTGTTGTTCGGTATCTCCGGTTCTACCAGGACGATGTCGATCATTTTCCGGCGCCTCCCAACTCGTTACACACGTTTGTATCGTTACCCATAATTCGGCCAGAGACATTTTACTACCTCGCGGAGGAATTTACAATACCAATAATGCCAAAAAAGTATAGATTTTATTTAATTTTCTGTAAAAGAAGTTATGGAACTTGACACAAACGCCTTTCTGTATTGAATCTGCGCCTCCGAGGCGCTATAATACCCCCATAACTGAGAGGTGTTGAGACCCATGGAGAAGTATTTTATCGTCGTGCCCTGTTACAATGAGGAGGCCGTGCTGCCCGAGACCATGAGGCGGCTGGGCTCCAAGCTGATGTCCCTGGAGGAGCGTGGCGTCGCCTCCGGTGATAGCCGCGTCCTCTTCGTGGACGACGGCTCCACCGACCGCACCTGGGAGATGATACGCGCCGCCCACGCGGAGTACCCAATTTTCACCGGAATTTCCCTGGACCGGAACCGCGGCCACCAGACCGCGCTGACAGAGGGGCTGATGGCCGCCCGGGCGGAGCGCGCCGTCTCCATCTCCATAGACGCCGACCTGCAGGACGACGTGGACGCCATAGACGCTATGGCCGCCGAGCGCGAGCGCGGGGCGCACATCGTCTGCGGCGTGCGCGCCAGCCGGGAGACCGACACCTTTTTCAAGCGCACCACCGCCCGGGGCTATTACCGGCTGATGCGCGCTTTCGGCTCAAAGCTGATATACGACCACGCCGACTTCCGCCTGATGGGCCCGGAGGCCCTGGACGCCCTCGCGCTCTACCACGGCGACGACCTCTTCCTCCGCGGGCTGATAACCCGCCTGGGCTTCGAGTGCAGGACCGTCAGCTACGACAGGGCCGAGCGCTTTGCCGGCGAGAGCAAGTACACCCTCAAGAAGATGCTCAGGCTGGCCCTCAAGGGCATGGCCAGCGGGCGCATGAGCCCCATGAGCGTGCCCCGCGAGCCCTACACCCACACGAGGGAGGCGCTGGGCTTTTGAGCGCGTGTTATGACTGCCCCCGCCGCTGCGGGGCCGATAGGCCCGCCGGCGGGCTGGGCTTTTGCCGCTCGCCGTATCTCCCGCGCGCCGCCCGGGCGGCGGCGCACTTCGGCGAGGAGCCCTGCATCAGCGGCGAGCGCGGCAGCGGGGCCATATTCTTCACCGGCTGCGGCCTCGGCTGCGTCTACTGTCAGAACGCCTCCATCTCCCGCGGCGAGGGCGGGGTGGAGCTCGGCGTGGAGGGCCTGCGCGAGACCATGCTCCGGCTGCGCGATACCGGCGTGCACAACATAAATCTGGTCACCGGCAGCCACTTCGTGCGCCCCATAGCGGAGGCCCTTTCCGGGCTCGACCTGGGCATCCCCGTGGTGTGGAACAGCTCCGGCTACGAGAGCGTGGAGTCCCTCCGCCTGCTGGATGGCCTGGTGCAGATATATATGCCCGACTACAAATACGCCCTCAGCGCCCCCGCCGGGCGCTATTCCGCCGCCCCGGACTACCCCCAGGTGGCCGCCGCGGCCATCAGGGAGATGTTCCGCCAGAGGGGGCCCTTCGACATGTCGGAGGACGGGCTGCTGCGCTCCGGCGTGCTCATACGCCACCTGATACTCCCCGGAAATGTGGAGAACAGCCTGCGCGCCATCGACTGGGTGGCCGGGGAATTCCTCCCCGGCGAGGTGCTCTTCTCCCTCATGAGCCAGTACACGCCCATGCCCGGCCTGGAGCGCTTCCCGGAGCTCACCTCCCCCGTGGACGCCGCCGTCTCCCAGATGCTGTACGAGCATCTCCTGGACGCCGGCATAGAGGACGGCTACTACCAGGACCCCGACTCCTCCGGCGAGGAGGCCATACCTGACTTTGACGGCACCGGAGTCGTTTTCAGTTGACATTTGCCGTAACTGGGGGTATGTTTAAATCACCCGGAGCCGCGCCTCCGGTACATATGTCTGTCCACAGTTCCTTAATAATATAATGGAGGGTATTTTTCATGGATTACAACGAGATACTCGAGAAAGCCCGCGGGCGCGTCGCCCCCTACTGCAAGGCCTGCCCCGTATGTAACGGCATAGCCTGCGCCCACAACATGCCCGGCCCCGGCCCCAAACAGCCCGGCAACGGCGCCGCGCGCAACTACGAGGCCTGGCAGCGCGTGTTCGTGAACATGGACACCATCTGCTCCAACGACGCCCCCGACACCACCTTCAAGCTCTACGGGCACGAGTTCTCCCTGCCCGTGTTCATCGCCCCCGTGGGCGGCGTGGCGCTGCACTACGGCGACGACTACAACGACTTCACCTACAACGACGTGATAATCCCCGCCGCCGCCGAGTGCGGCTCCGCCGCCTTCTCCGGCGACGGCGTGGACCCCGAGGTGATGAAGCGCGCCTCCGCCACCATGGCCCAGCTGGGCGGCATGGGCATACCCACCATAAAGCCCTGGAATATCGAGGCCGTGGAGGAGAAGCTGGACATACTCAATTCCCGCGGCATCTTCGCCGCCGCCATGGACATCGACGGCGCCGGGCTGCCCTTCCTCAAGGCCATGAACCCCAACGCCGGCAGCAAGAGCGTCGCCGAGCTCTCCGAGATAATCAAATACGCCAAGATGCCCTTCATAGTCAAGGGCATAATGACCGTGCGCGGAGCTGAAAAGGCCGTGGAGGCCGGCGCCGCCGGCATAGTGGTTTCCAACCACGGCGGCCGCGTGCTGGGCCAGACCCGCGCCAGCGCCGACGTCCTGCCGGAGATAGCCGCCGCCGTCGGCGGGCAGACCACCATCTTCGTGGACGGCGGCCTGCGCAACGGCGTGGACATCTTCAAGGCCCTCGCCCTGGGCGCCGACGCCGTGCTCATCGCCCGCCCCTTCGTCACCGCCGTGTACGGCGCCGCCGAGGAGGGCGTCCGCGTGCTCTACGCCAAGTACCTCTCCGAGCTGAAGGACACCATGACCATGTGCGGCGCGCACAGCCTGGACGAGATATGCGCCGACATGGTGCATGTGGGGGCATGAGACGCCGCATACTGACAATTTTCCTAGCGGCGGCCGTACTGGCCGCCGCCTTGCCCCTGCACGCCCACGCCGATTCCGCCGAGGACTCCCTGCGCGCTGCCCTCACGGGTATCATGGAGTCCCATGGCCTGGACGAGAGCAACGTCGCCTTCGGCTACCGCCGCACCACCGACTGGCGCCAGATTTGGTACAACGAGGACGCGCTCTTCGAGTCGGCCAGCGTCTACAAGCTGGCGCTCAACATGTACTACTATGAGCAGGAAGCCGCCGGCAACATCGCGCCGGACGCCGTCTACGGCGGCATTCCGCTCAGCGACTGCCACCGGCTGAGCCTGCAGTACTCGGACAACGACGTCTCCCGCGTGATGCTGGACGCCGCTTTCCCCGATTTTGCCGACTACAAGCGGCAGGCCGCCGCCTATGCCGGCATAGACGAGCGCGCGCTGAGCAGCGACTACCTCTATTCGAGCAAATTCAGCGTCCGCATCATGCTGGGCGTGCTGCAATACCTCTACGACAGCGCGGACACCACTTTTGCCGACGCCATGGTCCACCTCAAGGCGGCCCAGCCCGGCGAGTACTTCAAATCCGGCATCTCCGAGTACGAGGTGGCCCAGAAATACGGCTACGACACCTACGACGGCCCCCTCTATGTGGCCACGGTGGGCATAGTTTTCGCCGAGGAGCCCTTCCTGCTGGCGGTGTTCACCCGCGGGGTGGCCGGCGCGGGCAATGTGATAGGCGAGATCGCCCGCGCCTTCTGCGACTACAACGACGCCGCCCGCGAGCCCCTGCCGGAGCCGGAGGCGCCGCCCGTGGCCTGCACATCGCCCGTGGCGCCGGACGTGCCGTCCCAGGCGCGCGCGGAGGAGATTGCCGTCTCCGCGGCCCTCTGCTGCGCGGCGCTCGCCCGCTTCCCCGGGCTGAGCGGGGCCATTCGCCTCGCCCTGGCGCAGTCTCCGCCCGGGTGACGCCCCATATAAGCCCAAAGAAAGGCCGCGGCCCCTGGGGCCGCGGCCTTTTTATAACTCTCAGGCGCTCACTTCGCGCTGTACGCTGCCAGCATGGTCCTGTAGGTCATGTAGCAGTCGTACTTGGAGACTATCTCAAATGGCGCGTGCATGCTCAGCACGGGCACGCCGGCGTCGATGGTGTCGATGTTGCGGTTTGCCATGTACATGGCCACGGTGCCGCCGCCGCCCTGGTCCACCTTGCCCAGCTCGCACATCTGCCACTGCACGCCGCTCTCGTCGAGTATGCGGCGCATGTAGGCCACGAGCTCGGCCGGGGCGTCGCTGGTGCCGGACTTGCCGCGCGCTCCGGTGAACTTGTTGAGCCCCACGCCGTAGTTGAGCTTGGCGGCGTTGCGCTTCTCGCTGACCTCGGGCCAGCTGGGATCGAAGGCCGCCGTCACATCGGCGGAGACGCACATGCTGTGGGCAAAGCAGTCCGTGAGCTTCACGCCCTGGGCCGCGCACAGCTCGCCCATGAACCACTCAAAGGCCTGGCTCTTCATGCCGGAGACGCCGTCGGAGCCCGTCTCCTCCTTGTCGGCCAGGATGCAGACGCAGGTGCGCTCCGGCTCGGCCACGTCGAGTATGGCGCGCAGCTCGGCGTAGGCGCAGACGCGGTCGTCGTGCCCGTAGCCGCCTATCATGCTCCGGTCGAGGCCGATATCGCGCACGTCGAAGCCGGGCACGGCGTAGAGTTCGGCGGAGATGAAGTCCTCCTCCGTGATGCCGTAGCGGCTGTTGAGTATGCCCATGACGGCCAGCTTCACGCGGTTGTCCCCCTCGTCGTCATAGGGCATGGAGCCAATCAGGATGTTCAGGTTCTCCCCGGGGATGGCCTCGGCGAGGGACTTTTTCATCTGGTCGGCCGCCAGGTGCGGCAGCAGGTCGCTGACCACCAGCTGGGGGTCCTCCCTGTCGCGGCCAATGACCACGTCGACGACCTCCCCGTCCTTTTTGACGACCACGCCGTGCAGCTCCAGCGGTATGGCCGTCCACTGGTACTTCTTTATCCCGCCGTAGTAGTGGGTCTTGAAGTAGGCCAGCTCGCTGTCCTCATAGAGCGGCAGCTGCTTGAGGTCCAGCCTGGGGGAGTCCACGTGGGCCGCGGCTATCACCACGCCCTCGGCCGCGCTCTTTTTTCCTATCACGGCCAGCATCAGGGACTTGCCGCGGTTGGAAAACCAGACGCGGTCCCCCGCCTTCAGCTCCATGCCCGGGCAGTACTCGGCGAAGCCCTCGCGCTCTGCTATGGCTATGGCCTCGTTAACCGCCTCGCGCTCCGTGCGCGCGCTGTCCAGATAGGCCTTGTAGCCCTCGCAGTAGTCCTGGACCTTCCCGGCCTCCTCCGCCGAGAGGCGGTCATAGCCGTTTTTCTGCTCATAGAACAGCTCTTTCCTGTAGTCGTGTTTTTCTTCCATCTTCAATCACCTCTCTGAATTCGGCCTCGCAGAGTTTTTGAAAGTCCTCCTTTGAGCCGTCGTTTACGAGCACCGCGCTGCAGTGCCCGGTATAAAACACATCCGGCTGCTGGGCGTCTATCCTCAGCGCGGCATATTCCGCGGAGATGCCCTCGCGAGCCATTATCCGCTTCAGCCTCAGCTCGCGGGGGGCCAGCACCCCGTAGACGGCCGTACACAGCTCATCCGCCCCGCCCTCAATCAGGGCTACGGCGTCGATGGCCGCCAGCTCTCCCCCGGACATGGCGTACTCGTCCAGCCGCCTGCGCAGCTCCTCGCCTATGAAGCGGTGGGTTATGGCGTTGAGGTCCCGCAGCGCCGCGCCGTCGCTGAACACCACGCGCCCCAGCGCCTTCCTGTCCAGCTCCCCGCCGGCGTACATCTCCGGTCCGAAGCGGGCAATTATGGCCTCTCTCAGCGGCGCGCTGCTGCGCGTCAGCTCATGGTAGAGCTCGTCGCAGTCTATGCACATGGCGCCCATGCCCTCGAGCACCCTCAGCGCCGTGGTCTTGCCAGTGCCGGAGCCGCCGGTGATGCCGATTACGGTCAGCCTCTCCGCCAGCGCGGCGGCTATCTCCTCCGCCGGCAGGGCGCCCTGCCTGAGTATCCGGAACGGCCTGGACGACAGGTCAATTATCGTCGACTCCCTCCCCAGGCCGCACTCGCCGCCGTCTATCACGCCCTCTATCAGCCCGTCGAAATAGCTCAGCACCTCGCCGGCTGTCTTGGGGCTGGGCGCCCCGGAGGGGTTAGCCGAGGGCGCCGCCAGAGGCACGCCGCAGCGGCGCAGCAGCTCCAGCGTATCCGGGTGGTCCGGGCATCTGAGGCCCACCGTGGCCCCGCCTGCCCGCACTATCTCCGGCACCAGCGGCTTCGAAGCGAGTATTATGGTCAGCGGCCCCGGCCAGAACCGCTCCGCCAGGGCGTGCGCCTGTGGCGGCACGTCCGCGCAGTACAGCTCCATGGCCTCCGGCCCCGGGACCATCAGGGAGAGCGGCTTCACCTCCGGCCGCCCCTTCACCTCATATATGCGCTCCACGGCCTCCACATCCAGGCCGTTCCCCGCCAGGCCGTACACGGTCTCCGTGGGCACGGCCACCAGCGAGCCGGCAGCTATCAGCTCCGCCGCGCCGGACAAATCGCCTCTGAAAACCCTGGTATTCACTCCCGCTCCGCCTCCGCTCTCAGCCTCTCCGCCTGGTCGGCGGCCGTGAGGGCGTCTATCAGCTCGTCCAGCGCCCCGTCCATTATCTGGTCAATCTTGTATAGCGTCAGCCCAATCCTGTGGTCTGTCACCCGGCCCTGCGGGAAGTTGTAGGTCCTTATGCGCTCGTTGCGCATGCCCGTGCCCACCTGGCTGCGCCTCTCGGCGGCCAGCTCGGCGTTCTGCTTCTCCCGCGCCTGCTCGGCCAGGCGGGAGGCCAGTATCTTCATCGCCCGGTCCTTGTTCTTGTACTGGCTGCGCTCGTCCTGGCACTCCACCACCATGCCCGTGGGCAGGTGGGTTATCCTGATGGCGCTCTCCGTCTTGTTGACGTGCTGCCCGCCCGCACCGGAGGAGCGGAAGGTGTCTATCTGCAAGTCCGCGGGGTTTATCTCCACCTCCACCTCGTCCACCTCCGGCAGCACCGCCACGGTGGCCGTGCTGGTGTGTATGCGCCCTCCTGCCTCGGTCTCCGGCACGCGCTGCACGCGGTGCACCCCGGACTCGTACTTCAGCCGCGAATAGGCCCCCTGGCCCTCGACAATGAAGCTTATCTCCTTGATGCCGCCCAGCTCCGTGTCGCTGAGGTTGGCCACCTCGGTCCTCCAGCGCTTCGCCTCGGCGTACATGCTGTACATGCGGTAGAGGCTGGAGGCGAACAGGGCCGACTCCTCCCCGCCCACGCCGGAGCGTATCTCTATGATGACGTTCCGCTCGTCGTTGGGGTCCCGGGGCAGCAGCAGGACCTTTATCTCCCCGTCGAGCTCCTCCAGGCGCCGCTTGGCGCTCTCGAACTCCTCGCGGGCCATCTCGCCCATCTCGGGGTCGGAAAACAGCCCCCTGGCCTCCTCCATGTCCCGCTCGCAGCGCTCGTACTCCCGCACCGCCTGCGCCAGCGGTGCGAGCTCCTTGAGCTCCCTCGCCAGGCGGGCATAGGCGTCCACGTCGCTGTAATACTCCGGCTCTGCCATCTTCCGCTCGAGCTCGGCGTATCTCTCCCCAATCTGCTTCAATTTCTCAAGCATCCTGTCTACCCCTTTGCTGTTTCACGGCCTATTATTCTAGCACAAGGAGTGCGGAAAGTAAAGCGGGCCGGGCATTTTTGCCCGGCCCTTGAATTCTGCCCGCCCGATGTGGTATAAATTAGTCACACACTGCAGCAGGAGGTGCGCCATGCGCTCAGACACGCCGTCAAACGCCCCCCGCAGCGCGCCGGCGGACGCCGCGCGCGTGGCGGCCGCCTTTTTCGTGGTCATGATACACGCCTCCGGCACCTCCTGGCCGCAGGGCCTGGCCTTTAACGCCCTCTCCCGTTTCGGAGTTCCCGTGTTCGTCATCCTCAGCGGCTATTTCATGCTCTCGCGGGAGCGTGACACGCGCGGCCTGGTCCGCCGCTGCGCCCGCCTCGCCGCGCTGATGTTCTCCTGGTCCGCCCTGTATTTTATCTACAACCTCTCCGTGGGCGACCTGGAGTGGTCCGGCCCCAAGGAGCTGCTGCGCTATCTGCTCACCGAGCCCGTGCACCTCTGGTATCTCTACGCCACCGGCGCGCTCTACGCGCTCACGCCCATCTTCGGCGTGTTCTGCGGGCACGCCACCCGCCGGCAGTATGAGTACGCCCTTCTCGTCACCTTCGTCCTGGGCTGCGTGGTGACGGTGCTCGACGCCTCGGCCTTGTTCCCCACGTTCATGATAATTGTCTCCAAGACTCACGTGGCCTACGCCCTGGGCTTCGCCTTCTTCTATCTGCTGGGGGGCTATCTGCGCCGCTACCGGCTGTCCTCCCGGGCGGCCTCCGCCGTCTATGCCCTGGGCCTTCTGGGCCTCGCCTGCACCATAGGCGGCACGCTCTGCCTCTCCCGCGGCGGCCTGAACGAGCTGCTGCTGAGCTACACCAGCCCCAATGTGGCCGCCACCGCAGCCGCCTTCACCCTGTTTTTCCTCCGGCTGCCGCTCAGGGGCTCCCCGCGGCTGTCCGCCGCCGCCCGCTGCACTCTCGGCGTGTACCTGCTGCACCCTCTGCTGATTCTCATCCCCCAGCACCTGGGGCTCTGGGAGCCGCAGACCCTGCCGCTCTTCCTGGCCGTTCCCCTCCGGGGCGCCGCCGTGTACGCGCTCGCGCTGCTCATCTCCCTCGCCCTCAGCCGCGTCCCCATCCTGAAGCGCCTGGTGTCCTGAAACCCAATACGGCGCCCCGCCCTCCCGGGCGGGGCGCCGTTTTTACCTCTCAGCCCCCCTTATACGTGTCTACTAGACGCGCGCGGCTGTTGTCGCAGAGCAAGTTCCCCCCGGCGTCCCTGACCTCCGCGTAGCCGATGAGTGGCTCCCCGCCGCCCTCCGGCAGCAAGTTGCCGTAGTCATAAGTGAAGCAGCCGCGGCTGTCCGTCTCCACCGTCACCCACCTGTACTCGCTCTCCCCCGCGCCGTCACCCCCGGGCAGGCAGAGTTCGAAGCTCACCTCCGCCGCCCCCGGCACGTCGCAGGCGCCCATCACCAGCCCTCCGGGCGCAAAGATCTCTGCCACCAGGCTCTCATCCGCCGAGTAGAACACGCTGCCTCCGTGGCCCCAGAGCGGGCCCAGCCTGTGTCTCAGGTACACCCTCACGAAGTATCCCGGACCCACGGCCGCGAAGCTCCTTTCCTCCCCGTCGTCCGCCAGCAGTTCCACCGAGGGCTCAGGCAGGTTGTGCCCCTCCAGGAAGGCCCTGCCCGCCGAGCGCGGCGTCAGATAGGCCTCGCCGGTGAAAGCCATGAGCCAGATGAGCAGCGCGCTGGCCGCGAGATAGGCGGCCGCCTGTCTCAGCCTCTTCATGCCTCTCCCCTCCAGTCCCCTATGTCCACCGCGAACTCCAGCCCCTGCCCCGTGGTGGTGCTGCCCAGATAGAGCCGCCTCACCTCCGGGCCTATGCCCTCTCCCTGCGCGGTCCGGTACTGGGAATAGGCCACCAGCCAGTTGCTGTTCCGCATGGCCGACAGGCTGTCGTACACTCTCCCCCGGTCGTCTCTCAGATATGTGGGGTACCAGCTCCATTTCTGGGCCCGGCTGAAGAGGCTGTAGAGCGTGCGGTATCGCGCCTCCACCGTCCCGTCGCCGTATATCCTCAGCTCGTCCAGCGTGACCGTGCGGTTCCCCAGCTCCACGCTCTGCCCCACCTCTATCACAGCCGCCGGCTCGCCCAGCTCTTCGGAGTCGCTGTACCCTACCGCCAGCGAGCGGAACACAGCCATAGGTATGTAGAAGAGCGTACCGTTAAAAAGCGAGATGGCGAGCAGCGCTATCAGCAGCCACTTTGAGGCCAGCCATATCCAGCCGGCCGCCGGGTTGTGCGCGGCGTTCAGCTCCCTGCCCAGCCGCTCGGAGTCGCCCATCTCCAGCACCGCCCTCCCGGCGGCCTCTTTCTCCTCCATGCCGCCATCGGTCAGCGCCTCAAAGGCGTCCTCAAGATGCCCGCCGAGCTCCTCTCTTATCTTCTGCCGGTCCGGGAAAAACCGCACGTGCCTGAGCACCGCGTCCGCATAGCCGTCCCACTCAGGAAAACGCATGCGCGCCACCCCGTATGACCCTCTCCACAGAACACCTGAAGCTCTCCCACTGCTCCATCTCCGCCCTCAGCTGCCGCTCTCCCGCCGGGGTTATGCTGTAATAGCGCCGTTTTTTGCCGTTTTCGGCCTCTTTTTCGTAGGCTCTCACCCAGCCCTGGGCCTCCATGCGGTGCAGCACGGGATAGAGCGAGCCCTCCTTCATGCAAAACACGTTCTCGCTGCGCGAGGCCAGTTCCCGTATGATTTCATAGCCGTACCTGTCCCCCTCGCCCAGCAGCGAGAGCAGCATGAGCACCGTGCTGCCTCCCAGCAGGTTTCTGTCCATACACGCCCTCCTTGCCTAGATTATCTAGGTACAATATACCTCGAACATCTAAGTATGTCAAGCCGGAAATTTTCAACCCAATAAAAAGTTCCCCCAGAGCCCAATTTTCCTCTTGGCGGCCGCTGTATTGCTGTGTTATACTTGACATAATAACAAATTATTGCAACTAAACGGAGGTATACATATGAAGTGCCCTTTCTGCGCCTACACTGAGAGCAAGGTCATCGACTCCCGCCCGGCAGAGGAGGGGGCAACCATACGCCGCCGCCGCGAGTGTCTCTCCTGCGGCAGGCGGTTCACCACCTACGAGATAATCGAGCGCCTGCCCCTGGTGGTGATAAAGCGCGACGGCTCCCGCCAGACCTTTGACAAGGTGAAGCTCATAAACGGCATGGTCCGCGCCTGTGAGAAGCGCCCGGTCCCGCTCTCCAGCCTGGAGCAGATAGCCGACGACATAGAGCAGGAGCTGCAGAGCAATCTCGAGCGCGAGATAAGCACCACGGAGATAGGCGAGATGGTGATGGACCGCCTGAAGGACGTGGACGAGGTGGCCTATGTCCGCTTCGCCAGCGTCTACCGCTCCTTCAAGGACATCAACACCTTCATGGAGGAGCTCACCAAGCTGCTCAGGCAGAAGGAATCCCCCAGCGACCGCAGGGCATGAAAAAAGACCCCGTATGGCCTGAGCCATACGGGGTCTTTTCTTTTTACTCCCGGGTGTCGCCCTCTTCGGGCTTGTCCTCTTCAACGGTGATTTCCACCGTGATGCTCTCGTCCTCGTCGCCGGCGCCGGCGCGCTCGGCCTCGTCGACCACATCCTCGAAGGAGGCGTCCACCGGCTCGCCGGCCTCGTTCATGGACGCGCGCAGCTCGTTGAGCTCGGCCTCCATGCGCTCTATGGCCGCGTTGGCCAGCAGCACGTTGTCAAACGCGCGGATGTACTGCTCCGGCACGTTCTTCTTGTCCGTGGCGTCGAAGAAGATGCGCCCCACTTCGGCGTAGGCGTCCTTGGCGTTGGCCTTCTCCGCAGCGATGTCCACCTTCAGCTTGGCCATGCGGGCCACGGCCCTGGCCATCTCGCCGGCGTCTCCCGCGACCTCTTTGGCCTTGTCGCTGGCCGTGGCGGCTATGTCCTTGGCCATGTCGGCCACGCCGCTGGCGGCGGCCTTGAGCGATCTGATAATCTCGTTGTAATCAGCCATTGTTGTCTTCCTCCAGTTTTTCAGCGTTGTCGGTATCTATGTTATCGCCCACAGGGGCGGGGTCATCCTGGGTTTTCGCCTCTTCCTCCACGGGTCCCTGCGCGGCCTGCGCCTCCGCGGCCAGGCGGACCGCATAGGGCTCGCGGTGCCGGCGGGCCGAGTTGTACAGCAGCACGATAAAGCAGGTCACCGCCGAGACGGCCGCCACCACCTGGGATACCCGCAGCTCCGTGCCGGGTATGTAGAGGCTGTCCGTCCTCAGCCCCTCTATCCAGGCCCTGCCGGCGCCGTACCACATGGCGTAGAAGATGAACACCTGCCCATCGTATTTCCGGCGCCCCTTCCTGAACCAGAAGAAGTTAATCACCAGGAATCCGGCCAGGTTCCACAGGCTCTCATAGAGGAATGTGGGGTGCACATACACGGTCTCCTCCCCCGGGCGTGTGAGGCCCATGCGGCAGAAGATGTCCGTCTGATATCCGAAGGCCTCGCGGTTGACGAAGTTGGCCCAGCGGCCTATCACCTGTCCCAGCATGAGCCCGGCCCCGGCTATATCCAGCGTGGCGCCCACCGGGATTTTCTTCGCGCGGCTCCAGATGAACACCGTGAGCACGCCGGCTATTATGCCGCCGTACATGGCGATGCCGCCCTCCCAGATATATAGTATCTCGATGAGGTTGTCCTTATAGCGGTCCCACTCGCTGGCCACATAGTACAGCCTGCACCCGATTATGGCCATGGGCAGCACCCAGAGGACCAGGCCGTATATGTCGTCGCCCTTTATGCCGACCTGGGGGGACTTGTGCGCCGCGTAGAGCACAGCGGCTATGAAGGCCGCCGCCATCACCACGCCGTAAAAATAGACCGTGAATCCGAATACCTCAAAGCTCGCGGGGAAGTTTATCGACCAGTCCCCCAGCATGGGGAACGAGATGGCGGCGTCGCGCATCATGGTCGGGATACTGCTGTCCATTTCAGGTCATCCTTTCGGGCCCCGCGGCGTGACCGCCGCCAGCGCCAGGCGCTCGGGGGCAAAATTCTCTCTTATATATTCCGCGCAGTCGTCCGCGCTCAGCGAACGGCTGACCTCGAACACGTCCAAAAAGCGGTAGCCGTTCATGGCCCCGTCGGCCAGGGCCCGGCAGAGGCTGGAAAAGCTGCCCAGCGAGCGCAGCGTCAGCCCGTAATCCGCCCGGCGCGCCCTCTCGAACGCCTCCGGCTCCAGGCCGTTTTCCGACACGCGGCGCACTTCTGACACAAAGCGCTCCAGGACACGCTCCGGCTCCGCGCTCTCCCCGCCCAACTCCATGTAGGCCGTGCCGCAGGAGAAGTCCTCGCCATAGCTGAAGTCCGCGCGCAGCAGCCCCTCGGCGTAGAGCCCGGTATAGAACGGGGACGAGCGCCCCACCAGGCTGCGCAGCGCCAGCTCGCATATCAGAGTCTGCCTGAGTATGTCCGCTCCGCTCTCCGGGGCGGGCAGCTTGGCCCCCACCAGGAACTGCGGGGCCGAGACGTCCATGGCCAGCTCCACTCTCGGGGCGGTCGGCTCCAGGGCCTCCGGCTCGCCGTAATCCGGCCGCGGCACCTCGCTGAGCTCTCCGGGGAGTATCCGCTCCGCGGCGGCGGCCACTTTTTCCGCATCCACGTCGCCAGCCACGCAGAGCACCATATTCGAGGGGACATAGAACGCCCGGTGGCAGTCGTAGAGTGTCTCCGGCGTTATCTCCGCTATGCTCTCCACCGTGCCCGCCACGCTCTCGCGCACAGGGTGGTGGTCGTAGAGCGCGCGCAGCAGCCCGTAGTACAGCGCGAAGTAGGGGTTGTCCTCGGTCATGCGTATCTCCTGACCGATTATCCCCTGTTCCTTGCCCACGCTCTCGGCGGTGAAATAGGGTGTGGAGACAAATTTGAGCAATATGTCCAGGTTTTCGTAGAAGCCCTGCGTGCTCTCAAAGTGGTACGCGGTTATCCCACCCGACGTGTAGGCGTTGGGCGAGGCGCCGTTCTGCGAGAGGGCCGCCAGCGCGTTCCCCTCCGGCATGTCGAACATCTTGTGCTCCAGGAAATGCGCCACTCCCGCCGGGGTGTCTATCGCCCTCCCCTGCAGGTTGAACCGGCGCATGGCCCCGCCGTATTTGGTGGCGAAGAAGGCGTAGCTCTTCGCGTAGCCCGGCTTGGGCGACACCAGCACGGGCAGGCCATTGGGCAGCGAGGTCTCATACAGAATCTCGCCCACGTGGGGGTAGTCAAGCCTCTTCATCTTCTCCGTCCTCCCCCGCTCTCAGATAGTATATGGCGTCGCACTCGGCGTTGCGGGCTATCTCCGCCACCTCGTCCACTGACACGTCCTCGCAGGCCGCCGCCAACTCCTCCGGAGAGGCGTCCGAGCCTGCGATGTTGAAAGACAGGTAGTGCCCCTCCAGGGAATACGGGTCGTCCGACATGGTGGCCAGCCTGTGCCTCACCGCCCGCCTGGCCGCCGTCAGCTCCTCGGGCGTGACGTTTCCACGTCTTATCTCATCCAGCTGGGCCAGTATCTCGTCGCGCGCCGCGCCGAGTTTGTCAAAGGCCACGCCGCTGGAGACCAGCAGCAGCCCCTTCTGCCAGTCCAGCCCGGAAGACGCGTAATAGCACAGCTGCAGCCTCTCGCGGACATTCATAAAGAGCTTGCTGGTCACGCTGCCGCCGAACACGGCGTTGAACACCATCAGCGCCGGCACGTCCGGCTCCAGCATGCTGTTCCCCAGCCGCCAGCCCATGGCCAGCTTGCCCTGAGTGACGTCCATCAGGTCCGTGAACTCCCTGGGCGACTCCTCGAGCGAATTCATGCGCACGTCCGTGCCGATGTCGGCGTCCAGCTCGCCTCTCGGCAGGTCGAACAGGGCCTCGCCCAGCGCGTCTGCCACGGCGGAAAAGCTCTCCGAGCCGCAGTAGAACAGCTCTATCGGCGCCGTGGCCGTGAGCTCCCGCCAGCGGCGGGTCAGCCGGGTGTAGTGTATGCCCTCGGCCGAGTCCTCGGAGCCGAGCACGCCCGCCGATATGGGCTCATAGGCGCACATCAGCTGTATCAGCCGCTGCACGGCGTAGGAGTCCTTGTCGTTTTTCTGCGCGCGTATGCGCTCAACCAGCTTTTCGCGCTCCCCGTTGACGTAGTCCGGGAGCAGCAGGCCGCCGCGGGTATTGGGCCGGAGCAGCAGGTCTCCCAGCAGCGAGGATATGCGCCCCAGAAGGCCCATCCTCTCCGGCAGCAGCCTGTCCTCCGGGAAGGAGGCCGTGAAGCCTGTCAGCTGCACCTCGCCCACCCGGCGCACCGCCGGCTCAACGCGCGAGCCGTAGAGCCCGTCCAGCTCTCCCGCGATGCTCTCCATGTCCGGCAGTCTCACGGTGCCCCGGCGCAGCACGCCGGGTATGAGCGCGTGCATGGACGCCGTCTCCGCGTCCAGCTGGCTGAGCAGCGACATGGTCAGGGTGCCTGTTTTGAACTTGTCCGTGCGCAGCGCGGTGAGCCACACGCCCGGCAGCAGCTCCTCGCGGGTGTATTCCATATGCCCCTCCCCCTCTTTGCCTTTTCTAATCTCTGAATTATAGCACACTTATGCCCGGCGCGCATTAACTTTCTGCCATTAAAGGTAAATATTTTGTGAATTAACTCTCAACTGTACTCCCTCCGCGGTCCGCGCTCAGGCGGTGCACCTGTCCTGAGCCGTCCGTCCACTCGGCCTCGAAGCCGTCCCAGCTCTCCGGGAGACGCGGTGAGAAGCTCAGTTTTCCCCCGCGGAGCCTCAGCCCGAGCAGCTCCTCCGCCGCCGTGCGGAAGAACCAGCCGGCGGAGCCGGTATACCAGTTCCAGCCAGCCTCGCCGTATCTCTCCGGCGCGGCGCAGACGTCGGCCGGTATTACAAATGGTTCGGCGCCGTATGCCCCGTCCTGTCTGGGCAGGGCGCAGCGGAGCAAGGCCAGCCCCTCTTCGGCGCGCCCCTCGCGGAAGCAGGCCAGGGCCAGCCAGATGGCGGCGTGCGTGTACTGCCCGCCGTTCTCGCGGAAGCCGGGGCCATAGCTCCTTATATATCCCGCTCGCTCCCCCTCGGCGCAAAACGGCGGCTCGAAGAGCCGCGCGAGCGGCCTCTCTGGGTCGAACAGGCGCGATAGCGCGGCGTCCAGGGCCGCTTTTCGCCGCTCCGGCGGGGCTTCCCGGCAAATTGCCGCCCAGCTCTGGGCTATGCTGTCTATCTCGCAGCCCTTCGCCCCCGCGCCGCCCAGCGGCGCGCCGCTGTCGTAGTAGCCGCGCAGATACCAGCCGCCGTCCCAGGCGGCGTCCGCCGCCCGGGCGCTCTCTCCGGCGCTCCTGCGCAGCTTCTCCGCCTCAGCCGCCAGCCCCTCCTCTTCCAGCACTCCGGCAAACTCTCTGGCCGTGTGCGCGTGGAACCAGGCCAGCCAGACGCTCTCGCCACGCCCGGCGCGCCCCACCGCGTCCATGCCGTCGTTCCAGTCGCCGTCTAGCATCAGCGGCAGCCCGTGCGCGCCGGTGCCTCTCCGCCCGTAGAGCGCGAAGGCCCTGCGGCAGTGCTCCAGCACCGTGCAGCGCTCCTCCGTGGACGGAGGCTGCTCATAGCGGCTGCGCTCGTCCTCTCCCAGGACATCTGAGCGCAGGAACGCCGTCTTTTCCCCCAGTATCGCCCTGTTTCCCGTCCTCTGCACGTACTCCGCCACCGCCCAGGGCAGCCACAGATAGTCGTCGGAGCAGCGCGTGCGCACGCCCCGGGCCCCGTTTCCCCGGGGATGCCACCAGTGCATGACGTCCCCCTCCTCGTACTGCCTCGCGCAGCAGTCGAGTATCCTCGAGCGTGCCAGTGAGGGGTCTATCAGTATCAGGTTCACGGCGTCCTGCAGCTGGTCGCGGAAGCCGAAGGCCCCGCCGCTCTGGTATTGCCCCGTGCGCCCCAAGAGGCGGCAGCAGAGCGCCTGATAGACGGCCCAGCCGTTCATGAAGCGGTCCAGCGCGGCGTCCGGCGTGTGCACGCGCAGTCGCCCGGTCACCGCCCGCCAGTGCTCCACAGTGCGCTCCAGCTCCGCCCTGGCCCTCTCAACCCTCGAGAGCTCCGAGGCCAGCGAGGCGTCCGGGGACACGGCAATAACCAGCGTCCGCGCCTGGAACGCCGCGGCAAAGCAGGGCAGCAGCCCCGCCCCCTGTTCGTGGGCCGGGCTCCCGGCCAGCCAGGCCGCCCGGTCGCAGGTCCACTCCCTCGGCGCCTGGGAAAAGGCCGCGCTGACGCCAGCCCCCTCCCAGCAGGGCGAGGCGGCGCTCATCAGGCCCTCCGCGCACGAGGTCACCACATAGCGTGAATCCCTCTCGCTCTCCGACAGCGTGAGGTCGGTTTTCCAGTACAGCGTCCCGGAGGCGTTCTCCACGATGAGCAGGCGCGCGTCCTCCCCCGGCGGCGCCAGGGCGGTCACCGCCGCGCCGCACTTCTCCCACCTGGCAAAGCCGAAGCCGAAGGTCACGCGGCAGTCCACGCCGTCCTCGTCCGCGAACAGGCTCAGACGGCGGCCGCCCACCTCCATCTCCAGCGTCTCAGGGCCGGATACGGCCTTTTCGTCGCATATCCAGGTATTTATGCGCCTCTCTCGGGCATTGCCGTGCCACATGCAGCCCAGGCCGGAGTCGGCGGCCAGGAAACCCATGCCGCCATTGGCGAGGACGTGCGTCCAGGCCCTGGGCGGCAGCGAGCCGCGCGTATTGAAGGCAAAGGAGCCGTCCGGCAGCCACTCGCAGTCCGGGTAAGCGCCGCGACGGCGGCGCGGGAGCGGCGGGAAGTCCGGAAAAGGCGCCTGCGGCGGGCGGCGCGCGCCGCCCTCCTGCGGATGTGAGAGGTCCACCTCCACGGCGGCCGCCCTCAGCAGCTCCTCCGCCGAGATGTCCGCCGTGTGGACTCCCCCTCTGGCCCCGGAGAGGGCCTCCAGCGAGCACTCACTCAGCAGCTCCGACACCGAGCGCGAGAGGCCGCGCAGGTAGTCCCCGCCGTCCGCGGTGAGGAACACCAGATCCGACCTCAGCCCGCAGGCCCTGAGCAGCGAGTGCTGCCTTATGAGCTCGCCGGCGGCGCGCCGGCAGCCCAGGTCCGTGAAGCGGGCGCATATTATGGGGTCGTCGCCGGAGACGCCGTGTCGCCACAGCTCCTCCCGCCCTCCGCGCCGCTCCATGCCCGCCCGCGGAAAGGCCAGGGCAGCGGCCAGCTCCATGGCCGCGGCGACGCCCCGGCTGTCCAGCCCGTCCAGGGCCGCCTTGGCGGTGAGCAGGTCGGCAAAGGCCTCCGGCGGCGCGCAGAGCGCCTGCCGCGCCGTCATCAGTGTCCCCTCGGCCTCAGCGCCCCAGGCTATGGTGAATTTCAGCGCCCAGCTGCCGCCCGCCCCCAGCGAGACGGGCACTCTGAACTCAGCGCGCGGGTGGTTGAGCCAGCCCAGCGCCTCCCCGCCCTCATTTGCGCGCCACGTCCCCGCCCGGTCCGCCAGCGCGCACAGGCAGCACGCGCCTGTCCCCGCGCGCGGCAGGCGGGAGAGCAGCAGCGCGTCTCCGGCCAGCAAGGCGTGCATGCCCAGCCGCCAGAAGGCGGGATGGTTTACATAATCTTCAACGCGTGCCAGCATTGGCTCAAACTCCAGCACCAGCTCGCCGCGGAACCCGCTCTCCGAGGAGAGCTCTATCACCCTCAGCTCCGCCGTTCCGCCCGCTATTACGGCCGCCGTGCACCGGCTTCTCAGCCCGGCGCCCCGGGCCTCCAGTACGGCCCGGTCGCCCCGGAAGGTGAAGCTGTGCCCCAATCCCCCGGCCGCCCCGGGCACGGGCAGCAGGTCGAACTCCCTCCCGTCCTCGCCGCGCAGGCGTATTTCCAGCCCGGCGGGGCCTCTGAGCGGGTCCTCGGCCCCGCGATAGACGCCGATGCCGCCCGCCGTGGCACAGGAGAGGCCCGTCGAGGTTAACATAACACTATAAACGCCGTTTGACAGCAGGCAGACGCGCGGCCGAGCGGCGTCAGACCCCGCGCCGGAGAGCTCCCAGGCGTCGCCGCCGCCCCGGCGCGGTTTGGCCGGGGGCTCAGCGCCGCCGGGGCGCAGGGTGACCGCCCGCAGGCTGGTCCGCTCGCTGAGCAGCGGGGCAAAGGCGCGCATCTCGCAGCGCGACATGAACCGCCGCACCATTACGCCGTCCAGCAGGCAGTTGGCGGCGGCCACCAGGCTCATGCCCAGATGGTGTGCCATGACGCAGCGCACCTGCTCACCCCCGCCGGAGGCACAGCGCGATGCGGTGAAGTCCATGGCCTCCCACAGGCCGTAACGCCCGTCCATATCCAGTTCCATCAAACGGCGCAGATTCCTCACGGCCTCCCTCGGGGAGACGCACAGCGCGAGGAAACTGGCGTAGGGCGCGACCACCGTATCCGCCCCCATTCCCCGCTTCAGGGCCAGGCCGGCGCAGCCGTGGGCCTTGTAGCGGTAGCTCAGCGAGCTGTCCAGGGAGTAGAATGCGCTCTCCGACTCTCCCCAGGGCAGGCCCCGGGGCACGTCGCGCCGCTGCACGAAAAGGCAGAAGCGCGCGCTCTCCCATAGCAGGCTCCCCGGCTCCAGAGGCAGGAAGAGCTCGGGCATCAGGTACTCGAACATGGTGCCCGTCCAGCTGGCCATGCCCCGGCGGCCGCCGTATTTGACCATGGCGCGGCTCAGCCTGCGCCAGTGGCGCCGCTCCACCTGTCCCGTGGCCACGGCGTAGTAGCCCGTGAGCCGGGCCTCGCTGCTCATGAGGTCGTACAGCCCCTCGCTGAGATGCCCGGCGGAGACGTCGCAGCCTATGTGGAAGAGCCTCCTTCGCCCGTCGTAGAGCGCGGCGAAGTCCATGCCGGAGGCCAGGGCCTCAGCTCGCGCGGCCAGGTCCTCCCGCCCGTATTCCCGCGCGCCGGCGGCAAAGGCCGCCAGGCTGGCCGCCAGGTTTCCGCTGTCCACCGTGGAGACGTACTCCGGGCGGAGGCTCTCCAGCTTTTCGATGTCGTACCAATTATAGAGGTGTCCGCGCCAACGCGGCAGGCGCTCCACCGTGTCCAGGATGTGCCCGGCCAGGGCGAGCGCGCGCTCCGGCGCGTCCAGCCCCAGGTCGGCCGCGGCCAGGGACGACACAAGTGCCAGCCCGATATTCGTGGGCGAGGTGCGCATGGCGGCGCCCAGCGGGGGCTGTTCCTGCCAGTTGTCAGGCGGCAGGTACCCCCCGCGCGGCGTACACTGCTCGGTGAAATAGCGCCATATCTTCCCCGCGAGCTCCAGCAGGAGGGCCTTGTCGTCCTCGCTCAGGCGCTCTCTCGTCAGCTGCCCTCCGTCCAGATACTCAGCCAGCGCGGGCGAGAGCAGCCAGAGGGCGCCCAGGCATATGCCCGGCGCCCCGCCCGCGAGCGCCGCCGTCACGGCGCCCAGGAGGCACTCCGGCCACATGGCTCTCGCGTGTGCCCAGAGCCCGCCCCCGTGGCCCTCGCTCTGGGCCGCCGTCTGCCACTGGAGCAGGTTTTTCCCCGTGACCAGCATGCGCCAGAGGGCGGTAAGGGCCGCGCCCGTGCACACAGCCGCCTCCCAGGGCAGCAGAGCCAGGCGCAGGAGCGCGCGGCAGAGCGAGCCGGCAAAGCCCCGCGCCGACAGCGACTCCCCGCGCTCGTCCGGGCGCGAGGCGAGGGCCGCGGCCGCCTCCGGCAGCGCACCCGAGAACAGCGCGGCGAGCGCGGAGAGCGCCGCCAGGTAAGGGCCGACACCGGGCAGGACGGCGGCGCAAAACAGCGCGGCCGTGCCTCCCAGGGGAAACAGGCTGCGCCGCAGGCTGTCCAGCAGCCTCCAGCGCTCCGCCTCCGGCAGTGCCCAGCGCTGGGAGATGAATCTGAGGTTCTGCCAGTCCCCCCGCGTCCAGCGGTGCAGCCGCTTGAAATATGAGCCCGCCGTAGAGGGGAAGGTGTCCGAGAGCTCTGTGTCGCTGAGATAGGCCCCACGCAGCAGCGCGCCCTCTATGGCGTCGTGGGAGAGCACGGCGCCCTCCGGCAGCGAGGAGCAGCACTCCAGCAGCGCCTGGGCGTCCATTATGCCCTTGCCGGAAAATCCCCCGCGGCCCGTGAGGTCCATCCACAGCTCGCCGCAGGCCGAGCCGTAGGGGTCGGTGCCGCCCTCGCCGGCGAAACAGCGCGAAAAGCGCGTCATCACCGCGCTTGCCAGCTCCGTGACCATCCTGGGGTGCATCACGCCGTAGCCCGAGACCACGCGGCCATTTTCAATCTTTGGGCGGTTCATTGGGTGCAGCATGGCCCCTATCAGCTCCCGCGCCGCCCCCGGCAGCAGACGCGTGTCCGAGTCCAGGGCCAGGATATAGCGCGCTCCGGTCAGGCGCGCCGGGTCGCCGGAGAGGACTGAGAGCTCTCCCCCTCCTCCCCGCATCAGCGCGGCGAGGGCCATTATGGCCCCGCGTTTGCGCTCCCGGCCCATCCAGCGCCCGTCGGGCGCAGAGAAGCTGCGGCGGCGGCAGAGCAGGTAGAAGCCGCCGCCGTATTTCCTGTTCAGCGCGTCCACGGCCGCTCTGGCCGACTCCAGGCGGTCATTGTCGGTGTCCACGGTGCGCTCGGCGGCCTCCGGCAGGTCTGCCAGCAGGGCAAAGAGCAGGTTTTCCCCGCAGTCCCGCGAGGCCAGTCGGTACTCCTCCAGCCTGGCGGCCAGCTCTCCGCCGGTCTTTTCCGAGGTCAGCAGCGCGGATACGGCGCAGACCGTCAGTCCATCCTCCGGGACTCCCCCGGGGAGCTCCAGGCGCGGTATCAGCCTCGGCTGTGCCAGCCTGAGCACCAGCATGTCCAGCAGGCTCTTCACCAGCTCCGACACCGGGAGCAGCAGCAGCGCCGCCGTGAAGAAGCTGCGCGTGAAATATCCCCCCAGGAGGGAGAGAAACAGGCCAATCAGCAAATTGGCCGCGACATACCCGGTGCAGCCGTCCCCGCGCGGCTCCGCGCCCATGGGGCGCACGAACAGCCAGTGCCCCACGTGCGCCGCCTCTCCGGAGGACTTGCGCGCGAGCTCCAGCACAGCGCGGGCCAGCTTCTGCTCGCCGATGCCTGATTTCTTGGCCAGGCGGGTCACCTCGCGGCGGTACATATCCCGCGTGCGCTCGTCCATCTGCGTGTATATGCCCGCCGGGTCCTGCCTCAGCACGGCCTCGGTGAGGTCGGCCGCCTCCAGCGCGCCGGAGAGGTCCAGCGTGGACAGCGCCCTCAGGCTGGTCACCGCCGCGGCCACGGCCGCCGCGGCCTCCTGGCCCTCCAGCTCCGGGACCTGAGCCGCGATGTAGGCCACGAGGGCGGCGCGCAGCGCGGCCGTGAAGGCCGCCAGCTCGCCCCTCTCCAGCGGCAGCGCCCTCTGGAAGCCGGTGAGGAACACGGATATGCGCTCCTCGGTTATCTCGCCCAGCCCCGAACGTGTCAGGGCCCAGGCGCATCCGTATATCACAGCGCCGTCCCCGGCCGCGCGCAGCCTGCCGGCCCCCGCGATTGAGCGGGCGGCCCCCGCGCCCTCGCGCTCTATGAGATACCAGTTGTCGAGCAGCCACTCGGCCGCGGCGCCCCGGCCGCCAGCCGCCCGCTCCCGCGCCCGGCGGATGCGCGCCAGGTCCCCATACAGCGCGCGGGAGAGGCTCTTTCCGCGCACGCGGCCGCACAGCTTGAAGGATCTGGCCGTGTTCTCGGCGAACTGAGCGAGTTTCTCCATCGGTATATACATGCCTTTTGCGGCTCTGGACATCTCTTTTCCCTCCGTTTGCTTCTCGTGAACTAATTTTGCCCATGGCGGCGGTCGCTATACCGTCAAATAAAAATGCTTGACAGCGGCCGGACAATGGTTTATAATCGTCGAGGCTGTAAAGGGCCGGACTTTTACATCGGGGGCGATGACCGTGGCGGACGACACCGTATTCCGCACGATGCTGTTCGATTTTTACGGCGAATTGCTCACGGACAAGCAGCGGGAGTACTTCGACCTCCACTATAACGAGGACCTCTCCCTGGCGGAGATTGCCTCGCTCACCGGCGTCTCGCGCCAGGCCGTGTGGGACAACATACGGCGGGCGGAGGCCGCGCTGAGGGACATAGAGGACAAGGTCGGCCTGGTATCGCGCTTCCGCCAGCAGCGTCAGGCTCTGAACGAGGCCGCCGCGGAGCTCTCAGCTCTGCTGGCGAACCCCGACGGCACAGTGAGGGAGACGGCTCGCGCCGTCATGGACCGGCTGCAGCGCATCGAGTTCTAGAGGAGGGCAGGCATGGCATTCGAGGGCCTTTCAAGCAAGCTGAGCGAGACTTTCAAGCGCCTCCGCGGCAAGGGGCGGCTGTCCGAGCAGGACATCACCGAGGCCATGCGCGAGGTGCGCCTGGCCCTGCTGGAGGCCGACGTCAGCTATAAAGTGGTCAAGGACTTCATCAAGCGCGTGAGCGAGCGGGCCAAGGGCGCCGAGGTGCTGGAGAGCCTCTCCCCCGCGCAGATGGTGATAAAGATAGTCAACGACGAGCTGCGCCAGCTGATGGGCAGCGAGAACAGGAAGCTGAACATCTCCTCCAAGTCGCCCAGCGTGGTCATGCTGGTGGGCCTGCAGGGCGCGGGCAAGACCACCAACGGCGCCAAACTCGCCGCACTGATGAAGAAATCCCAGGGCAAGCGGCCGTTGCTGGTGGCCTGCGACGTCTACCGCCCGGCGGCCATAAAGCAGCTGGAGACCGTGGGCGCGCAGCTGGACATCCCCGTGTTCCAGATGGGCCAGGGCGACCCGGTGGAGATAGCCAGGGCGGGCATAGCCCACGCGAAGAGGTACGGCAACGACCTGGTGTTCCTGGACACCGCGGGCCGGCTGCACATAGACGAGGCGCTGATGGACGAGCTCCGGCGCATAAAAGAGGTCACGGAGCCGGCCGAGATACTGCTGGTGGTCGACGCCATGACCGGTCAGGACGCGGTGAACGCCGCCTCCGCCTTTGACGAGCAGCTCGGCATCACGGGCGTCATGCTCACCAAGCTGGACGGCGACGCCCGCGGCGGTGCGGCCCTCTCCGTCACCGCCGTGACGGGCAAGCCCATCAAGTTCGCCGGCGTGGGCGAGAAGCTCGACCAGATAGAGCCCTTCCACCCCGACCGCATGGCCGGACGCATACTCGGCATGGGCGACGTGCTGACGCTGATAGAGAAGGCCGAGCAGGCCATGGACGAAAAAAAGGCCGCCGAGATGGCCGACAAGCTGCGTCAGAACCGCTTCACGCTCACCGACTACTACGACCAGCTCACCCAGCTCAAGGGTATGGGCTCCATGGAGGACATAGCCGGCATGATGGGCCTGAGCCCCAAGGCGCTCAAGGGCGCCAAGGTGGACGAAAAGGCCATGGCCCACACCGAGGCCATCATCCTCTCCATGACCCCGCGCGAGCGGGAAAACCCCGGCATCCTCGGCAACTCGCGCAAAAAGCGCATCGCCGCCGGCAGCGGCACCAGCGTGGTGGAGGTAAACCGCCTGCTCAAGCAGTACGACATGATGCTCCAGCTCGTCAAGCAGATGAACGGCAACAGCCGAAAGATGAAGAAATTCGCCAAGATGGGCGGCATCCCCGGCATGCCGGGCGGATTCCCGGGATTTTAAGATTGCCTGAAACCGCGCTCTGCGTGATTTCACATATGGAAAAACGACATGGAGGTGAAAATAAATGGTAAAGATCAGGCTCCGCAGGATGGGCGCCAAGAAGGCCCCCTTCTACAGGATAGTCGTCGCCGACTCCCGCAGCCCGCGCGACGGCAGGTTCATTGAGGAGATAGGCCTCTACGACCCGCTGGCCGACAGCGAGAAGCTGAAGGTGGATCTCGAGCGCGCCAAGTACTGGATTGCCAACGGCGCACAGCCGACCGACACCGTCAGGGCGCTGCTCAAAAAGGCGGAAGCGTAAGGAGAGCTGCAGCTGCAATGAATGAATTACTGACCTATATCATACAGAACCTGGTCGACGAACCCGACCAGGTGTCTGTGACCGAGCGCAAAGCCGAGGGCGAGACCATCTTTGAGGTCAGGGTCGCCGCGGGCGATATGGGCAAGGTCATCGGCCGCCAGGGCCGCATAGTCAAGGAGATACGCACGCTGATGAAGGCCGTGGCCCAGAGGCACGGCAAGCGCGTCAGCGTGGACATCCTGGACTGAATCAAACTGCCGAAAAAGCGCCTGAAGGCGCTTTTTCGGCATTGTAAATTGGGGTGTGCTATGCAGAAAGAACTCTTGGAAATAGGCAAAATCGTAAATACCCACGGAATAAAGGGCGAGCTCAAGCTGCTGCCCCACGAGGATGACCCCGGGGACCTGCGCGGCCTCCAATCGCTCTTCATAGACGGCCGCGAACTGAAGGTCCTCTCCGCCAGGGTGCACAAGGGCGCGCTGCTGGTCACCCTGGAGGGCGTGAACGACATGGACGCCGCGCTGGAGTACAAGGGCCGCGCCGTCTGTGCCGACCGCTCCGACCCCGGGCTGTCCGCGGGCTTTGTGTTTATGGGGGATCTCATCGGCTACGAGGTATACACCGAGTCCGGAGAGCCGCTGGGCGCGGTGGAGGAGATAATACGCACCCCGGCCCACGAGGTCTACGCGGTGCGGGGGAACGGGCCGGAGCACCTCATCCCAGCCGTGCCCGAGTTCTTGAAGCACCTGGACACGGTCTCCAGGCGGCTGACCGTGCGTCTCATAGAGGGTATGTGATATGGCGCCCTACAGGATAGACATCTTGACTCTCTTCCCCGACAGCATGTCCCGCGTGCTGGGCGAGAGCATCATAGGCCGCGCGGAGAAAAAGGGCGCTGTGGAGATAAACTGCGTACAGATACGCGACTACACGGAAAACAGGCAGATGCAGGTGGACGACTACCCCTATGGCGGCGGCTGGGGCCTGGTGATGATGGCCCAGCCGCTCAAGAGCTGCCTGGACGACGTGATGCGCAGCGCCGGCGGGCGCCGCAGCCGCGTGATATACATGTCCCCCCAGGGCAGGCCCTTCAATCAGGAGGAGGCCAAGCGCCTGCGCCGGGATTACGACCACCTCGTCCTCGTCTGCGGCCACTACGAGGGCGTGGACGAGCGCTTCATAGAGCAGTGCGTGGACGAGGAGATATCCCTGGGCGACTTTGTGCTCACCGGAGGCGAGATCGCCGCCATGGCGGTGGCGGACTGTGTCTGCCGCATGGTGCCCGGCGTGCTGGCCGACGAGGAGTGCTACACCGGCGAGAGCCACTGGGACGGGCTGCTGGAGTACCCCCAGTACACCAGACCGGAGGTCTGGGAGGGCCGCGCCGTCCCGGAGGTGCTGCTCACCGGCGACCACGAGAAGGTCCGCCTCTGGCGGAGGCGCAAGCAGCTGGAGCGCACGCTGGATAAGCGCCCTGACATGTTTGAGCGGCTCCAGCTGAGCTCCAAAGAGGACAGGCGGCTGGTTGAGGAGCTCAAATACGAGCGCCTGCCGGAGCGCCTGAAGCTGAAGTTTGAGCCGCGCCGCGCCGAGGAGCGCGACATCGGCCGCCTGCTGGATATAGCGGAACAGGCAAAAGCTTACCTGAGGGAGAGCGGGGTGGACCAGTGGCAGGAGGGCTACCCCAACCGGGCGGCCTTTGAGGCCGACATAGCCGCCTCCCGCGGCTGGGTGTTCGAGCACGAGGGCGCGGTCGCCGGCTACGAGTGCGTCTCCATGGAGCCGGAAGCCAGTTACCGCGGCATCGCCGGCGAGTGGCTCACCGGGGGCGAAAACTACGCCGTCATACACCGCACCATGGCCGCCGCCGAATTCCGGCACACCTCGCTCTCGCGCGAGATGTTCTCGCTGGCGGAGGACCTGGCCGCCGGCATGGGCAAGGAGAGCGTGCGCGTGGACACCCACCGGGACAACGCCGCCATGAACAGGCTCCTGCAGAAACTGGGCTATACGCGCTGCGGAGAGGTGATAGTCACCCTCAAGGGCCCGGGACATGACCCCAGGCGCAGCGGATATGAGAAACTGATATAAGGGGGATGCGGCATGGCTAAAAGGGAAAAGCGTTTTGTTGTAAAAGAGGATCAGAGCTTCTACTTTGGCGCGCTGATGGTCGTGGTGGATACGGCCACGGGCGTCAACTATCTCGTCACCTACGGCAACGGTGCCTCCGGCGTCACGCCGCTGCTGGACTCTGCCGGCAACGTCGTAGTGGACAGCACGGCGCAATACGCCGCCGAATGACAGGTTTTGAGGTGTTTTGAATGGTACTTGGCATAGACATGGGGGCCTCCGCCGTCAAGCTCTGCGCGCTCGAGGGCGGAGAGGTGGCTCTCACCCACTACGAGCCCGGCCGCGCGGTGGATGTGCCGGCCCTGCTCGGCTCCCTGGGCATAGATCCGTCCTCCGCTGAGCGCATAGCCCTCACCGGGCTCTCTGCCGGCTCAGCCGGGCTGGAGTCCCCCGGGCTCTCCCCCGTCCGCGTCCCCGAGCCCGCCGCCATTGGCGCCGGCGCGCAGTGGCTCACCTCCAGGGACGACCTGGTGGTGGCCAGCATCGGCACCGGCACGGCCTTCGTGCACGCCCGCGGCGGCGAATACCGCCATATCTGCGGCACTGGTGTGGGCGGCGGGACCCTGCGCGGCCTGGCCAGGCGCGTGCTGGGCCTGGACGACATGCGCGAGTTTGACAAGCTGGCCCTGGGCGGCGACACCAACCGGGTGGATTTGCTGATTGGGGATTTCGTGGAGAGCTACGGCCAGCTGGACCCCTATCTCACGGCCTCCAACCTCGCCCGGCTGGAGCCCCCCGCCGGCGACGCGGACTGGGCCGCCGGCCTCACAAACATGGTGCTGCAGGTCATCGGCACCATGTCCATGATGGCCTGCATGGCCACAGGCGCCGTGGCGGTCGCCGTGATAGGCGCTCTGGCCGGCACCGCGGCCTCTCGGGAGAACTTCGCCACCTTCACCCGGGCCTACGGCACGGAGTTCATCATACCGGAACACTGCGAGTGCGCCACGGCCATAGGCGCGGCGAGGCTGCTCATATGAACCCGGCCAACGCCTCCGAGCTGCGCGCGGCCCTGCAGCGCCACGGTTTCCGCTTCTCCAAATCCAAGGGGCAGAACTTCCTCATCGACCCCTCCGTCCCCCGGCGCATAGCCGAGGCCTCCGGCGCGGACGTAGGCTCCTTCGCGCTGGAGATAGGCCCGGGGGCCGGCAGCCTCACCGTGGAGCTCGCCGCCCGGGCGGCAAAGGTCTGCGCCGTGGAGCTGGACGCCTCCGTCCTCCCCCTGCTCCATGAGTCCCTGGAGGGGCTGGAGAATGTGGAGGTAGTGAATGCGGACGCCCTCAAGCTAGACTTATGTAAACTAATATCCGAACGGGCCGGCGGGCTCTCCCCCCTTGTCTGTGCAAACCTGCCCTACAGCATCACCTCCCCGCTGTTGGCTAAAATCATTGATTCCGGCTGTTTCCGGCTGATAACAGTGATGATACAGCGCGAGGTGGCACAGAGGCTCTGCGCCAAGCCCGGCACGCCCGACTACGGAGCCTTTACGATTTATGTAAACTGGCACTGCCGTATAGAGCGCCTCTTCGACGTGCCCCCCGGCTGCTTCATGCCCCAGCCGAAGGTGACCAGCAGCGTGGTCCGCCTGACCCCGCTCGCCGCTCCCCCCTGCGAATGTGCGGACGCGGAGTTGATGTTCCGCTGTGTGCGCGCGTCCTTCTCCCAGCGGCGCAAGACCCTGCAGAACGCCCTCTCCAACGCCCTGCCCTCTCTCAGCCGGGAGCTGGCGGCCGCCGCCTGCGAGGCGGCCGGCATCTCCCCCATGGCCAGGGGCGAGACGCTGTCGGTCGCCGACTTCGCCCGTCTGGCCGACAATGTCGCAGTAGTAACTAAAAATCCCTGAGAAACGCCGCTAAAAAGTACAAATAATACACTTGAACTACAGGAAGAAACATGATATACTTTCCAAGGTCGTATGATACATTTGAATCGTATCAAAACACCTTGTTTTTTCCGCGTGTTCTTTAAACTCACATACACTTTTGAAAGGACGTTGAAGGATGAGCAAAAAGTACGTTTACCTCTTCTCCGAGGGCAACGCCAACATGCGCGAGCTCCTGGGCGGCAAGGGCGCCAACCTGGCCGAGATGACCAATATAGGCATGCCCGTTCCCCAGGGTTTCACCATCAGCACTGAGGCCTGCACCCGCTACTACGAGGACGGCGAGAAAATCGCCCCCGAGATAGAGTCCGAGATTTTCGAGTATCTCGCCAAGATGGAGGAGATGGTCGGCAAGAAGTTCGGCGACAAGGAGAACCCCCTGCTGGTCTCCGTGCGCTCCGGCGCCAGGGCCTCCATGCCCGGTATGATGGACACCATCCTCAACCTCGGCATCAACGACGACGTCGCGGCCACCCTGGCCTCCAAGAGCGGCAACGTCCGCTGGGCTTACGACAGCTATCGCCGTTTCATCATGATGTTCTCCGACGTGGCCATGGGCTATGACCGCCTGAAGTTCGAGGCCATAATGGACGAGGTCAAGGCCCGCCGCGGCGTGACCACCGACGCCGGCCTCACCGCCGAGGACATGCAGGAGATAGTCGCGCGCTTCAAGGTCCTGTACAAAGAGCTCGCCGGCGTGGAATTCCCCTCCGACCCCAAAGTGCAGCTGATGGCCGCCGTCCGCGCCGTGTTCGGCAGCTGGATGAACGACCGCGCCATTGCCTACCGCCGCATGAACGACATCCCCAGCTCCTGGGGCACCGCCGTCAACGTGCAGATGATGGTGTTCGGCAACATGGGCGACGACTGCGGCACCGGCGTGGCCTTCACCCGTGACCCCGCCACCGGCGAGAACAAGCTCTACGGCGAGTTCCTGATGAACGCCCAGGGCGAGGACGTCGTGGCCGGCATCCGCACTCCCCAGACCATCGACCAGCTCCACGAGACCAACCCGGCCGCCTACGACCAGTTCGCCGCCGTGGCCAAGAACCTGGAGAAGCACTACAA